>CAYWRY010000093.1:0-16478 GCA_964460485.1 uncultured Spirochaetales bacterium
GGGTTCGCGGAGGGCTGGTTCGACCCCCAGGGCCGGATGCTGTCCGAGGCCGAGTTCCGCAAGCGGCGCGACGAGTTCCTTCCCTCGGAGGCGGATCGCGCGTACGTGCGGTCGCTCTGCGGGCGCGCCGTGCTCGAGCCCGGCGCGTACGCGGGCTGGATCGCGCCGCCCGCCCGGGGCATCGACGGCAAACCGCGCGACTTCCGTTACGTGCGCACGAACGAGCGCTGAGCGGCCCCGTGAGCGGAGAGCTCCGATCCGACGTAGGCGCGCGGCACAACGCGGCGGAGCGAATCCTCGCGGGCAGCGGAGCGGACGACGGCGCCGTCGCCCTGCGCCTGCGCGCCGACGAAGAGCGAAGCGACGTCTCCTACGGCGAGCTGCGCGGGCGCGTGCGCCAGTGCGCCGAAGCGCTGGCGGCGCTGGGCGTTGCCGGTGAGCAGCGCGTGCTGCTCGCACTGCCGGACTGCCCCGAGCTGGTCTTCGCGTTCCTCGGCAGCCTCTGGCGCGGCGCCGTGCCGGTGGTCGTGAGCCCGTTCCTGTCCGCCGACGAGCACGCGTTCTTCGTCGCCGACGCGCAGCCGGCCGCGATCGTGGCGGGCGAGCCGCTCGCGGGCGAGCTCGCGCGGCGCTGCGCGGAAAGAGGGCGCGCGCCGCGCGTCCTCGGAGTCGGCGCGCGGCGCACCGGGAGCTTCTGGCGCGCGCTGCTCGCCGCGAGCGACGGGCGCGGCGCCGCGGACACGCACGCGGAGGACGCCGCATTCTGGCTCTACAGCTCCGGCACCACGGGAAGGCCGAAGGGTGTGATTCACCTGCACGCGAGCATCGGCGCGTGCTGCGACGCCTACGGCCAAGCGGTGCTCGGCGTCGGCCCCGCCGACGTCAGCTACTCGACCTCGAAGGCGTTCTTCGCCTACGGCCTCGGCGCGAGCCTCTACTTCCCGCTCGCGGCGGGCGCGTCGGTCGTGCTCTCGCCGGAGCCGTTTCGCGCCGACCGTTCCTGGGCGCTGCTCGCCTCCGAGCGTCCCACGCTGTTCTTCTCGGTTCCGTCGGTGTACCGCGCGCTGCTGAGCGCGGCTCCGCGCGACGCGCGGGCGAGCCTCGGATCCGTGCGCCGTTGCCTCTCCGCGGGCGAAGCGCTCCCGCCGGGCGTGCTCGCGGCTTGGGGGGCGGCGACGGGGCGGGAGATCCTCGACGGACTCGGCTCGACGGAGATGCTGCACATCTACCTGACGAATCTGCCCGGCGCGGCGCGACCGGGCGCGCTGGGCAGCGTCGTGCCCGGCTACGACGTGAAGATCGTCGACGAGCAGCTGCGGCCAGCCGGCGATGGCGAGCCGGGCATGATGCTGGTGCGCGGCCCGAGCATGGCGTCCGGATATTGGCGGCGGGTCGCCGCGACGCGGCGCGCCTTCCAGGGCGAGTGGTACGTGAGCGGAGACCGCGCGGTCCGCGACGCGGACGGCGGCTACCGCCTGCTCGGCCGCGCCGACGATCTGATGAAGATCGCGGGCCAGTGGGTCGCGCCCGGCGACGTGGAGGAAGTCGTCGGTGCCGTGCCCGGGGTCCGCGAGTGCGCAGTCGTGGGCCGCGCCGGCAGCGAGGGTCTCGAAGAGCTCGTCGCGTTCGTGGTCGCGACCGATGCTGCCGAGGCGGCAGCGCTGGCTCCGGCGGTGCACGAGCGCTGCGCGGCGACGCTGCCGCGCTTCAAGCGGCCGCGCGAGGTCTCGGTGATCGCGGCGCTGCCGCGCACCGCCACCGGGAAGGTCCAGCGCTTCCAGCTCCGGGAGCTCGCGAAGCGCGCGCCGTGAGCGCGATCGCGGCGGGGTCGCGAACGCGGTTCGCTCAGCGCTCCTTGAACACCGGCTTGCGCTTCTCCACGTGCGAGGCGACGCCCTCGCGGTGGTCCTCGGTGCGCCACAGCTCGTCGGAGAGCAGGCGCCCGTACTCCTCGAGCGCGACCGGGTCCATCGTGAGGCCCTTGTTCACGACGCGCTTGATCGCCCGCTGCGCGAGCGGCGCGCCCCAGGAGAGCTTCTCCGCGAGCGCGTCGACGGCCGCGCGCAGCTCGCCGTCCGGCACCACGCGCGACACGACGCCGAGCCGCTCCGCCTCCTCGGCGCTGAGCAGCTCGCCCGAGAGCAGCAGCTCCATGGCGCGCGAGAGGCCGACGATGCGCGGCAGCAGGTAGGTGCCGCCGATGCTGCCGATCACGCCGCGGCGCACGAAGTACGAGCCGAGCTTCGCCTTGCTGCTGGCGATGCGCATGTCGCACAGCAGCGCGAGGTCCATGCCCATGCCGACCGCGGGCCCGTTGATCGCGGCGATCGTGGGTTTCGTGCAGTCGAGGATGGCGCGCACGACTGGCGTCGCGGCGCCGAGCTTGTCGCGGTAGCGCGCGAGCTGGCCGTCGCTGCGCCGGCCGGGCGAGTTCTCGGAGAGGAAGATCTCCTGGAAGTCGTCGCCCGCGCAGAAGCCGCGGCCCTCGCCGGTGAGCACGACGAAGCGCGTCGCGCGATCCGCGTCCGCCTCCTCGAAGGCGTGCGACAGCTCGGCGTACGTCTTCGGCCGCACCGCGTTCATGGCCGCGGGCCGGTTGATGGCGATCCAGCTGCACAGCCCGCGGTTCTCGACGCGCAGGTCCTCGTACATGGGCGCTCCTCTCGCGCACCTCGGCGCGCGCGGCGGAGCGTTCGGCGGCGGCCGCCGGCGCGCAACATCGCGCGCGCGGTCGCAGTCGCCGCGGGGGCGTCGACGCTCGGGCGCCTGCGGCGCGCCCTCGACAGCCTGCGCTCGGCAGCCGAGCATCGCGCGCCCAAATCCTCCGGAGCGCCCGCGTGGTTCCCATTCCCGTCGCCATCGTCTCGTTCGTCGTCGCCCTCACCGCCCTGCACGCCGGTGTCCACCACGCCGTGCACGGGGCGATCAGCTGGCCCCAGGCCGTGCTCGCGTGCTTCCTGGTCGTGAACCTGATGATCAACCTCTGGGAGCTCGTGCTCCATTTCGAGATCGATCGGATCCGCCGCGAGTACGAGGAGACGCGCGGCCCTTATCGGGGGCGCGAAGCGGTCCGCGCCGCCGAGTACTTCACCTCGAGCGTGCCTTTCTCGCGGCTGCTCTCGCCGCGCACCTGGACGGGCGTTTGGTCGAGCTACGCGCTGTACGACCGCGGCTACGCGGACGAGCGCTCCTTCGGCTGGAACATCGACGTCGGCAACGCCTGGTCGACCCTCCTGCCGGCGACCGTGTTCGCCTGGGGCATGACCTTCGAGCTCTTGTCCGCGCGCCTGCTCGGGGCGCTCGGCATCGCCGTCTTCTGGCAGATGTTCTACGGGACGGCCGTCTACTTCTTCCAGTTCTTCAACAACCGGAACCACGTAGGCCACTCGGCGGCCTCGATCGTGGCGGTGGTCGGCGCCACGAACGGGATCTGGTTCGTGTTCCCGCTCTGGGGCCTCTGGCTCTGCGTGCAGCTGATCGAGACGAACTCTTACGCGATGTTCCGCTAGCCCGCGCAGGGAGGCCGGCGTCGAACTGGTCCCCCGGGCGGTCGATATGAGGTGGGCGGGAGCCGACGAGCCGCCGCGGGATCCCGGGCAGCCTGCTAAAAGCGGCTTCTCGTTCGCTCCCGGAGCGGCCCGAAGCCGCCCGCAAGCCCGTCGCCCGCGCCCAAAGTCATCAGGGGGATCGTCCATGTTCGAGGGCCGCTCGCCCGTTTCGCTCTCGCTCGCCTCCGCCGTGCTCCTCGCGCTCGCGCCCGCCGCGCGCGCCGCCGAAGACACGCCCGAGGACGCCGCCTCCGCTCGCGAGCTGAGGGCGCTCGACACCTTCGGCCTCGAGTACGCCGCCGACCCGCAGATCTCGCCCGACGGCCGGCGCATCGTCTACGTGCGCGTGGGTTTCGACATCCGCGCCGACAAGCCGCGCGCGAGCCTCTGGACGATCGATGCGGACGGCTCGAGCCACCGGCCGCTGCTGGCGGACCGCGACAGCTACGGCTCGCCACGCTGGTCGCCCGACGGGACGCGCATCGCGTTCGTGTCGGCGCCGGCCGGCAGCCCGCAGCTCTTCGTGCGCTGGATGGATTCGGGCCAGACCGCCCTGGTCACGGACCTCCTCGAAGCGCCGGCTGACCTCGCCTGGTCGCCCGACGGACGCTCGCTCGCGTTCACCATGCTTGTGCCGAAGCCGAACAAGCCGCTCGCCGAGCCGCTTGCGGCGCCCGAGGGCGCGACCTGGGCGCCCCCCGTGACCGTGGTCGAGTCGCTGGTCTACCGCGTCGACGGCGAGGGCTACCTCGAAGCCGGCTATCGCCAGGTGTTCGTCGTGCCCGCCGAAGGCGGCGCGGCGCGGCAGCTTACTTTCGGCGACTTCAACCACGGCGGCCCGCTCGCCTTCAGTCCCGACGGCGCCACGCTGATCACGTCCGCCAACCGCAACCCCGACTGGGAGCTGCTGCCGCAAGAGAGCGAGCTGTTCGCGATCGACGTGGCGAGCGGCGGGCTGCGCCAGCTCACCACGCGCAAGGGGCCCGACTTCAACCCGGTGTTCTCGCCCGACGGCAAGCGCATCGCCTACCTGGGCTCCGACGAGAACGGGCGCATGTATCAGGTGGCGCGCCTGTACGTGATGGAGGCCGACGGCAGCGGCGCACGCCAGCTCTTGCCGCGCTTCGACGACGACGTCCAGGACCCGCGCTGGGCGAGCGACGGCCGCAGCCTCTTCTTCCTGCACGACGAGCGCGGCCTGCGCAAGATCGCGGCGACGACGCTCGACGGGCGCGTGCGCGACCTCGCGTCGAACGTCGGCGGCACCGACCTCGGCCGCCCCTACACGAGTGGCAGCTACAGCGTGTCGCGCGGCGGCGCGATCGCGTTCACCGCGGGCACGCCGCAGCGGCCCGCGGACGTCGGGATCGTCGCGGGCGGTGCGGTGCGCACGCTCACGCAGCTGAACGAGGACCTGCTGGGCGGCAAGCGGCTCGGCGAGATCCAGGAGCTCACCTGGGAGTCCGCTCACGACGGCCGCGAGATCCAGGGCTGGCTGATGACCCCGCCGGGCTTCGATCCCGCGAAGAAGTGGCCGCTGATCCTCGAGATCCACGGTGGCCCCTACGCCGCCTACGGCCCGCACTTCTCGCTCGAGTTCCTGCGCTACGCGGCGGCGGGTTACCTGGTGCTGTTCGCGAACCCGCGCGGCAGCACGAGCTACGGCGAGGAGTTCACGAACCTGATCCACCACGCCTACCCGGGCAACGACTACGACGACCTGATGACCGGCGTCGACGCCGCCATCGAGCGCGGCTTCGTCGACGAGGACAACCTGTTCGTCACCGGCGGGTCCGGCGGCGGCATCCTCACCGCCTGGATCGTCGGCAAGACCGACCGCTTCCGCGCGGCCGTCGCCGCGAAGCCGGTCATCAACTACACGAGCATGATGCTGACCTCCGACTTCCCGAACGGATTCGTGCCGTACTGGTTCGCGAAGCCGCCCTGGGAGGACGTCACCGACTACTGGCGCCGCTCGCCGCTCTCGCTCGTCGGCAACGTGAAGACACCGACGATGCTGCTCACGGGCGAGCAGGACTACCGCACGCCGATCTCGGAAGCGGAGCAGTTCTACGCCGCGCTGAAGCTGCGCAGGGTCGACACGGCGCTGGTGCGCGTGCCGGAGGCGTCGCACGAGATCGTCGACCGGCCGTCGCGGCTGATCGCGAAGACGGACAACATCCTCGCCTGGTTCGAGCGCTACCGGAAGAAGGACGGGGCGGCGCCGACGGCGGACGCGCGATGAATGCGCTCGGCGTGCTGCGCGCCGCCGCGACCGGGATCGCGCTGCTGGGCGTCGCCGCGTGCGCGAGCGACGCCCACAGGCGCGCGAGCGCCGCGCGCGCCGACTACGAGCGCTGCGTCGCCGGCGCCGGCGAAGGCGAGTGCCGCGCCGAGCGCGAGCGCATGCTCGCCGCCGAGCGCGCCTATCAGGAGAGCGCGCAGCGCGCCTGGGGCTGCGACCCGGCGCAGCCCGACTGCCCGACCCGGCGCTGAGACTGCGGCGCGGCGCAAGCGTCGCCTGGCGGTGCGGCCGCGCAGCGCGCGGGCGTGCGCTCAATCGCGAGCGCGGACCCAGCCGGGCGGTGCGCCCTCGCGCCGCGCGCGTTCCTCGAGCTCCTCGCGCTCGGCGCGTGCGCGCGCGAGGTCGGCGGTCGCCTCCGCGCAGCGCGCGGCCTCTTCGTGCTCCTCGCGCCGCTTGCGACTGCCGTCGCCCGGCGAGAGGTTCACGTGGTCGCCGCGACACGCCTCCACTTCGGGTACCAGCGCGGCGATGCGTGCGTCGATCGCGCTCGCCTCTTCGCGCCAGGCGCTCTCGGGCGCCAGCGCGGGCTCGTCCGGCGGCGGCGCGGGCTCGGCGGCTGGCTTCGTGGCCGCGGGCGCAGCGGGAACGCGCTGGTAGGAGCCGCTGCCTTCCTTGTGCGCGATGCGCGCGCTCTCGCGGTAGGCGTCGGGGATGCGCTCGCGCTCGTCCGTGTAATGCACCGAGCCGTCCGCCGTCGTCCACACCCAGATCTCGTCCTCGGCGAACGCCGGAGCGGAGAGCAGACCGAGCGCGACGGCCAGCGCAGCGCGAACGATTCTCATGCGGATCCCCCTCGGTGCCGGCAAGCGTGCGGGCCAGCGCGCGGGCCGGGTCGCACCCTCGCCGTCTTCTATCGGCCGACCGCGCCCGCGCGAGAGGGCCGGCCGGACGCAGTCAGCGGCTCCGCGGTCAGGGGCGCATGAACTCGAAGTCGGCGTCCGGATCCAGGCTCTTGGCGTGGAACTCGAGCTCGTTGGCGACGTCGCGCCAGGGCCGAGACTTCAGCCACAGGGTGGTCACCTCTTCCAGCAGCAGGCGTCCCACCACGTCGGGGGGCGTCCCCCCGCGCGCGGCATCGGCGAGCAGGGCGTCGAGATGCTTCTTCACGAGTGCGCGGTCGTCGGTCACGAAGGGGCCTCCTCGCGCAGCGGCCACGCAAGCGTCGCGCCAAGCGCGCGGCGCCGCGATGGGCGGCGCGCGGCGCGCCGTGCGGCGCGCAGGTGCACGAAGGCGGAAAGGGCGAGGCGACGAGCCCCTCGCGAGCCCCCGAGCGCGCGGAGGTCAGGGCGTGACGAGGATGCGCACCGTGCTCGCCGTGGGACGCGTGCTCGCGACGCTCGGCCGCTTGCCGGAGGTCAGCTCGCCGTACAGCTCGAGGAAACCCTCGGCCGTGTGCAGCGCAGGCGTGGGCAGCTCCTTCGCGTCGCGCACGGTGATCTCGAACGAGCCGCCGGGCAGCTCCTTCGCTTCCCACTGCATGAAGTCGTAGAGCAGCCGCGCGACG
The DNA here is from genome assembly GCA_964460485.1 of uncultured Spirochaetales bacterium. Classification (GTDB taxonomy): domain Bacteria; phylum Myxococcota_A; class UBA9160; order UBA9160; family UBA6930; genus VGRF01. The sequence goes on from CAYWRY010000093.1 coordinate 7,358, forward strand.
CCGATCACGATCTGCACGCCCTTCAGGTCGAGGCCGCCCGACGCGCGCGCGAAGCCCTGATAAGCGCCGCCGAGCAGGCGCTTGCCCGCCTCGCGCCCGCGCCCGCGCAGATAGTCGACGGGATCGTCGCCGCCTTCGACGCGCGCCAGCAGCTCGAGCAGGCGCCCGTAGGTGGCGATCGGCATCCAGCTCACGGGCGTCACGAAGGCGTCGAGCCAGTCGCGGTCCTTCGCCGTCAAGCCGTCGCCGATCTCGTCGAGGTCGAGCTGCCCGTCGTCCACGAGCCGCTGGATGTCGGTCTGCACCGACTGGAACGCCGAGCCCTTGATCGAAGCCGCCATCTGCCGCCCCCGTCCTGACGCCGAAACTGCGCATGCTTCGGCCCACGCGTGCGCGGGCTTGAATCGGAGCCCGGAATCGAAATCCGTTTCCAACCGCGGCCGCGCCTCGCTGCTAGGGTGCGCCGGCATGGCGATCGACCACGCTGCCCGTCGTCGCGCCGCCTGGGTCTCGCTGGTCGCCGGCGTCGCGATCTTCCTCGGCAAGATCCTGACCTGGCAGCTCACCGGCTCGGTGGCCGTGCTGTCCGACGCCCTCGAGTCGACGGTGAACGTGGCGGCGGCCGCGCTGCTCGTGTTCAGCATGATCCTCGCCGCTCGGCCCGCCGACCGCGATCATCCCTACGGCCACGGCAAGGTCGAGTTCCTCTCCGCGGGCATCGAAGGCGCGCTGATCGTCGTGGCGGCGGTGCTGATCGCGATCGAGGCGGGGCGGCAACTCCTCCACCCCGAGCCGCTCCGAGAACTCGGCGCCGGCCTCGTCGCCCTGGGCGCGCTCTCGCTGGGGAACGCGGCGCTCGGCGTCTACCTGATCCGCACCGGGCGGGAGGCGCGCTCGCTCGCGCTGGTCGCGGACGGCAAGCACGTGCTCACGGACGTGTGGACCAGCGCGGGCGTGCTGGGCGGCCTCGCGCTCGTGGCGGTGACGGGGCTCGCCTGGCTGGATCCGCTGGTCGCGCTGCTCGTGGCGGCCAACATCGTGTGGGAGGGAGTCCGCCTCGCGCGCAGCGCCGTGCGGGGCCTCATGGACGAGGCCGATCCGGCGCTCCTCGAGGCGCTCGCCGCAACGCTCTCCCACGACCGCCCGCCCGCGTGGATCGACGCCCACGGGCTGCGCGCCTGGCGCTCCGGCGCGGTCGTGCACACGGACCTGCACCTGGTCGTGCCCCGCTACTTCGACGCCGAGCGGCTCCACGAGATCAGCGAGACGATCGACGAGCGTCTGCGGCACGGCCTCGACGAGCCGAGCGAGTCGGTCGTGCACTTCGACCCGTGCGGACCCGTGCACTGCTCCGGCTGCGAGATGCCGGCTTGCCCGGTGCGCAGCGCCGGCTTCAAGGAGCGCGCGCCGATCAGCGTGGCGCGCGCGACGCGCACCGACCCCGACGTCGCGCACGCCCACCCGCTCGCGCACTAGCCGCCCAGCGCGCGCTCCCAGAGCCACACGCACGCGAGCGCACCGGCCGCGAGCGAGCCGCCGCCGAGTGCGAGGCGGGGATAGTGCCGCCAGCCGCGCGCGGCGAGCGCGAGCGGGAGGAACGCCGCCACCAGCGCGAGCTGGCCCAGCTCGACGCCGAGGTTGAAGCCGAGCAGGGCGAGCGCGCGCGAGCCCGCGGGCAGCCCGACCTCGGCGAGCACGCCCGCGAAGCCGAGGCCGTGCACGAGGCCAAAGCCGAAGGCGACCCCGGCGCGCGGCGCACACAGGAACGGGCGCAGGTTGTCGAGCGCGGTCACGACGATCGAGGCCGCGATCGCCGACTCGACGAGCCGCGACGGCAGCGCGACGACGTCGAGCGCGCCGAGCGCGAGCGTGAGCGAGTGCGCGAGCGTGAACGCCGTGACGACGCGCAACGTCTCGCTGGCCGCTTCGCGCGCGCTCGCGACTGGCCGCCAGACCGACGCACCGCGGCGGGCGACTGCGGGCAGCAGCAGGCAGAGCAGGAACAACAGGTGGTCGAAGCCGAGCCAGATGTGCCACACGCCCTCGCGCGCGAAGTCGCCGAGCGCTGCCAGCGGGCGCGGCGCTGCGGCGAGCGCGAAGCGCGGCCGCCCGGGCGAGAGGACGGCGCTCTCGACGCCGCCGTCGTGGGCGATGCGCAACAGCCCGCGGTGCTGCGGGTCGAGGGCGAACAGCAGGCTGTACTCGAGCGCGAGCCCCCCCGAGCGCGGGCACGCGATCGCGAGTCCCAGCACGGCGTAGGCGCCGTCGCTGTGGCGGTCGACCTGATGACTCGTGGTGCGCAGCGCGCAGGACGCGCCGCCCGCTTCGACGGCGAGGTGCGAGAGCGCGTACGCGTCGACGGCGGCCGCGCGCGCGCGCAGCTCGCCCCAGGTGATGCGGCCGTCGCCGTCCGCGTCGAGGCCGACTGCGAGCTCGAGGTCGCGAAGCGCGACGTCCCAGCGCCCGCTCGCGTGGCGGCCGTCCGGCGCGATCTCGAGCGAGAGCAGGGCATCGCTCGACTTGTGCGCGAGCGCCGGCTCGCTCGGCGCCGCCGCGACGAAGGTGGCGGCGAGCAGCGCGACGGTCGCGAGCGCCCGACGGCGCGAGCGGAAGCGCGGAGCGCTCACGGCCGACTCCGGATTCGTGCCGCGAGCCGGGCGAGCCGCGCGTCCTCGAGCCGCGTCGCCGCGAGCATCGCCAGCGCCGGCGCAGCGGCGCGCGGATCGCGCACAGCGAGCGCCGCTTCGAGCAGCACCCGCGCGTCGCGCGGCTCGCGCTGCACCGCGAAGTTCCGGCGGGCGAGCACGAGGGCGCGGCGCGCGTCGCCGAACGCCAGCTCGAAGCGCGCTTCCTCGCCGGCGTGGAGGCTCTCGCCGCGCGCGCGGCTCGCCGCGAAGCGCGCGCGCAGCTCGCGCACGCTCGCCGCCAGCGCCGGGGCGCGCAGCGCGCGCTCGGCGAGCGCGCGGCGCAGCAACAGGCCGTCGGCGCTCGGGCGCTCCGCCAGCAGCACCAGCACCTCGGCCGGGCGGCGCGCGTCGAGCAGGAAGTCGGCGTACGCGGCGAGCGTGTAGCCGTCGGCGGCAACCGCCAGCGCAGCGCGATAGCTCGCCTCGGCGCCGCGCGCGTCGCCGCGCCGCTCGCGCACTTCGGCGAGCGTGACGAGCGCCCACTGGCGCTGTGGATCCGGCGCGTCCGGAGTCGCCCCGAGCGCGCGGACGAGCGCGCGCTCCGCGAGCGCGGCGCGCCCAGAGAGTGCTGCGACGTCGGCGAGGCAGGTGGTGGCGGTGAGCGCGTCGGCGAGCGGCAGCAGCCGGGCGCAGCTCGCACGCGCGCCGGCGAGGTCGCCGCGCACGCGCGAGACGACGGCGCGCGTGAGCCACGCCTGCGCGTCGCGCGGCTCGCGCGCGAGCAGCGCGGCGAGGTCGGCTTCCGCGCCGGCGAAGTCGTGGCGGTTCTGGCGCAGCGTCGCGCGCAGGAGGAGCACTGGCGCGGGCGGCGACTCGCGCGCGATCCACGGCGCAAGCAGGCCCTCGGCGACGCCGAGGTAGCGCGGATCGCCCTCGCGCCGCGCGGCCTCGACGTGGCGCCACGCCAGGGCGGTCGCGCGGGCGAGGTCGCGCGGCGCGAGGGCGAGCGCACGCCGCTCCGCGGCCAGCGCGCGCGCGACGGGGTTCGACGCCGTGGGCAGCGTTTCGAGCACGACGTCGTCCGCGCGCGGCGTGAAGGGTGCGGCGCTCGCCGCCGCCCCGCCGAGCGCGGCGCACAGGGCGAGGCACGCGCGCCAGGCGCGCGCGCGCACGAGAGCTCGCTGCGGAGTCATCGCGTCCCCTTCGAGCGAAACCGCGGAGGGAGGCGGACCTCCCTCCGCGGCCCCCGGGGCCGCGCCCCTGGCGAGCGCGGCCCGCTCGGGCTCTCAGCCACTGCGCTCACTCCCCCGGGTCCACGTGCCGCCGATTGCGCCCGTCGAACGGCGTGGGCAGGAAGGGGAAGCTGTCGGTCACGCCCTTCTCGGCGACGTGCACGCCGTCGCTCACGTAGGCGGCGATGAAGTTCGCGCCGCCCGCCGCGCGCACGACCACGTCGGTGACGTCGTCGTTGGGGCGCCGCCCGTTCGGAAAGCCGGCCGGGTCGCCGAAGGGCGTCGGCGCCGGGTTGCCGAGCGCGTCGTGCGCGAACGGGCCGAGGCGCGCGATCTGCGCCGGCGGCGTGGGCGGCACGTTCAGGTCGAGGCGCAGCAGGTCCGAGTACGCGCCGGGGACGCCGTTCGCGTACTGGAGCAGCAACGAGACGATGTCGTCGCGCGGCGCGTCGGGCACGGGCACGCCGGAGACGAGCTCGAGCGCGTCGCCGACCGCGAGGTTCCGGTACATGTCGAGGAACTGCGCGTCGTTCTCCGGCAGCGACGCGTTCCAGCGGTCTTTGCTGCCGAAGCGGATGATCAGCTCGTTCACGAGCGGGTTCGCCATGCGCGAGACCTGCACGAGCTTCGCCTTCTTGCCGTCGCGCTTCGGGCGCAGCGTGCGCGCCCACATGCCGATCGTGCCGTTGTCGCCGTTCGCCGGACGCTGGTCGCGCGTCACGCGCGCGATCGGCAGCTCGAGCGCGATCGAGCTCACGTTGAAGCCGCTGAAGGTGTTGCTGCCGAACGAGTTGACGGCGTCGTTCGCGTCCTCGGCGGCCGTGTTGACCGGCAGCGGCGGGCGGCCCGGTGCGCCGGGCGGCGTCTCGACGCGCAGATTCACCGTGTCGAACACGGCGCCGAGGTCGATGGCGAAGGTTTCGGCGCGCTGGCCGGCGAACACGCGCGCGCCGGTAGCGGCGTCGCTGAACACGCCCTTCGCCGCGAGCCGCTCGTAGTTCGGCGTCGTGCGCGGCCCGATGTTCGACGGCACGGTGGGCAGCGCGCGGCCGCCGAACAGCGGCGTGCGCTGGCAGCGCCGGAGTTCGCCGTTCTGCACGCGGCAGTCGCGCAGCTCGGTGACCGTGTAGCGCTGGATGCTCGCGAGCGCGGCGGCACCGGCGCCCTCGAGCTCGATCACGGGCGAGAGCGCGACCGGGCGGACGAACTTCGTTGAATCGGTGACCTGCGTCTGGAAGCGGAACTCGTAGACCAGGTCTTCCAGGCCGCCGCCGCTGCGGTCGTTGTCGATCACGATCTGGTAGACCACGTCGTCGTCGAAGTCGAAGTAGTTGGGGCCCGAGCCGGGCTCCTGGCCGGGCAGCACGTTCATCACGAACGTGACCTTGCGATCGGCGGGCGCGCGCGAGAGGTTGGCGGCGTCGTAGCTGACGAAGGCGTAGACGTCGCTGATGTCGGCGGCGGGATCGAGGGCGATCTTCGGCGCTTCGCGGTGGCTCGCGGCGCCGGCGGGCTGCCCGCCGAGCAGCGCGAGGGCCGCAAGCGCCGCGGCCGCCGTTCGAATCGATTGCATGTGCATCTCCCCATCGAGGTGTTAGGTCGCCCGGCCCACGAGCCACGTGCTCGCGCGCCGCGCGCGATCGCCGGGGATTACGGAGCGCCCGCGCGTTCGGACCGACTACGCGCCAGTCGAGCGCGCCCTGCGTGCGGCCTCGGCTCCGGAACCGTGCGGGCGCGCCGCATCGCCACGCGGAGGCCACCGTTCGACTCCGTTCGGCTCCGAAACTTCGCCTCGCTGCGCGGCCGCGCTGCGCGCGGCCTTGCCGCGGTCAGCGCTGCGCGAGCACGATGCGGCCGGTCGGCTGCGGGACGCCGCCCGCCGGCTCCAGCGTGACCGCGACGAGCGCGTCGCCGGCGACGGGTGCGGGCAGCGCGAAGCGATGGCGCGCGCGCCCTCCGGCGTCGGTGTCGAAGGTGCCGGCGCTGCGCGGCGCGCCGCCGGCGATCGTCCACGCCTGATAAGTCATGCCGGACGGGGCGCTCGGCAGGTCGTGCACCAGGAGCACGAGGCGGTCGCGCGTCACGAAGGCGCGCGCGCCGGCTGCGCCGTCGTCTCCGGCCAGCGCGAGCGTGCGCGCGTCGCGCGCCGCCACCGCGCGCAGCAGCTCGTTCAGCTCCGCGACGTCACCGGCGAGCGCTTCGGCGCGCGCGGCCTCGCGGGCCACGGCGCCGCGCTCCGCTCGGCGCGCGCTGCGCTCGCGCGCCAGCTCCTCGCGCAGGCCGAGCGCTTCGCGCCACGCGCCGGCGCCGGCGAGCGCGAGCACGCCGAGCGCGACCCAGCTCGCGGCGCTCGCGAGGCGCACGCGACGCGGCGGGCGGCTCTGGAGGGTGGGCTCGGGCGCGCGCCGCGCGCCATGGCGCTCGATGCGGGCGCGCAGCGCCAGCGAGGGGACGGCCGGTGCGAACAGGTGCGCGAGATTCGCGACTACCTCGCTGCCGCCGCGCAGGGCGTCGAGGCAAGACGCACAGCCCTCGCGCAGGTGCGCGGCGAGGCGGGCGCGGTCGCCAGCGTTGAGGGCGCCGAGCGGCTCGATCCAGGCGAGCTCGCCCAGCGCGCCGTGTCCGCCCGCCTCCGTTTGCTCCCCGCCCGCCACGCCGCCTCCGCTCTCCGGGAGTACGAAGCCGGCCTCACCGCCGGCCCAGCCGTCGCCGTGCTTTTTTTGGGTCAGAATCGGTCCGGTGCGGGGGTTCGCTCCGTAACTCCCGCGAAAGCTCAGCCTGGCGAGGGCGGCGCTCCGAGCGCGGCCGGCTGCCGGCATGGAAGGGGCGAGACCGGCGCATGGAAGTGGCAGACGTCGAGCGCGACCACGGCCTGATCGCGGCCGTCGCGACCGGTGACGAGGCGGCGCTCGCGGCGCTGTACGACTGCCACGCGGCGGCGCTGTTGGGCGTCGCCCTGCGCATCCTGAAGACGCGCCAGGACGCGGAGGACCTCGTCCACGACGTCTTCATCGAAGCCTGGCAGCGCGCGAGCGACTTCGACGCCGCGCGCGGCAGCGTGCGGAGCTGGCTGCTCGTTCGCACGCGCAGTCGCGCGGTCGACCGCCTGCGTTCGCTCGAGGCGGCGCGGCGGCGCGGCTTGCTCGCGCGTGCGGAGGCGAGCGAGGAGGAGACGCAGGTCGCGCCGATCTGGGACGGCCTCGACCGCCTGCGCGCGAAGCGCGCCCTCGACGCGCTGCCCGCTGCGCAGCGCGCGCTCGTCGAGCTCGCCTACTTCGAGGGGCTCTCGTGCAGCGAGATGGCCGAGCGCTGCGGCATCCCGATCGGCACGGTGAAGTCGCGTCTCTCCGCCGGCATGGCAAAGCTGCGCCAGGAATTCGCGGAGAGCGACGCGCGGAGAGCGCAGTCATGAGCACGCGAGACGGAAGCCTCCTGCATGCGGACGTGCTCGCGAGCGGCGACGGCGCCGCCGAGCCCGTCGCGCCCAGCGGCGAGCTGCGCGCGAGCGTCCTGCGCAGCATCTCGCAGCCGGGCGTGCTGACCGGCTACGCGGGCCGCTTCGCGCGGATGTTCGATCTCACGGAGGAGCGCGCCCTCGAGCTGCTCGCGCAGGCGCAGGTGCCGGCTGTCGCGCAGCGCGCGGGCGCGTGGGAGGCGACGCCGCTCGCGGGCGTGCGGCTCCAGCACTTTGCCGGCGGCGCGCGCGTCGCGCGCGCGGATTGCGGCTTCGTCTCGTTCGCGCCCGGCGTGCGCTTCCCCGAGCACCTGCACGAGGGCGACGAGTGGACCCTCGTGCTCGCGGGCGAAGCGGAGGAGGAGAGCAGCGGCGCCCGCTGGCTGCCCGGAGACCTCGTGCACCGCGCCGCGGGCTCGCGCCACGCCTTCCGCGTGACCAGCGCCGAGCCGCTCGTATTCGCCGTGATCCTCGAGGCGCCGATCCGCGTGGTGGAGCTCGCCGGCGCTCGGTAGGTTGCGCGCTCCGCACGGACCCCGCGCCGCATGACGCCCTCGAACTAGCCGGACTCCTCGCTCCCTCTCGTTCCGACGCAACCGGTGTGCTCGCACACCGCCCCGCGGCCGTGGCCTCCGGCGCCGCCGCGGGCTTCGCGCGGGACGCGGCGGCGCTCGGGGTCCGGCTGCGCGCGGACCTCGGGGCCCGCCCCGCCTCTCGCCGCCGGCTCTCGCGCGCGCCCGCGCCCCGCCTGGGGTTCCGGCCGTGCTTCTCGTCGTCTGGCGCGTGGAGGCGCTCGCGCTTCCCGCTCTCTCGCTGCCCTGCGCGCGCTGCGCGCGAGTCGCGTCCTTTCACTGCAGCGAGCGCTTCCGCGTGAACGCGAACGGCGGCCGTCTCGACGTGTGGCTGCTCTACCGCTGCAGCGACTGCGCGGAGGTGCACAAGCAGCGCATCCACCGGCGCATGCGCGCAGACGCGCTGCCGCCTGCGCGGCTCGCCGGCTATCGGGACAACGCGCCGGAGCTCGTGCGCGCCTGCGCGTTCGTCGCGGGCGCCGGCGCGCAGGTGGCGCACCGGGTGGTGCGCCCGCCGCTGCCCGAAGGCGTCGCGCTGCACGCGCGCATCGAGCAGCCGGAGCCGTGTGGCGTGCGCTGGGACCGCCTGTTGGCGCGCGAGCTCGGCTGGTCGCGCGCGCGGCTCGCGCGCGCCTGCGAGCGCGGTGCGGTGCGAATCAACGGCGGCGCCGACCTGCGTCGCCCGGTCGCCGACGGCGACACGCTCGAGATCGCCGAGTGGCCCTTTGGGGTCTGACCCCAACGGGCCACTCGGGCTCACTTCACGCGCGCGAACGCTCCCGCGCGCAGGCGCGCGAGGTAGTCCTCGAGCGCGCGGCTCACCTTGCCCGACAGCATCACCACGCCGACCAGGTTCGGGAACGCCATGCCGAGGATCATCAGATCGCCGAAGTCGAGCACGGCCTGTGCGGCGAACACGGCGCCCGCCCAGGTGAAGAGCAGGAAGATCACCTTGTAGGCGAGCAGCGAGCGGATGCCGAACAGGTGCGCCCAGCACTGCTCGCCGTAATAGCTCCACGAGATCATCGTGCTGAAGGCGAACAGGAAGGCGGTCAGCGAGAGCACGTACTCGAAGCCGGGGAAGACGCTGTTGAACGCCCACGACGTCATCGCGATGCCGCTGCCCGCCTCGGGCTGCGCGTAGGCGCCGGTCACCACGACCACGAGCCCCGTCATGTGGCACACGATCACCGTGTCGATGAAGGGCTCGAGCAGCGCCACCATGCCCTGGCGCAC
>CAYWRY010000094.1:0-16476 GCA_964460485.1 uncultured Spirochaetales bacterium
TTAGAGGCCTTTTCCGGCTGCGTTCGGCTTCGCCTCACAGCGCGCAGCCTGCAGCGCTGCGCGCCGCTGGCTGCTTGCAGCTTCTCGAGCCTGCGTTCGGTCGTGACTCACTCCTCTTGCGCGATCAGAGCATGTGTGAGTTCACGGACGAGCCGCCGTCGACGAGCAGGTTCGCGCCGGTGACGTAAGAGGAGCGATCGGAGGCGAGCCACACGACCGCCTCGGCGAGCTCCTCGGGGCGACCCAGGCGGCGCATCGCGTGCGACTTCACCGTGGCCGCGTGCACGTCCGGGAATCGGCGGAAGTAGCGCGCGATGGCGGGCGTCTCGATGCCGCCGGGCGAGACCGCGTTCACGCGGACGCCCTGGGTCGCGAGCTCCGCGGCCGCGGTCTTGGTGAGCGCCTCGACGCCGCCCTTCGCCGCGGTGTAGGCCGCCAGGTAGGCGTGCCCCTTCAGCGTCGAGGCGGAGCTGATGTTGACGATGGAGCCGCCGCCCGACGCGAGCAGCGCGGGCACCTCGTACTTCATCGCATAGAAGACGCCCGTCAGGCACACGGCGAGCGTGCGCTGCCAGGTGAGGTCGTCGGTCGCGACCAGCGGAGAGAAGTCGCCGGCGCCGCCGGCGGCGTTGTTGGAGGCCCAGTGCAGCGCGCCGAAGCTCTCGCGCGTGCGCGCGACCAGCGCCTCCACCGCCTTCGCGTCGGTCACGTCCGCGCGCACGAACAGCGCGCGCCCACCCGCGGCGCGCACCTCCGCGGCGACCGCCTCACCGGCCTCGGCCTGCACGTCGCCGAGCACGACCGCCGAGCCCTCCCGCGCAGCGAGCAGCGCCGTCGCCCGCCCGATCCCGCTCGCCGCGCCCGTGATGATTCCGACTTTGCCGTCGAGCATCCCCATGTCGCGACACCTCCGCCGAGGCGCGCACGCTAGAGCAGGCGGTGCGCGGCGCGCGGCCTCGCCCGGCCCGCGCGCGGCTGGCATGCTGCCGCGCGATGGACCGCCCCCGCCTCGCCGCGCGCGCGCGCTGGCTCCTCGCCGGCTTGCTCCGCTACCCGCGCTACGCGTGGCGCCTCGCGACGCGGCCCCCGCGCGTTCGCCTGCACGGCGTGTGGCTCGAGGTCCCGGGCGACGCGACGCCCGCACTCCGCCGCGCGCTCTACGCCGAGCGCTACGAGCGCGGCGAGGCGCGCTGCGTGCTGCTGCGGCTCGCGCCGGGCGACGTCGTCCTCGAGGTGGGCGCGGGCCTCGGCCTTCTTTCGACGCTGTGCGCGCAGCGGGTGGGCAGCGGGCAGGTGACCGCCGTGGAGGCGAATCCCGCGCTGCTGCCGCGGATTCGCGCCACGTGGGCGGCCAACGGCGTCGCGCCCGCGCTCGTGCACGGCGTGCTCGCGCGCGAAGCGGGCGAAGCCGAGCTGTTCGTGGCGCGCGAGCTGGTCTCCTCGTCGCTGCGCGAGCCGACGGAAGGCGGGACGCGCGTGCGCGTGCCGCAGCTCGCCGTGAGCGAGCTGCTCGCGCGCGTAGCGCCCACCTGCCTCGTGATCGACGTCGAGGGCGGCGAGGCCGAGCTGCTGCCGATCGTCGACTGGCGCGGCGTCCGCAAGCTCGTCCTCGAGCTGCACCCGCACCGGATCGGCGAGACGCGCGCGCGCGAGCTGCTCGCGCTGCTGGCGTCGCTCGGCTTCCGCGAGGACCGCGCGATCTCGACGACGCGCAAGAAGTTCTTTGCGCGGGCCTGAGCGAGGCAGCCCGCCGCCGGTGCGCGGGATCCGTCAGATCTCGTGGGGGAGGAAGATCGTCACGAGCACGTAGGCGACCGCCAAAAGGCCGTGGAATCCGACGACGACGCTCTTCATCGGCTCGAAGGGCACGAGCAGCAGCCCCGTCGCGGCCGATGCGACGCAGATCGCCAGCAGCGCGAGCAGGCTCGGCCAGCGCACCGATCGGCGACCCGAGGCGAGCGCGGTGGCGCACACCAGGGCGACGAGCAGCGCGCCCAACGCCGCCTCGCGCGCGTAGACGATCGCGACGTCGGCGGTGACTCCGGAGCCGAGCACGTGGCCCGTCGCGAGCCAGGTGAACGTGTGCGTCGCGAAGAACATCGCGAACGCCACTGCGCCCGCGAAGGCCGCCTGCACGAGGAACAAGAAGTTCAGGATCACCGTCGCTCCTTGGACTACAGGCGCAGCAGGCTGCGCACGTAGTCGTTGAGGAACACGCCGTCCGGGTCCATCTGGGCGCGCACGAGCCGGAACTGCGCCGCCTGCGGGTAGTTGTCGAGGATCCGCTCGGGGCAGAACGACATTTTCGCCCAGTGGGCACGCCCGCCGCGCGCGAGCCAGTCGCGCTCGATCGCGGAAAAGTGCTCCTCGTGCTGGCCCGTGCTCGCGTGGGTGATGACCTCGATGAACGCGTAGTGGCCCGCACCGCCGTTCGACGCGAGATACGCGCTGCTGCCGCGCCCGAAGCGCGTGTGGATCACCAGGTTCTGCGGGTAGACGGCCCGGTGGCGCGCCGTGGCGAGACGATCCACGACCTCGAACCATGCACCTTGGAGCTCGCGGAAATCGGGCGCCGCGGGATTCGGGTCGATGGGGATCGCGTATCCCACGTCGAGGACGGTGTGGAACGCCCGCTCGTACTGCATCGCCTCTTGTGCGGGTACGTGGAAGTCGACGCGCGAGAAGACTCGGTGGAAGAGTCTCAGAAACGCGGGCGTCAGGAACGGGAGGACGGCGAGGATCGCGAACGCCAAGGGGCCGATGACTCTCGCAGCGAGCCATTGCAGGAACAGGTACCAGCGCGGGAGGCGCGGGAGCGGAGCAGGTGCGCCCGCACCTGACGGGAGCCAGGTCCGGACGAATGCCTCTCGGTTGAAGGGGAACCAGAAGATCTCGGAGAAGCCTCCGTTCACGATCGCCGCGAGGGCTGCGGGCGAACGCAGAGTGGCCTCCATGTCCACGCGCGCGTCGTGCATGTGAACCGCGTAGCTCGGAACGCACTCGAGCTTTACGCGGTAGATCACGCCGAGTGAGCCGAGGCTGACTGCGAGCGCGTTCCACTCGTGCCACTGGGCGACGTTGTTCAGACCGGGCGGCGCGAGCGGTCGCTGGTAAGTACGGAGGACCGCGTTGCGGTTGGCGTCGTACTGGACGATCTCGATCTCGGTGGCGAGCTCGAAGAACTGTGGGACGTGAGTGCCCGTGCCGTGACAGCCGAGCGCCAGCGCGCCGCCCACTTGCACCCAGGGATTCACGGGGGAGTTGGGCAGCATGAGGCTCGGCGCGAGGGCAGCCAGATACTCCGTGACTTCGCGGATCGTGGCGCCGGCCTCCACCTGCACGATCTGCGCGCCCGGCTGCGCGAGGCTGTCGCCGGGCCGCACCGGCATCGGCCCGTCGATCCGGCGCAGCCGGCGCACGTCGACGAGCATGCCGTCCGGCGGCGCGATCGGGCTCCACGAGTAGCCCGCGCCGACCGCGCGGACCGTCATGTGCGCGTCCAGCGCCTGCTGCACGGCCTGACGCAGCTCCGCCGCGCTCGCGGGCTCCACGATGCGGCGCGGGCGAGCCCTCACCGTGCGCAGCCAATTGCGCCAGCTGGGCGGCGCGATGCCGCTGCGCAGCACCTCCCACGCGCTGCGGCCGCCGAAGATCAGCAGCGCCACACCGGTGATCGGGCCGGCGAACGTGCCGATCGTGACGCCCAAACACTCCCAGGCAGGCAACACACCCCCGCCCGTCGGCCAGCAGGCTACGGGCGGGCCTTGCGCGCTCATCGTCCACGCCTGAACCGTCGCTCCGAGCGGTGCCCCCCAACAACCGAGGATCAGCAGCCAACCGGCCGTGTTCATCAGCGGCCGCCCAATCCGCAGGTACGGAACGGCGGCGGCGAGGCCCAGCAGCAGCAACCCGTGCAAGAGCGCCTGCTGGTGTGCGCCGCTCCAGCGGTGCTCGTCGATCGTGTCCGTGAGGCAAGGATCGTCGGTGGGGCAATGCGCTGGCCGCGGGGAGGCCAAGACACACCAGCGTTTGTCTTCCGGTGGCTGGCAGGGCGGAATCTCGCGGCGGAGCGCGTCGAAGTACGCGAAGCCGATCCCAGCGGCGGCCGCGAGCAGTAGCGCGCCGGCGACCACGAAGCGAAGTCGCCAGGCGTTGTAAAGTGACTCCATCCTCTCCTGTCCAGACGGCCCGCTTCGAGGGGATGCGCTCCGATTCCATACACCCCATTCGCCTCGCGAAGCAAGGGACATTTGTGCGCTGTACGAAGCTCGCGTTCACACCCAGCAGCTAGGTGATCGGGATGGTCTGCGCGGCATGCACCCACGAGAACCCCAGCGGCGCGAACTACTGCAATCGCTGCGGAGCGGCGCTGGGCTCGTTGGCGGCGAGCGGACCGGCTACCGAGCGCCGCCAGCTCAGCGTGCTGTTCTGCGACGTCGTGGGCTCGGCGCGTCTGGCGGAGTACGCCGATCCCGAGGAGCTGCGGGAGCTGATGGCCCGCTATCACGGCTTGTGCGCCGAGGTGATCGGGCGCCATGAGGGCTACGTCGCTCAGTATCTGGGCGACGGCGTACTTGCCTATTTCGGATACCCCGCGGCTCACGAGGACGACGCCGAGCGGGCCGTGCGAAGCGGCCTCGAGATCCAGCGGCGACTGGGTCTGGGCCTCGCGAGCAGTGCGCTGCGGGCGCGCATCGGCATTCACACCGGGCTCGCCGTGATCGGCTCCGTCGGCGGCGAGCACAAGCGAGAGCCGCTCGCCTTCGGCAGCGCCACGAACGCCGCGGCGCGAATCCAAGAGCTGGCGGCGCCCGGCGGCGTTGCCATCAGCGAGGCCACCTATCGCCTGACGACGCACGTCGTCGCGCGCGACCTCGGCCAGCGCAACCTCAGGGGCCTCGACGAGCCGGTGCGCGTGTACGCGGTCGAGCAGCTCGGCGACAAGCGCAGCGTTGCCGGCGGCTCGGAGATCCCGCTGTTCGGACGCGGCGCCGAGCTCGCGCGGCTGCGCGAGTGGTTCGAGGCTGCTCGCGAGCGCCGCGGGCGCGCGGTGCTGATCACCGGCGAGCCGGGCATCGGAAAGTCGCGGCTGGCCGCGGCGCTGCGCGACGAAACGGCGCTCGAGGCGCGCATCTGGGTCGACGTCGCGTGCTCGCCCTACAGCGCGGGCAGCGCGCTGTATCCGATCGCGGCACTGTTCGAGAAGCGCTTCGGGCTGCGCGACGAGCTCGCGCCCGAGAAGCGGCCGCAGCTCGTGCTCGACGGCCTCGCGCGCGCGCCGGGCGTAGCCCTCGAGCGCGCGGCGCCCCACGTGCTCGCGCTGCTGGGCTTGCCGGTGCCGCCGGTGCTCCAGGGGCGCGCCGTGACTCCCGAGCAGCAACGCGAGCGCATGTTCGAGGCGCTCTGCGAGCTCGCCGAATCGGTGGGCGAGCGCCAGACCATCGTCCTCGCGGTCGAGGACTTGCAGTGGGCGGACCCGTCGACGCGCGAGCTCGTCGAGCGGCTCGCGCGGCTCGCGGAGCGCACGCGGCTGCTCGTGCTGTGCACGGCGCGACCCGAGCGTGGCGACCCCGCGCTGAAGGCGGCCTGCGAGCGCATCGATCTCGCGCGCCTCCCGCTCGCCGCAACCGTGGCGATGGTCGAGGCCCTCTGCGCAGGGCACGGCCTCTCGGTCGCGCAGATTCGCGCGATCGCCGACCGCTCCGATGGCATTCCGCTCTTCGTCGAGCAGCTGACGCGCGCGGTCTCCGGCGCCGAGACCAGCCCGCCGCGCGACGAGCGCGCGTCCGAGCCGAGCGGCGACCGCACAGCCTCGGTTCCCGCGACGCTGCGCGGACTCCTGATGGCGCGGCTCGACGATCTCGGCGCGGCGAAGCGCGTCGCGCAGCTGGCCGCGACCGTCGGGCGCGAGTTCGATCGCGCCCTGCTCGCGAGGGTCGCGGACGACGGCGGCCCCGCGCTCGACGGCGCGCTGGGCCAGCTCGCGAGCGCGGACCTGATCACGCCCATCGGCGACACGGCGCACCGCTACGCGTTCCGCCACGCGCTGATCCAGGAGACGGCCTACGAGTCGCTCGTGCGCGCCGACCGGCGGCGCATCCACGCTGCGGTCGCGCGCGCGCTGCAAGAGCGCTCGTCCCAGCTCCCGGCCCCGGACCTCGCGCGGCTCGCTCATCACTGTCGCGAGGCGGAGCTGCACGACGACTCGGCGCGGCACTACTTCAGCGCGGGAGCGGCGGCCGCGGCGCGCTACGCGAACGAGGAGGCGGTCGCGTCGCTCCGCCTCGCCCTGGACGCGCTCGCTCGCCTACCGCGAAGCAAGGAGCGCGACGCGCGTGAGCTCGCGGCCTGCCTCGCGCTCGCGCCGCCGCTGATCGTGAGCCGTACCCTCGACGATCCGGAGGTCGAGGCGCTCCACGAGCGCATCGCCGAGCTCTCGCGCCGGACGGCACCAGGCGTCGGCGCCGTGCCCGCCCTGCTCTACCTGTCCCGCTATCACCTGCGCCGCGGCGCGAGCGGCGAGAGCGCGATGGTGGGCGGGGCGCTGCTCGAGATCGCGCGCGCGAGCGGGAACCCGCTGGTCGAGGTGGCGGCGCGGCTCACGCTCGGCTCGTGCGAGGTGCCGCGCTCGCACGCATCGGTGGCGATCGCGCACCTCCAGCGCGCGCTCGAGGTCGCCGCGGCCGCGCAGCTGCCGCTCGCGACGAGCGCGCTCGAGCCCGAGCCGCTCGCCTTCATCCACGCCACGCTGGGGCTCGCGCTGGCGGTGGGAGGATGTTTCGACGCGGCGCGGGCCTCGGCCCAGGCCGCCCGCGCGCGCTCGCTGGCCACGGGCCACGATCCCACGCAGATCCACGTGCTCTCGCTCTCGACCACCACGCTCTGCTTCCTGGGTGAGTTCGAGACCGCGCTCGCCTGGGGACGCGAGGCGCTCGCGCTGGCGAACGGGCGCGGCTTCGGCACGGTGGAGGCTCAGTCGCACACCATGCTGGGCTGGTCGCGGGCCGCGCTCGGCGACGCGAGCGGTGCGGACGAGGCGGAGGAAGGGCTCGCGCGCGCGATCGCGATGGGCTTCCGCGGCGGGCTGTGTCAGTTCGCACTGTCGGCCGCGGAGGCGAACCGGCTCGCCGGCCGCTTCGCGCGCGCGCTCGAGCTGCTCGAGCAGGCGCGGGCGACCGCCGACGCGAGCGGCGAGGCGTCACAGATCGGGCGCATTCGGCGCGTGCGAGGCCTCGTGCAGCTCGGCCTCGGCAACGTCGCGGAGGGCGAGGCCGAGCTCGGCTCCGCGCGGGAGTTGCTGGCCGCGTCGGGCGCGCGGGGCGAGGAGCTGATGACCGCGACCGAGCTGCTTCGGCTCGCGCGCGGCACGAACCGGGAAGCCACGCTGCGCGAGCAGGTCGCGAAGCTCGACGCGGAGCTCGCGGGCGTCGGCGCATTCCGTCCGCTGCGGGACGCTCGCGCGCTGCTGGCGCGCGCCGCGACCGCTTGAACGGGCCGCTGTCCGCGCCTGCGCACGCGCCTTCGCAGCGGCGGGTGCGCCGTCTAACGTCGGAGTCGTGAGCGCGAGCGGCCCGATCCTCCTGTTCGACGGCGTGTGCAACCTCTGCCACGCCTCCGTGCGCTGGGTGATTGCGCGCGATCGCGACGCGCGCTTCCGCTTCGCGTCGCTGCAGAGCGACACAGGGCGCGACTTGCTCGCGCGGCACGGCCTGCCCACGGACGCGCTGGACTCGGTCGTGCTGGTCGACGGCGACGCGCACTGGACGCGCAGCGACGCCGCGATCGAGACGGCGCGTCGCCTCGGCGGCGCCTGGCGCCTCGCCGGGCTCGGCAAGCTCGTGCCGCGCGCGCTGCGCGACGCTGGCTACGACTGGCTGGCCCGCAATCGCTACGCGCGCTGGGGGAAGCGCGACGCTTGCTGGGCGCCCACTCCCGAACTGCGCGCGCGCTTTCT
This sequence comes from uncultured Spirochaetales bacterium, assembly GCA_964460485.1. Classification (GTDB taxonomy): domain Bacteria; phylum Myxococcota_A; class UBA9160; order UBA9160; family UBA6930; genus VGRF01. The sequence continues at coordinate 7,955 of CAYWRY010000094.1, forward strand.
GTGAGGGACCCGCGCTGCCGTCTCAGCCGCGGCTCGGGTCGATCAGAACCTTCTCGCCGGTCGCCTGCTTCCCGTAGACGGCGATCGCCGCCGGCGTGAGCGCCTCCGCGAGCGAGACGGTCTTCGTGTAGTGGCTCGCGAAGGTGGTCCTGATCTCGCGCGCCACGCGCTCGCGCAGCTTCTGCGCCGCCTCGGGGCCGATCTTCTGGAGGAATGGCGTCAGCAGCCAGCCGCCGATGCCCCAGGAGAGGCCGAAGCTGCGCTGGAACTCGGTGGGCCCGCGATCGAGGGCGCCGTAGACGTAGACCTGCTTGTGAGTGGTCGAGCCGTAGCGGCTGAACTCCTTCGCGGTGCGGAGCAGCGCGGCCTCCATGCAGGCGAGGATCTGACCAACCTGCTTGCCGCCGCCGATCGCGTCGAAGGCGAGCGTCGCCCCCGTCTCGACCAGGGCCTGCGTCAGATCGTCGAGGAAGCTCGGCGCAGTCGTGTTGCAGACGTACTTTGCGCCGAGGCCGCGCAGCAGCGCCTCCTGCTCGGGCTTGCGCACCACGTTCACCAGCGGGATGCCGTCGGCCTGGCAGATCTTCACCAGCATCTGCCCGAGGTTCGACGCGGCGGCGGTGTGCACGAGGGCCTTGTGCCCTTCGCGCCGCATCGTCTCCACCATGCCGAGGGCAGTGAGCGGATTGACGAAGCAGGACGCGCCCTCCGCGGGCGTCGTGCCGGGAGGCAGCGGCAGACAGAGCGCCGCCTTCATCACGCGGAGCTGCGCGTACATGCCGCCGCCGATCAGCGCGACGACACGGCCCAGCAGCGCCTGCGCCTCGGAAGCCGTGCCGGCGTCCACCACGACGCCCGCGCCCTCGTTGCCCACGGGCATCGGCTGATCGAGTCGCCCCGCCATTGCCCGCAGCGCGTCGGCGGGGACTGACACGCGAACGACGGGGCGCGCGGGCGTGCCCGAGAACGCAGCGCGAGTCAGGTCGGCGCCCGCGAACAAGAGCCCGAGATCCGAGGGATTGATCGGCGTCGCCTCGACGCGCACGAGCACCTCGTCGGGCGCCAGCGCGGGGACGGGCACCTCCGCCAGCGAGACCTCGAGCACGCCGTCGCGTCTCAGGGTCGAAAGCAGCTGGAGTCCGGAGGTCGGGGAGGTCGCCATTGGTTCATCTCCTGTCGGAAGCGGGACGGAGTGGCCCTTTGGGGTCAGACCCCAAAGGGCCACTCAGGGGCGGAAGCCGAGCGCGCGCGGGCGCAGCCGATCGGGCTCGCTTGCGACGCGGTGCGCAATCTCCGCCCACTCACACACGAGCCGGCGCGTGTCGCGCGGGTCGATCATCTCCTCGATCTGAAAGCGCGAGAGCGGGCCGACCGGGCCGCGCACGCTCTCGATGCGCGCCTCGATCTCGGCGCGCAGCGCGGCTGGATCCTTCGCCTCGGCGAGCTGGCGCTTGTAGGCGGCCTCGATGCCGCCCTCGGGCGGGATGCCGCCCACGTCCGCCGCGGGCCAAGCGACGCGCACGCACGCGCGCGAGACGGGCGTCGCGAGGTTGTTGCCCGCCACGCCGAAGCTGCGCCGCATCAGCACGGTGAAGATCGGCACGCTCACCTGCGCGAACGCGACCATCCAAGTGCCGCCCTTGCGGATGGTCGCCGCGATCTCGTGCTCGCGGCCCACCGCGAACCCCGGGTTGTCGACCAGGTTCAGTACCGGGACGTGGAACAGGTCGCACAGGTCGAGGTGGCGCGTGAGCTTCTCACAGCCCTGCGCGGTGAGCGCGCCGCCGTTCGCGTGGCGGCTGTCGGAGGCGATCACGCCGAGCACGCGCCCGCCGAAGCGCGCGAGGCCCGTGATCTGGTCGGCGCCCCACAGCGGTCCGATCTCGAAGAAGCTGCCGCGATCCGCCATCAGCGCGATCGCGCGGCGCATGTCGAAAGTGGTGGTGCGCTTGCGCGGAACCAGCGTGAGGAGCTCCTCGTCGCGACGATCGGGCGGATCGCTCGGCGCCAGCGCGGGCGGTGGCTCGTAGACGCTGCTCGGCAGATACGAGAGGAAGCGGCGCGCCAGCGCGGCGGCCTCCTCCTCGCTCTCCGCCAGGTTGTCCACGGCGCCGTTGGTGCAGTGGATGTGCCAGCCGCCGAGCTCTTCCTTCGTGATGTCGTAGCCCATCGCGTGGCTCACCACGGGCGGCCCCGCGACGAACAGCTGCGCGACGTCGCGCACCATCACCGAGAAGTGCCCGAGCACGGCCTTCGCGGCGCCGATGCCCACCACGCTGCCCAGTAACAAGTTGACCACCGGCACGGTGCCGAGCTGCTGGGTGTAGACGTCGCTGCCCAGGTGGCCCGGCAGGAACGAGCCGCCGCCGCCCGCGACGCGCGGGCGCCCCGCGTGGATCGCGCCGCTGCTCTCCCGCGCCGCGCTCTCTCCCTCGCGCTTCTGCTGCGGAACCATGGCCGCGACACTGCCGCCGCCGGAGGAGCCGTCGAGCAGGCGCAGCGAGGGCGCGCGCAGCTCCAGCGAGAGGCGGTCGAGGTACATGCTCTTCGCGCCGATCGCGCCGTCCGCGTGGCCGCCGCGCGAGGTGAAGTCGTCGGCGCAGACGACCGCGGTGCGGCCGTCGATGCGCCCCCAACCGCCGACGTGGTTCGCCGGCGTGAACTCGACGGGCCGGCCGTCGTCGCCGTAGCTGGCGAAACCGGCGACGCTGCCGACCTCGCGGAACGAGCCCGCGTCCAGCAGCAGCTCGATGCGCTCGCGGCAGGTGAGCTTGCCGCGCTGGCGCTGGCGCACCACGCCGGGATCGCGCGAGCCCGGCGCGAGCCGCTCGCGCGCGAGCGCGCGCAGCGACTCCACCTGCCCCAGCACCCCCTCCCAGCCCGAGTGGCCCTTTGGGGTCTGACCCCAAAGGGCCACTTCCGCCGGCGCGATCGCGGCGACCACCTGGCCCGGTGCGAGCGCGTCGCCCACCGCGAGCGCGAGCACGCGCGCCACGCGGCCGGCGCACGGCGCCGTCACCACCGTCTCCATCTTCATCGCCGAGAGCACGAGCACCGCGTCGCCCGCGACGACGGCGTCGCCGGGGCGCACACGCGTCTCCACCACCGCGCCGGCGATCGGGCACACCACCGCCTCCTCGCCGTCCGCCACGTCGAACGGGCGCTTCGGCGCCGCCGCGGCCGCGGGCCGCGCGCCCGCCGCCTGGCTCGCCAGCAGCGCGACCGCCGCGCTCGGCGGCGCCGCGTGCGGCGGGTGGGCGAGCTCGTACACCTCGGACAGCAGCGACGTGCGCGCGTCGCCGGAGCGGAACGCCGGATGCGCGAGGATCGCGCGCAGCGCAGCGAGATTCGTCGGCACGCCGTCCACGTGAAACTCGTCCAGCGCGCGCAGCGCGCGGTCCACCGCCGCCACGAAGCTGCCCGCGGCGCCCGAGCCCGCGATCACCTTCGCGAGCAGCGGGTCGAACTGCGGCGGCGGCGCCCAGCCCGCGTAGCCGCAGCCGTCGACGCGCACGTGCGGCCCCGACGGCTCGCGATACGCGCGCAGCGTGCCCGCGCCCTGCGCGACCACGCGCGCCTGCACCGCGAAGCCGCGCGGCGCGCCGATCGCGGTCTGCTCCCCGATTCCGAGCGAGGCGAGCGTCGCGCCGCCCGCGATCGCGAGCTGCGCCTCCACCAGATCCACGCCGGTCACGAGCTCGGTGACCGTGTGCTCAACCTGGATGCGCGGGTTGCATTCGATGAAGAAGTGCTCGCCGGACTCGGGAGCCAGCAGGAACTCGACGGTGCCCGCGCTCACGTACTCGGCCGCGCGCGCGAGGGCGAGCGCGTCGCGGCACAAGCGCTCGCGCAGTGTCGGCGAGAGGCCCGGCGCCGGCGCGACCTCTATCACCTTCTGGTGGCGCAGCTGCACGGAGCAGTCGCGGTCGTGAAGGTGCACGAGGCCGCCGTGGGCGTCGCCGAGGATCTGTACCTCGACGTGGCGCGGCCGCGCGACGAGCTTCTCCACGAACAACGCGCCGTCGCCGAACGCGGCCTCCGCCTCGCTGCTGCCGCGCGCGAAGGCCTCGGCGAGATGAGTCGCGTCGCGTACCGCGCGCATGCCGCGCCCGCCGCCGCCGGCCGCCGCCTTCAGCATCACCGGGTAGCCGAGCGCCTCGGCAGCCGACGCAGCCTCCGCCACGGAGGCGAGCGCCTTCGCGCTGCCCGGCAGCACGGGGATGCCGAGCGACTGCGCGAGCGCACGCGAGCGCACCTTGTCTCCGAACAGCGCGAGCGAGGCCGGCCGCGGCCCGACGAAGGCGAGGCCAGCCGCCGCGCACGCCTGGGCGAAGCCGGCGTTCTCCGCGAGGAAGCCATAGCCGGGATGCACGCAGTCGCAGCCGCTCTCTCGCGCCGCGCGCACCAGCGCGTCGGCGTCGAGGTACGCGCGCACCGGGTCTCCGTCGGGTGCGGGCAGCGGAAGCGCGCGCGTCGCGATGCGCGTGTGGAGCGCGAGCGCGTCGGGCGGCGCGAACACCGCGACGGACTCCATCCCGAGCGCGGCCGCCGCCTTGGCGATGCGGATCGCGATCTCTCCCCGGTTCGCGATCAGAACGCGCTGGAGCGCCGCCACGTCGCCTCCTCCGTTCGCCCGCACGAAGCCGGGAGCGAGCGGCGATGGTGGCACGGCGGCGGGCTACGGCGCCGCGCTCGGCGTCACCTGCCAGCTCGCGCTCGCCTGTCCGCTGCGGGGCGACGCCACTTCGACGCGCACGCGCGCCGGGCCCTTCACCTGGTGGCGGAGCACGGGGTCGCGGGAGGCCGCGGCGGCGCCGTCGACGGCCCAGCGGTACGTGGCGTCGGCCGATGCCGGCTTGACCTCCACGCGAAACTCGACGGTCGCGCCCGACGCGGCGGTCACCGCTTCGCCCACCGGCACGCGGCGCGCGATGGCGAGCGGCACGACCCACTGGACGGCGACGCGCCGCTGCGCGGTCACCACCATCTCGCCGCCCACCCGCGCGCGCGAAACTGCGCCGCCTCACACCGCGGAGCGCCCCGTGCGCCGTGCGGCCGCGGCGGCCTAGCGTGTGCGCCGTCGCGAGGAGCAGACATGCGAGCCGAGGCCTTCCGCTACGACGGCAAGCGCGCGCTGGTGATCGGCGCGGCCACCGGGATGGGCGCCGCGACCGCGCGCGCCGTCGCGAGCCTGGGCGGCGACGCGATCGCCCTGGACGTCGCGCCGGTCTCGGCTCCGGTGAAGCAGACGATCACCGCCGACCTCGCCCAGCGCGCGACCGTCGACGCCGCGCTGGCGCAGCTCGCCGGGCCGATCGACGCCGTCTTCTGCTGCGCGGGCGTCGCGGACGGCAATCCGCAGCTGATGGCGATCAACTTCATCTCCCAGCGCCATCTGCTGGAGCGCCTGATCGAGCGCGGCGCGCTGCCGCGCGGCTCCGCGGTGGCGTGGATCTCCTCGGTCGCCGGCATGGGCTGGCAGGGCAACCTGCCCGCGCTGAAGGAGTTCGTGGCGCTCGCGGACTGGGAGAGCGCGGCGGCGTGGGTCGCCTCGCACCCCGGCACCAACACCTACGTGTTCAGCAAGCAGGCGATGAGCTTCTACACCGCGCAGCAGGCGTTCGCGCTGCTGAAGCGCGGCATCCGCATCAACGCCATCCTGCCGGGCCCCACCGACACGCCGCTGGCGCGCGCCAACGCCGACGTGTGGCTGCGCTTCGGCAAGAACTATCGCGACGAGGCGGGCGTCCCGACCCTGACTCCCGAGCAGATGGCGGACGTGCTCGTGTTCCTGTGCAGCCCGGCCGCGAGCGGGATGACGGGCATCTCGCTGCTCGTGGATCAGGGACTCGTGAATTCGGGGATCGCCGGGAGCTACACGGGGCCGCTCCTCTGAGCGGCGCGCCCGGGGCGTGCCGGCCGAGCCCGCGTCGGGAGCGGCCGCGACGAAGCAGCGAGTCGCGCCGCCCTGCCCCGGCGCTCCCGGCGCCTCAGTGGATCACGCCGGCCGCCTTGTAGGCGAGCAGCTGCTCCATCGTGAGCCCGAGCGCCTCCATCAGCACCTCGTCGGTGTGCTCGCCCATCTCGGGCCCGCGCCGCAGCTCGGCGCGCTGCGCGTCGAACTGCACCGGGCTCCGCACCAGCGTGAAGCGCCCGCGCGCGGCTCCGTCGACTTCTTGGAGGTAGCCGTTCGCGACCGCCTGCCGGTCGTCGTGCAGCTCGCGTGCCGTCTGCAGCGGCGCCCACGGCCCCTCCATTCCCTCGAAGGCCACGCGCCACTCCGCGAGCGTCTTCGACGCGAACGCCGCGTCGAGCTCTGCGATGCACGCTGCGCGATTCTCGAAGCGCGCCTTGCCGTCGGCGTAGCGCGGATCGTCCGCCATGTCGGGGCGTCCGATGCGCCGGCACAGATCGGGCCAGTACCGATCCGCCTGCAGGTGCACGAGCATCAGCCAGCGCTCGTCCTTCGTCTTGTAGGCGTTCACGACCGGGTTGAAACGCGTGTTGCGCGGAGACCACGGCAGCTGCCCCATCCCGTCGGGCAGCAGCTTGCTCGCGACGATGTCCGGCGAGAGCACCCACATCGCGGTGGAGAGCAGCGACACGTCCACCACCTTCGCCTCGCCCGTGCGCTCGCGATGGAAGAGCGCCGCCGCGATGCCGCCTGCGATCGTCATGCCCCCGATCCCGTCGCCGAAGGCGGCGCGCTGCGAGGCGGGCTCGCTCATCTCGGGCGTGGTGAGCGCGGCCGCGATCCCGCTGCGCGCCCAGAAGCTCGTCGCGTCGTAGCCGCCCAGCTCGCGCTCGGGCCCGGCGTCGCCGTGCCCATGCCCGCGCACGTAGACGATGCGCGGATTGCGCGCGCGGATGTGCTCCACGTCGATGCGCAGCTTGCGCCGGGCTTCGGGTAGAAAGTTCGTGAGGAACACGTCGCAGCGCTCGGCGAGCTGGTAGAGCAGCTCGAGCCCGTCGGGCGTCGCGATGTCGATCCCCACGCTGCGCTTCCCGCGATTCGGCTGCTGCACGAGGAAGTCGACACCGCGCAGCTCCATGGCGATGCCGCTGGTCGCGAGCCCGCGCTGACCGTCGCCGCGCACCGGGTGCTCGAGCTTGATCACGTCGGCGCCCCAGTCGGCGAGGATTGCGCCTGCGGAGGGGACGAACCAGAACTGCGCGACCTCGAGCACGCGCACGCCTCGCATCACGTCGAGCATCGCCCCTCCCCACGCCGCGACGCGACTCCCGCTGGAGGCCGCCGCGCGCGCCTGCCGCTGCGAATGCCGACGCTATCAGGCCCCACGCGCTGGATGGCGACGGACTCGCATCCTGGCTTCGACGGGCAGGCCCGTGGCCCGCCCCCGCGTCAGTCCGCCGGGATCGGAGAGCGCTCGTTCTGGCCGTGGCGAGCGGATCGCGGCGGCGATCTCGGGTGATCCGCGCGCGGTTCAGTAGCGGGCGACGGGCCCGCGTCGAGCTGCCAGTCGCTTCCGGGCTCGATCCGGTTGACTCATAGTGATGAGTCATTTAGGCTCATGCTGATGACCAAGCGGCTCCAAGTGCTGCTCGACGATCCCGAGTGGCGAGAGATCCAACGCGCGGCGCGTGCCCGGAGGCTCACGATCGCGGAGTGGGTCCGACAGGCGCTGCGTGCCGCGCGCCGGCAGCAACCGACCGGCGACGTCGATCGCAAGCTCAACGCCGTGCGCGCAGGCGTGCGGCACGCCTTCCCGGCCCCGGACGTCGAGCAGATGCTCGAGGAGATCGAGCGCGGCTACCGCGGCGGGGAACCCGGGTGATCTTCATCGACTCGAACGTGCCGATGTACCTCGTCGGAGCACCCCACCCCAACAAGCTCGCGGCGCAGCGCCTCCTCGAGCGCTGCGTCGGCGAGCGCATCCCACTCGTCACCGACGCCGAAGTGCTGCAGGAGATCTTGCATCGATACGCCGCGATTCGGCGACGCGACGCGATTCAGCCTGCCTTCGACGCTTTGCTCGGTGTGGTCGACGAAGTTTGGAGCATCGACCGGCGCGCGGTCGAGCGAGCGAAGGCGATCGTGCTCGAGCGCGAGCTGCTCTCTGCGCGCGACGCGCTGCACGTGGCACTCATGGAACAACACGGCGTCGCCCGAATCGCGACGTTCGACGGCGGCTTCGACGCAGTCCCCGGCCTCGAGCGCGTGTCGGCGTAACCCACCCCGAGTGCGCGCGCGCCGCAGCTTCGGCGACTTCGGGCGGCCGCAGGCGGTCACCGACCCACCGCCTGTGATCGCCTCGCGGCAGCGCGCGAGGCGCAGCCCGAAAGAGCCGCCGGTGATCGGCGCGCCGCGCTCGGCCACGGAGCCTCCTCCGCTCAGCGCAGATGGGCGAGCCGATCGATCTCGCTCTGCACAGCCTCTTCGAGCGTGCGCGCCCATGGCACCGGCAGCATCACCGGCCCTCGTCGCTTGCTCGGCAACAGCGCGGTTGCATTGCCCGGCGAGGTCCACACACCGCGTTGGTTCTTGCACAGGATGTCTAGGT
>CAYWRY010000095.1:0-16341 GCA_964460485.1 uncultured Spirochaetales bacterium
CCACCACACCTTCTTCGAGATGCTCGGCAACTTCTCGTTCGGCGACTACTTCAAGCGCGAAGCGATCGCGTTTGCGTGGGAGCTGATCACCCAGCGCTGGAAGATCTCCCCGGACGAGCTCGTGGTCTCCGTGTTCCTCGAGGACGACGAGGCGGCAGACATCTGGCATCGCGAGATCGGCGTGCCGCTGCACAAGATCTACCGGCTCGGCGCGAGCGAGAACTTCTGGCAGATGGGCGACACGGGGCCGTGCGGGCCGTGCACGGAGATCCACCTCGACCGCGGGCCCGTGGCCGGATTCGAGAACGACGACCCGTCCAGCAGCTCGGGGCGCTTCCTCGAGTTCTGGAATCTGGTCTTCATGCAGTTCAACCGCGACGCGAGCGGGAAGCTGACGCCGCTGCCGAAGCCCTCGGTCGACACCGGGGCCGGCCTCGAGCGCGTGACGCAGGTGCTCTCGGGCTTCCGCAGCAACTACGAGACGGACCTGTTCACGCCGATCCTCGCGCGCGCGCAGGAGCTGTCGGGCGTCACGCTCGGCCGCAACGCCGAGCAGGACGTCTCGCTGCGCGTCGTCGCCGACCACGCGCGCGCCGTCACGTTCCTGATCGGCGACGGCGTGCTGCCCGCAAACGAGGGCCGCGGCTACGTGCTGCGCCGCATCCTGCGCCGGGCGGCGCGCCACGGCGTGCTGCTCGGCCTCGACCGCCCCTTCCTGCACGACGTCGCGAACGTGGTGATCGACGAGATGTCGCGCGCGTTCCCCGAGCTCGCGGAGCGGCGCGCCTTCATCGGCGACCGGGTGCGCCGCGAGGAGGAGCGCTTCCTCGCCACGCTGAAGAGCGGCCTCGAGCTGCTCGAGGGCGAGATCGCGAACGTGAAGGCGAAAGGGGGGAAGACGCTGCCGGGCTCCGTCGTGTTCCGCCTCTACGACACCTTCGGCTTTCCCGTGGACCTCACTCAAGACGTGCTGAAGGCGCACGCGATCGCCGTGGACGAGATGGGCTTCGCAGCCGAGATGGAGACGCAGCGCGCGCGCTCGCGCGAGGCCTGGAAGGGCAGTGGCGACGCGGGCGTCGCGCAGGTCTACGGCCGCATCGCGCAGGATCTCGCGACGGAGTTCACCGGCTACGAGTCGCTGGCCGGTGAGTCGCGCGTGCGCGCGCTGCTGGTGAACGGCGCGCCCGTGGACGCCGCGAGCGAGGGCGCGCGGGTCGAGGTGGTCGTCGACGAGACGCCCTTTTACGCCGAGAGCGGCGGCCAGGTGGGCGACCGCGGCGCGATCGAGAGCGATGGCGCGCGCGTCGAGATTTCGGACACGCAGCGCCCCAGCGGCGCCCTCGTCGTGCACGTCGGCCGCGTCGCCGAGGGCACGCTGCGCGTCGGCGACGCGGTGCGGCTCGCCGTCGACGCCGAGGCGCGCGCGGCCACGGTGCGCAATCACTCGGGAACGCACCTCCTCCACGCGGCGCTGCGCCAAGTGCTCGGCCCGCAGGCGATGCAGAAGGGCTCGCTCGTCGCGCCGGACCGGCTGCGCTTCGACTTCACCCACGACGCGCCGCTCACGGACGAGCAGATCGAGCGCATCGAGGATCTGGTCAACGCCTGGATCGAGGCGAACGACTTCGGGCGCGTGCGGCAGATGCCGTACAAGGACGCGATCGCCGCCGGCGCGATGGCGCTGTTCGGCGAGAAGTACGGCGACGAGGTGCGCGTCGTTTCGTTTGGCGGAGTCTCGACGGAGCTGTGCGGCGGCACGCACGCGAAGGCGACCGGCGACATCGGGCTGCTGAAAATCCTCGGCGAGTCCGGGATCGCGTCGGGTGTGCGGCGCATCGAGGCGCTCACGGGCCTCGGCGCGCTCGCGCACCTGCGCGAGCAGGAGAAGAAGCTGCGGCGCGTGAGCGAGCTGCTCAAGGTGAGCCCCGATCAGGCCGGCGAGCGGGTCGAGAAGCTGCTCGAGGACCGCAAGGCCGCGGAGAAGCAGATCGCCGAGCTCAAGCGCAAGAGCGCGCTCGGCGGCGGCGCGGCGGAGGGGCCGCAGGCGAGGCAGGTGGGCGGCGTGGCCGTGCTCGTGCGCAAGGCGGACGGCCTCGGCGCCGGCGACTTGCGCGGGCTCGTGGACGACCTGCGCGGACAGGTGAAGTCGGGCGTCGTGCTCGTCGCCTCCGCCGACGAAGGCAAGGTTTCGCTTGCGCTCGGCGTGACGCCCGATCTGAAGGACAAACTGAAGGCCGGCGACCTCGTGCGCGAGATCTCGGCGGTGGTCGGCGGCAAGGGCGGCGGGCGTCCGGACTTCGCGCAGGGCGGCGGCAGCGACCCGGCGAAGCTCGACGCCGCGATCGAGCGGCTCTACGCGCTGGTCGGCGAGGCGGGCGCGTGAGCTCGTCCTACGTCGCAAGCCCGTTCGCGCCGCGGCGCCGGGCGACCCGCGTGGTGAGAGTCGGCGACGTCGCGATCGGCGGCGCGAACCCGATCCGCATCCAGTCGATGACCACGACCGACACGCTCGACGCGCGCGCCACCGCCGACCAGACGGAGCGGCTGGCGGCCGCGGGCTGCGAGATCGTGCGCGTCACGACGCCCAGCATTCGCGACGCGGAGAGCCTCGCGAACATTCAGGCGGAGTTGCGCCGGCGCGGCGTGCGCGTGCCGCTGGTCGCCGACATCCACTTCACCCCCAACGCTGCACTCGAGGCCGCGCTGCACGTCGAGAAGGTGCGCGTCAACCCGGGCAACTACGCCGACCGGAAGCGCTTCGAGGCGCGCGAGTACACGGACGCCGAGTATGCGGAGGAGGTGGAGCGCGTGCAGGCGCGCTTCCGACCGCTGGTGCGGCGTCTCAAGGAGCTGGGCCGCGCGCTGCGAATCGGCACGAATCACGGCTCGCTCAGCGACCGCATCCTCAACCGCTTCGGCGACACGCCGGCGGGCATGGTGGAGAGCGCGCTCGAGTTCCTGGACGTGTGCGAGGACGAGGCGTACTTCGACGTCGTGTTCTCGATGAAGGCGAGCAACCCGCAGGTCGCGATCCACGCGTATCGCCTGCTCGCCGCGCGCCTCGAAGAACGCGCCCGCGCGCGCGGCGCTGCCCCGTGGAGCGACGCGTCGTACCCGTTTCACGTGGGCGTCACGGAGGCGGGCGACGGCGAGGACGGGCGCGTGAAGAGCGCGATCGGCATCGGCGCGCTGCTCGAAGACGGCATCGGCGACACGATCCGCGTCTCGCTCACCGAGGACCCCGTGAAGGAGATCCCGGTCGCACGCGCGCTCGCGGCCCGGTACGACCGCCGCGCGGACTCGCCCATGCCCGATCGGGGCCTGGCCCCGGTGGGACATTCAGCACTTGCGCACTCGGTCGATCCCTACGCCCATTCCCGCCGCCCGACCCGCGCCGCGTTCGGCTTTGGCGGCGGCGAGCCGGTGCGCGTGATCGCGTCGCTCGGGCCCCCGCCGCAGGGTGCGGACGCAGTTGCCAGCGACGTCGCGCGCGAGCTCGCGCAGCTCGGCGAGCTCGCGTGCGAGGGCCTCGCGGTGGAGGCGCGCGATGCGGCGGAGCTGGCGCGCGCGCGAGCGCTCGCCGCGGCACTCGAGAAGTGCGGCGTTGCGGTGCCGTTCTCGATCGAGCTGCCGGCGCCGCTCGCGACCTCGTTGGTCGCGACCTGCGGCGCCGACGGCTTCGCGGACGGCGCGCGCGTCGCCGTCACGCTGCGTCCGAGCGACCTCCCGCCGCGCGACCTCGCAGGCGCGGAGTGGCATCTCGTCGCGGACGGGGATGCGCTCGCCGAGCTCCTCGGGCGCGCGCTCGCGGGCGGCGCGCGCCCCGCCGCCGTCTCCGTAACGAGCGCGCTGCCCACGCACGCCGTGCGCCTCGTCGCGGCGAAGCTCGCGGAGTGCGGCTGCGGCGACGTGCCGCTCGTGCTGCGCCATCGCAGCGACCCCTTCGCCAGTGAGGAGTCCGCGCTGCTCGCCGCCGCGACCGATCTCGGTGCGCCGCTCTGTGATGGCCTCGGCGATGCGGTGGTGCTGGGCGGAATGGGCTCGCTCGCTCGCGAAGTCGCTATCGCCTACCGCATCCTGCAGGGCGCGCGGCAGCGCACGTCGTGGACCGAGTTCATCTCCTGCCCGAGCTGCGGGCGCACGCTCTTCGACCTCGAGGAGACCACCGCGCGCATCAAGGCGCGCACCGCGCACCTGCCCGGGCTCAAGATCGCGGTGATGGGCTGCATCGTGAACGGCCCCGGCGAGATGGCCGACGCCGACTTCGGCTACGTCGGGAGCGGACCTAACAAGGTGAACCTGTACGTCGGGCACGAGTGCGTCGAGCGCAACGTGCCGGAGGCGGAGGCGCCCGAGCGGCTCGTCGCGCTGATCAAGCAGCACGGGAAGTGGGCGGAGCCGCGCGCATAGCGAACGGCCGCCGCGCTTTTCCGCTGCGTCACTTCCGCTCGCTGTTCCGCCACGGCTTGCCGTTGCAGCGCTTGTCGATCCTCTTCGAGATCGGCGAGCCGTGGATCGAGACGCCGCGGTCGAAGTCGACGCGCCCGTCGCGGTCGTTGTCGATTCCGTCCTGGCACTGGGAGACCTCGGAGGTCGAGGTCGGCGACTTGCAGGCGGGGTCGCGCATGTCCACCAGACCGTCTCCGTCGTTGTCCGAGCCGTCGTCGCAGGCCAATCCCGCGTCGCTCCACTCGTAGCGGTCCGTCGCGCTCGAGCAGCCGGGATCCGCGCTGTCGACGAGCCCATCGCTGTCGTTGTTGACGCCGTCCTGGCATGCCCCCCGCTCGGTGTCCCAGCCCTGCACCCAGTAATCGCAGCCGGTGTCGAGCCAGTCGAGCAGCCCATCGCCGTCGTTGTCCACGCCGTCGTCGCAGGCAAAGGGGGCGCGTTCCGAGGAGTCGAAGGCGTCCGTGCAACCGCGGTCCCACGAGCCGAGCGTGCGGTCGACATAGCCGTCGCCATCGTTGTCGATGCCGTCGTCGCAGATGAGCGCCGCGTCGGTTTCAGAGGGGTCCGTGCGCGAGGAGCAACCGACGTCCGTTTGATCGCGGAAGCCGTCGCCGTCGTTGTCGATGCCGTCGTCGCAGATCGTGAGCACGTCGGTCTCTGCGACGTCGAGGATCGAGGTGCAGCCTGGGTCTACGAGATCGACGAGCGAGTCACCGTCATTGTCGAGTCCGTCGTCGCACACGAGCGCGGAGCTCTGCTCCGAAGGATCTCTGCTGTCTCCGCAACCCGCGTCCAGGCGGTCGATGAAGCTGTCCGCGTCGTTGTCTGCGGCGTCGTCGCACTCGACGGCCGAGTCGAGCTCAGAGGCATCCGCGTCGCTGGTGCAGCCTGGATCGCGGGTGTCGATCTGGAAGTCGCCGTCGTTGTCGACGCCGTCGTCGCAGGCGCGCGAGGCGTCCGTCTCTGCAGCGTCCGCCGCATCGGAGCAGCCGGGGTCGAGCAGATCGAGGAGGCCGTCTTCGTCGTTGTCGAAGCCGTCCGAGCAATGGGGCGCTTCGGGGTCGCCTTCCAGGGGATCGATCGCGACGGCGCAACCCGAATCCGCGAGGTCCACCGAGCCGTCGCCGTCGTTGTCGACCCCGTCGCCGCAAGCCGTGAGCTCGAAGGAGCCGATGTCGCAGAACGCGAAGCCATCTCCGTTGCCATCGAGCGGACGAACGGCGCCGCGCTGATCCACGCGCAGCCGAGTCTCGGGTGTCGCGGGATCGCCGTCGTGGTCGAACCGACACGCGGCGGGCGCAAGCGCGTCAAGCGCGGGGCTGCCGGGCGCAACCGCGTACGTGGGCGTCGAGCCCCCGTTGTCCCGTCGCGGTGCGAGCTGGGGGTCGGTCTCCGAGAGATCGCTCGCGTCGCCGAGGCCGCAGCTGCCGTCCGAATCGATGTTGTGGCCCAGCGAGGCGATCGGGCTCGAGCAGTTCGTGGAGCTGGGGTTGGAGAAGATCGAGCCTCGCGCAGTCGCCGAACTGCCCACGACGCCGCCGCAGGCAATGTTGTCGACGATCGTGGCGAACGACAGCACCAAAGCAGCCGCCTCGATCGTGGCGTGACAGGCGTAGTAGTCCGATCCGCCTCCGTTGGCTGCAATCACGCTGTTCTCGATGCGAACATCGCCCGCGCCGAGGGCAACCGAGCCACGATTCTCGACGATTGAGCAGCGCCGGATCGCCGTGTGCGCGCCGGCCTGAGTGAGAATTCCGAGGTCGTTGCCCGAAACGACGCAGTCGGACAGCGCGAGCGTCCCGCGGTTCTCGACGGCGAATTGCGTGGGGTAGTAGCTCCACCACGCGGCGCCCCCCGTGATCGTGAGGCGCTCGAGTGAGACCCTTCCGAATGCGACTTGAAGCGTGGCGCCGCCCAGGTCGAGCACCGTCAAACGCGCGCTTCGCCCGCGCAGCGTGACTTCCCCAACAACGTCCATGTAGGCGCCGAGCACGTAGCGGCCCGGCGGGATGTCGATGATGTCCGAGCCGCTCCCGACGGCGCAATCGCCACCGGTCGTGTCGTAGTCGTGGTTCGCGTTGCGGATCGCCTCGCTAAGCGTGCACTTACTGTCGCCCGGGGAACTCGAGGCCGCGTCGGCGCTGTCGTCCACCTGGATGTCGGCAGCGAACGAGGCGCTGGGTAGGCCGAAGAGACAGGCCAGCATCGCGATGCCCGCAGTGAGGCCGCGAACAGGGGAGGCGAAAGATCCACACAAACGCATGGGGCTCTCCTTCGCCCTCAAGGTCTGTTCGCGCCGCGAAATCGGATCGCGCCGGCACCTGCGCTCAGCGGCAGCTCGCCGCCAGCACTCCGCTCGTCGCTCCGGGGGCTGGTGCGCTCGCCGTCAGCCAGCCATCTGGGCTCGGCAGCACGCCCGCGGCCTCGCGCACCGTGAACGTTCCCGCGCGCTTGCCGGTTCGTCGCGCCGCGCAGCGTTGGCGCAGCAGCGCGCTCCCGTCATGATAAGTCGCCGGCAACGCCAGAAGCGAGCCGGAGACGTCCGACTCCGGCGAGTGAATCTCCACGGTCCCGTCGATACCAGCGGCGCCCGCGGAGGCCGTGATCTCGCTACCCGGAAAGACGAACAGGTTCTGCGCCGAGATCTCGACGCGGCCTCCGGTTCCGCCAGGGCCCGCGGCGGCAGAGATCAGGCTGCGGTCTTCGAGAATCAGGAAGGTCGGATCGATCGTGACGTTGCCGCCCGATCCGCCTCCCACGCTCGCGTCGATGCGACCGTTCACCAGCTGCACGCGGTCTCGCGCGAAGATCGCGATCTCGCCCCCGTCGCCGTCGGGGGCGCTCGCGAGCACCTCGCCGCCGGCGATGCGAATGCTCGGCGCGAGGAGCGTGACGAGACCAGCGTTGGCGCCACCCGTAGTCGAGGCCCCCAACTCGCGCTCGACCACGTTCGATCCCACTGCACTTCTCTGCGCAGGCGCCTCCGGATGATGCCCCGAGATCTCGATCGACTCGCTCGCGGTCAGGAACACCCGCCCCGCGTCTCCGCTGTCGCCAACCCATCGCCCGTTGAGAAAGAAGGGGATGCTGGCTGCCGCCACGAGCCCGCCGCCCAGCAGGCGGATCCGCTCCCCTCGCAGCGACGCATCCCCGCCCGCGCCGCCTCCGCGGTTGCTCGTCGACGCGACGATCGCCCCGTCCGCGACCGTGATCTCAGGCGCCTCGAGAGTGATCGAGCCAGCCGACCCGCCAGAGATCGCAGTAACGGAGAACACCCCTGTGAGCTCGAAGCGGTTGGGATTTCGGATATCGACGGGTCGTGCGCCTGCGAGCCGAATCGACTCGTCCGCCACGATGTGGATGTCGCCGGCTCGGCCCGTGCCCCACGTGGTCGAGTTGATCGCGCCTCGCTGCGCGACGTTCAGCATGCGCGTTCGAATCGTGATCGCGCCTCCATTGCCCGAGGAGCCGGCTTCGGCGGCTGAGGTGACGTATCCCCCATCGCGAACGCTCACGGCGTCGGCCTCGATCGTGATGTCGCCGGCATCTCCCTGCCCGAACGTCTCGGTGACGATGGACGCACGCTCAACGACGACCTCTAAGGCGTCGAGAATCGCGATGGATCCTGAGTCGTCAGCGCACGGTCGGTTGCAGGCGGCGACGATGCTGCCGCCGTCGATCACGCGAATCGAGCCGCCGCGAATCTCGATGCGCCCGGGGGAGCCCCCGGTGTTCTTGCCGATCACCCACGCATAGGGCTGTGCTTGCGGGCGCGAAGCCTGAGCGTCGACGAGAAGGCTGCCGTCATCCGGCAAGTCGATGCGGATGGTTCCTCCCCCACCGATGCTCCCCCAAGCGGCGGTGGCGATGTACGAGCGATCGGAGACCTCGACCGCGCGCGCGGCTATCTCCACGCTCCCGCCCGGGCCCGTGCGCGTCCCGATCGGAAAACCCGCGGCGAGTGCACTCACCGCGACGCCGTTACGAACCGTCAGGTCGCTGGCCTCGATGTGGATCTCACCCGCGGCGCCGGCGCCGATCGTCTCCGCGCCGATTCCGACGTCGGTCATCTGCGGAATTTCGGGATCGACGCCTGGCCCACGCTGGACCGTGAGCGCGGGGCTCTTCACCGCGATCCGTCCCGCATTTCCGGCGCCGCGCGTCGACACCGACACCAGCCCGTTGTCCACGAGCACCGACTCGCTCGCGTCGACGGTGATCGCGCCCGAACCCAGTACGCCTGGCTCACCCAGAACCGCGCTCGTGTCCTCCGCGAGTACGCGCGAGCGTTGCGCGTCGTCGGCTACATCGGGACCACCTTGCACCGTGAGCCGACCCGCGCGGATCGAGATCGTGCCCGGCGCATCGCCGCCCACGTCGATCGTCGAGCCGGCTGCACACGGCGTGCTGCACGCGAGGCGCACATCGCTTTGCGCTTCGAGGTTCACGTGCGCACCCGGCGCCAGGATGCGCGCGCTCGTTAGGGAGATTTCGCCCGCGGCCAGCTCGAGGCCCGCGCCCGGCAGCACGCCGAGCGTGGCGCCCGGCTCGAGCGCGATCGGCCCTGCGCCGGTCGGGCTGAGGAAGCCGAAGGCCGCTGGCGGCGCGATCGCGAGCACGCTCGCCCGTGTCGGGTCGGCGAAGAAGCGCGCGAGGTCCGCGTCGTCGAAAGCGACGTAATCGCTGGTGCTCGCGTGGAACGAGCCCGGCACATCGAGCTGCGCGCCGGCGCCGAACACGACGCCATTCGGATTCACGAGCCATACGTCGGCGCCCGGGATGGTCGAGCGCAACGTGCCATCGAGCCGCGATGCCGAGCCTCCCGTCACGCGCGAGATCACGTGCGCGACGCTCTGCGGTCCCGCGAGCGGGTCGGGCCCGGTGAAGGTCGCCGTCTCGCCAGCGCCGATACCAAAGCTCGCGAAGCTGTGGAAGAGATTCGCGCCGCGCTGCTCGCCGAGGTCGGGGGTGATCAGGTAGTCGGCGGGCTGGCCGAGCGGGTCGACGCCGGCGGCCACGTCGAGCGGGGCCGCGGCGCTCCCCAGCGTTCCGTCGCGCACGACGAGCCCCTGGTTGGCGGCGGCGGGGCAGGCGGCGAGCGCGAGGAGCCCGAGCGCGGCCGCGCGCCGCCAGCCTCGCCCGCCTGAGAAGAGCTTCATCGCGGAGCCCACACGGCCACATCCTATGCCGGGCGGCGTCGCCTCGGTACAGCCACGCGAGCGGCGGGAGCACGAGCGCGAGCTCGAAGCCGGCGCCGCAGGCCGGAGGCAGTCGCGATCGCGTCGCTCCTGGATCGGCGTCTCGTCGCGCAGGCGCCCGGCCAGACACGCCTCGCTTTCGCCCGGCGCGATGCCGGTCTCGGCCGTCGGGAAGCTGGCGACGAGGTCCATGACGCCGTCGCCGTTCACGTCCTCGAGGCGGGCGCCCATGCCGCCCGCTACCGGCGTCGCTCCGTGGGGCCCGAAGGCGAGCGTCTCGACGTTCACGTCGCGCACGTCGAGCCGGGCGGAGCCCAGGATCGCCACCGCTGTGAGCCGCTCGAGAACAGACTGGATCACGGAATCCACGGCGGGACCTCCTCGTGCGAGGAAGGTCGGTCTCGGGGGCGAGAACGGATTGCGCCCAGATCCGCTTCTGCGGCCGGGTCATCACGCCCGAGCAGCAAGTTCTCCCGCCTCGCTCTCCGCACCCTCCGCCCGGCCAGATCGCGCTGGGCATCGGCTCCTCTCGACGCGACGCCCGCCCGCTTTCTCACACATCGGACGATTTTCGTCGCCCTTTGGCGCTCGGCCGAGCACGCGTCTCCGCTCGGCTCCCGATATATTCGGGCCGGAGATCGGTCATGAAATACAAGGTGGCACTCAAGCGATCGGAAGAGGGTTTCAGCGCCAGCGTCCCTGGGCTCCCGGGCTGCTGGTCCCAAGGCACCACCGAGCAAGAGGCGCTGGCCAACATCGGCGACGCGGTCAAGGAGTATCTCGCGACGGTGGACGACCTCCTCGACGACGTGACCGTGCGCGAGATCGACATCGCGATGTGACGCTTGCCGAAGCTGCCCGGGATCCACCACCAAGCCGCAATCCGTGCCTTCGAGCGAGCAGGCTTCCGCGTCGCGCGTCAAGGCAAGCACGTCGTGATGACCGACGGCTCGCGGATCCTCACGATTCCGCGGGCGAATCCGATCAACGCGTACACGATGGGTGGGCTCGTGAAGGACGCGGGACTTTCGATCGAGGAATTCCGCAGGCTGCTCTGACCCGTTCGCCGCGCTGCCCGCTGCTCGGGCCCGAACTCGCGCCTGGGCGAAGAGGCTTCGGTCCCTCACTTCCGCGCCCGCCGCCTCCGATACAGCCACGCGAGCGGCGGCACCCCGAGCGCGAGCTCGAAGCCCACCCCGCAGGCAGAGGCGGTCGCCGTAGCGATCGCGTCGCAGCCTTGCAGGGGCGGGCCCTCCTGCACGCGGCCGCTCAGGCAGGCCTCGGTGTCGCCTGCCGCGATCCCCGTCTCCTGGATCGGGAACGCGACGACCAGGTCCACGAGGCCATCGGCGTCGACGTCCCGGAGCGCCGGCCCCGCGTCGCCGCGGACGGGCTCGGCGGCGGCCGGGCCGAAGGCGAGCGTCTCCACGTCGACGTCGCGGACGTCGAGCGTGGCCGAGCCGAGGAGCGCGACCGGGAGCATGCCGGTGGAGAAGGGATCGACGAGATTCCCGGGGTTCCCCGGCTTCACGTCGATCGCGACGGGCAGGGGCTCGGTGATGGTGAGGAACTGCCGCGGCGCGACACCGTGAAGCTCCTGCACCACGCCCGACGGCCACTCGACGCGCACGGTGTCGATGCGCGCGGCGTCGGCGAGCCCGAACTCGGCGTTGAGGCTCTGCATCGTGCCCAGGCTGTCGCCAGCGATGATCTCGCGCAGCAACCAGCGGCTTGCGCCCCGGAACGTCGCCTGGACACGCACCTTCGCGCCGATCGCCGAGCGGTTCGAGACCGTGCCGACGAGCTTCACGTTCAGCCACGCGTTCGCGTTGCCGTCGTTGTGGAAGAGCGTCGCGGTCTTCGTCGTGGGAGCAAAGACGCCGCGCACACCGTTCAAGTCGAGGAAGCCGTCGTTGTCGTAGTCGACCCACGCGAGGATGCCGATGCCGCCGGGCTCCTCGGGCACGGCTCCGTCCGTCACCTTCGCGAACGTGCCATCGCCGTTGTTTCGGTAGAGCAGCGTGCGGTTGGGGTTCGGCGTCGGGAATGTTAGGTCGGCGGTTCCCACCGCCAGATCGACGAAGCCGTCGTTGTCGTAGTCGCCCCACCCGCACGAGGCGAAGAACGAGGTCGAGGTCGGCAGCGGCTCGAGCTCGGGCGTGCTCGTCCCGACGCGAGAGAAAGTGCCGCCGCCGTCGTTGTGATAGAGCGCGTTGTCCGAGCTGGCGTTCGTGATGAAAACGTCCTGGCGCCCGTCGTTGTCGTAGTCGGCCCAGCAGACGGCGAACGTCCCGCGCTCGTCTCGATTGCTCAGGCCACCGTTCGTCACGCGCGTGAACGCGCCCGCACCGTCGTTGCGATAGAGCACGTTGGTGACGCGAATGCGCGTTCCGATGCGCGCAAAGACCCGCGTCGCGTGCAGGTCGATGTCGCCGTCGCCGTCGTAGTCCACCCACGAACGGCCTTCGCTGCCGCCGGTCGTCTGGTCGTCGATCAACACGTGGCTCGCGAGCTCCGTGAACGTGCCGTCTCCCTCGTTGTGGTAGAGGTGGTTGTAGTCGTCGTGCGCGCCGATGAAGAGATCGACGAATCCGTCGTTGTCGTAGTCGCCCAGGCTCGCGCCGTGGAAGCCGTGGACGAAGGGCGAACGCGAGATCCCGGTGTCGGTCCACGCGAACGTGCCGTCGCCGTTGTTCCGGTAGAGCATGTTGCTCCCCACCTCGGGCTGACCGGACGTGACGACCAAGTCGAGGTCGCCGTCGTTGTCGGTGTCGCCCCAAGCCGCGCTGTGCTGATTGCTCGCGATCTTCGGCATCGCCGCATCCTCGACGAGCGTGAAGCCGAGATCGCCGTCGTTGCGATAGAGGTAGTTGCGGGTGGACTGGATCTGGGCGCCGAGGAACGCGTCGAGGTCGCCGTCGTCGTCGAAGTCGCCCCACGCGCTCGTGGTCCAGTTCGCAACCTCTGTCACGAGGGGACCCTCGGTGACCTTCGTGAACGAGGCGCCTTGGTCGAAGCGGTGAGCCTGGGCGCGCGCGGGCGTCGGGGCGAAGGAGCTGGCGGCCAGGAAGAGCAGCGCGAGCGTGGAAGCGTGTGATCGTCGGCAGCGCATGGCATGAGCCTCCCGCGTAGTCGTGTCTGCGCTCGCGGCCGAATCGGATCAGGTCGCCGCGTGGCGGCCTCACGGCTCGGGGGGGGGGCTCGCCGCGGCGGCGACCCCCACTTGCTCGAGCAGCGCGGCGCGGTGCTTGGCGAGCAGCTCGTTCTCGGGCTGCGCCGCGCTCCAGCGGGCGAGCTGGTCGTAGGCGTCGTACCAGAAGCCGGTCTCGGCATAGGCGTGAACGGCGCGCGCGTGCGCCTCCGCGAGGCGCGCGGCGAGGGCGGCATCTGGCTGCGTGAAACGGATCGCGCCGCCCGAGACGAGGTCGCGCGAGCGCCGCGCCGGGTCGCGCACCAGCGCCACGAACCATTGATGACTCACGCCCGGCGCGAGCCGCACGCCGCGCTCGCGCAGCGAGATCGCGTGGATGCCCGCGGCGTGCGGGCCTGGGAGCATCGCATCGAGCAGCGGCGCGCTCGCGTCCTCGCGCACAATGGAGATCGCGATGGCGAACGGCGTCGGCTCGGGCAGTAGCCAGTAAAGAGTCGGGGACTCGCGCGTGGTCGCGCCGAGCTGTGCGGGCGCGAGCGCCTGTGGGTTCGGTGCCCTCGAGTCGGGGGTGCGCCCGACCGCCGCGATGCGCACGATCGGGCCGGCGTCCGCGGGCGGCTCGTAGCGCGGCGGCTCGCGTGGCACGAGCGCGAGATCGAGGGGTGCTCCGTCGGGAGTCGCCGCGTCCGCGGGGCTTGACGCGGAGTCGAGCGCGGGGCTCGGAGAGCTCCCGGGCGGAGCGATCACGATTCGCGCTGCGTCCTGCGGCGCGGGCGGAGAGGCCGGAGGACGTTGCGTTGGGGCCGCAGGCAGGGCGCTCGCGCGCTCGTCAGCGCCTGGGCGCGGGGGACTGGGCGTTTGGGCGATTTGGGGAGAGAACGCGGTTGGCTGCGTCGGCGCGCCTTCGTCGCGGGCGCGCAGCAGCACCACGGCGACTACGACGACTACCGCTGCCGAGAGCGTGAACGCGGGCGCGCGCAGCGGCGCGAGCAGCCACTCGCGCCAGCGCACGGCCCCCCGCGCAGCGCGCGGCTCCGCAGGCAGCTCTGCGGCCGCGGCGGCTCGGAGCGAAGCCAGATCGAAGCGCATCAACACGCCCAGCTCCGTGCGGCAGGCCGCGCACTTCGCGAGGTGGCTCGCGACGCGCGCTCGCGCGTTCGCGTCCAGATCCGCGTGCTGCTCCGCGTAGGCGACTAGGTGCCCAGGGCTCGGATGCGCGGGTGGCCCCGACTGCTCGGCTTCCAGCACCGCCGCGAGCGCGGCAAACGCGCCCACTTCGCGCGTGCAATCGGCGCAGCGCGGGTAGTGCGCGCGGAAGAGCGCGAACTCTTCCGCGCGCGGATCGAGTGCGAAGCCAGCGAGGTCGAGCTCGTGCGCCCGAGTACAGCGGATCAGCTCGTCGTTGGCTGTCACGGAGCGGCCCTTTCACAGCTAGCTGTTAGGGACTCGGCGTTGCGCATCGCAGCTCACTCTCGTTCCGGCTCGCGCGCGAACTCGAGCCGAAGCTGCGCCAGCGCCTCGCGCAGGTACCGCTTCAGCGAGCCGAGCGGGATGCCGGTCGATGCCGCGGCCTCCTCGTAGGTGAGGCCGCCAAAATAGACCGCGAGCAGCGAGGCGCGCTGCTTGTCCGGCACGCGCGCGAGCGCGCGGCGCAGATCCTCGCGCGCGGGGCGGTCGAGCGGAATCGACGACTCCGGTTCGCCGCGCTCGATCCAATCGGCCCACGCGAGCACTTCGCCCCTGCGCACGCGCAGGTGGTGTTTCAGGCGGTCGACGTACTTGAAGCGCGCGAGGCTGCGCAGATAGCCGAGCGCAGCGGCGCGATCGCGGAGACGTCCCTGGCGCAGCGCGAGCGCCGCCGCGAACACGACCTCCTGGATCAAGTCCTCCCACTCGTCTCGAAAATCGTAGGCGTTCCAGCGCGTGAGGAACCCGTTCACGAGGCGGATCAGCTGCGCGAGCGCGAGCCGATCGCCCGCGACCATTCGCTCGATCACGGCCGCCCAGTCCTGTTCGCGCGCGCTCGTCACAAGCTCGCCGTGAGGCGGAAGTGGAGGCCGGAGTCCTGAGCGTCGCGTTCCACGGGCGCCGGCACGTCGCGCAGCGCTTCGGCCCAATAGATCTCGCCGCGCAGCCAGCGCGCGAGAGGGACGCGCAGGCCCCCGCCTAGGCTCACGAGCGTACGCGGCGCGCGCTCGGCACGGGACGGGTTCCACGAGTGCCCGATGTCGGCGAACACCGCGAGCTGAACGCCCTCAGCATCAACCCGGCGCCGCCACAGCGGGACGCGCAGCTCGAGCGAGGCAGACAGGCCGTCGTCGCGAACGAGCTGGCTCTCCCGATAGCCCCGTACGCTCGCGTGGCCGCCCACCGGAAATTGCTCGAGGGACAGCAAGGGCCGGCTCGCGAGCTGGATGTCGAAGCGCGCCAGCAGCTCTGCGCTCGCCCAGCGCCGCACCCCCTGGAGCTGCGCCAGCCAAGCGAAGAACTGCCCGTCGGGAACGCCGCCCGCGTTCTTCGTCGCGCCCAGCGCGTCCAGGCCAAAGCTCAGCTGCGAGCGCAGCGCGATCGCGTGCCGCGCGTCGCGCTGCACGAAGTCCGAGCGCACGCGCAGCACGGCGACACGGCTGCGGCCGGCGTGTGGGCCGGGCGAGAAGGAGAACGGCTCGCCGAGCAGGAAGGTCTCGCTCTCCCGATGTTCGGCCACGAGTGCGAGGTCGAGCTGGCGTGAGCGCGAACGGTAGAGCGGCTGGCGCAGCGTGAGCGCGATCGTGCGCGAGTTGCTGGTGATGTCGACGGCGTCGAAGGGCGCCTCCACGACGTCGCTCTCGCCCCTGCGATAAGCGACACCGAGCGCGGTGTCCCAGCGCGTGAGCGGCAGCTCGTAGCCGATTTCCCAGTCGAGCAGGCCGCGCGTGCCCGACACCGCGCCGTGTAGGGTGTCGCCGCGCCCGGTGAGGTTGCGATGGCCGAGTTCGAGCTCGCCGCCCATCGCGCCGACGCTCGGCGACTCGTAATTGTCGAAGGCGCCTAGGGCGTAACAAGGATTTGCTTCGTCGATCCGCACCCACAAGCGCGCCTCGCCCGGCCGCTCGCCCGGCGAGAGCGCGGCGTCGACGCGCTCGACGCGCGGGTCTTGCAGCAGAAGTTGCAGCTCGCGCTCGAGCGCGAGCACGTCGAGTGGCTCGCGCGCGCCCCGGCGCAGGCGCGGCACGACGTAGCTCTCGCGCAGTCGGTGCTCGCCTTCGATCTCGATGCTCGCGAGCCGCCCCTCGACGATCGCGTACTCGACCACGCCTTCGCGCACTTCTTGATCTGGCAGCAGCGCGCCCGAGGTCACGTACCCCGCGCGCAGGTAGAGCGCCGTGAGTGCGTCGCGCAGCGCAAGCAGATCTTCGCTGGAGAGCGCGCGTCCGAGGTACGGCGCTGCGACGCGCGCGAGCTCCGCCTGCGAGAACACCGTGCTCCCGACAATGCGGAAATCCTGCACGACGACTCTCGGCGAGTCGGAGAGAGGCGAGCCCTCTTGGGCGTTCGGCTGCG
>CAYWRY010000096.1:0-16216 GCA_964460485.1 uncultured Spirochaetales bacterium
AACGGGGGTCCTGTGGAAATCCGATTCGTCGGAGGAAAGTAGGATCTACCAATGACGAACTCTCCGCTTCCCGCCGTCGCGCTCGCGGCGGTCCCTGGCCGCCGCAAGCGCACGCTCGAGTTGGCGCAGGAGATCGAGCGACGCGGCTACTCCGGCATCTACTGCGCGAGCGTGGGCGACGCAATGGGGCTGTGCGAGGCGATCGCGCTCTCGACGACGCGCATCCCCTTCGGCACGGCCATCGCGAACCTGTACACGCGCCACGTCTTCGACTACGCGCAGTCCGCATCGCTCATCCACGAGCTGTCCGGCGGTCGCTTCTACTTCGGCGTCGGCGTCTCGCACGGGCCGATGAACAGCCGTCTGGGCATTCAGACGGGTAAGCCGCTCGCCGATGCGCGCCGCTTCGCGGAGCAGTTCAAGGCGGCGCCGCGCGTCGGTGAGCTGCCGCCGCTCGTGCTCGCGACGCTGCGCAAGAAGATGATCGCGCTGGCCGGCGAGGTCGCGGACGGCATCGTGTTCGCGAACACCACGCGCTCGACGTTGCCCGACGCCCTCAGCGCGCTGCCGGCGGCGAAGCGCGCCGACCCGCGTTTCTACGTCGGCAACATGCTGCCGACCTGCATCAGCGACGACCGCGCCGCCGCTGCCGCCGTGAACCGGCGCACGTTCGTGATGTACCTGAACCTCCCGAACTACCGGAACGCCTGGCGCGACGCCGGCTACGCCAGCGAGATCGCCGCAGTAGAGCAGGCGATCGCGGCCGGCGAGCGCGGCGAAAGGCTCTCCGAGCTGATGGGCGAGCGCTGGCTGAAGGACATCTCGCTGTACGGAAGCGCGAAGGAGGTGCGCGAGGGGTACGAGGCCTGGCTCGACGCCGGCATGCGCACGCCGATCCTCGTGCCGTCGTCGGCTCAGGGCAACCAGTTCGCCGCTTTCGAGGAGCTGTTCGCGGCGTTCGCCTGAGCGCGCCGGAGGTGGCGCCGCGCGGTCGCAACGCCGGGTGTTCATCGGGGTCGGATCGGCGACGAGCCCGGCGGCGCGGACGAGGAGCGAGAGGGAGACGATGGCCGGCCTGCGCGAGCCCGCTGCGAGGCTGAAGGCGCTGCTCGCGGAGCCGCGCCTGCGCGTGATGCCCTGCTGTTGGGACGCGCTGAGCGCGCGGCTGATCGAGCGCGCCGGCTTCCCCCTCACGTTCATGAGCGGCTTCGCGGTCTCCGCGGCGCGCCTCGGTGCGCCCGACACCCAGCTCATCTCCTACGCCGAGATGCTCGACTCGGTGCGCAACGTGTGCGGCGCGATCTCGATCCCCGTGATCGGCGACGCCGACACCGGCTACGGCAACGCGCTGAACGCGAAGCGCACCGTGCACGGCTACGCCCAGGCGGGGTGCGCGAGCGTGATGATCGAGGATCAGCTCGCGCCGAAGCGCTGCGGGCACACGCGCGGCAAGGAGGTCGTGCCGCGCGCCGAGGCGCTCGCTCGCGTGCGCGCCGCTTGCGACGCGCGCGACGAGGGCGCCGGCGTGCTCGTGCTGGCGCGCACCGACGCGCGCGCGACGCACGGGCTCGATGAGGCGATCGCGCGCGCCCAGGCCTTCCGCGACGCGGGCGCCGACATCCTGTTCGTCGAGGCGCCCACCAGCGAGGCCGAGCTCGAGCGCGTGGCGCGTGCGCTCGACGGCGCGGCTCTGATGGCGAACCTGGTCGAGGACGGCGACACGCCGCTGCTCTCGCACGCGCGTCTCGGCGGCCTGGGCTTCCGCATCGCCGCGTATCCGCTCACGCTGCTCGAGGTGGGCGCGCGCGCGATCGAGCGCGCCCTCGCGGCCATGGCGCGGGGTGCGCATCCCGCCGACGCCGACCGCCTCTCCTTCGGCGAGCTGCGCGCGCTGGTGGGTTTCGACGCGTACGACGCGGAGGCGAGGCGCTATCGCAGCGACGGCAGTTGACGCGAGGTCCGCTCAGCGGTCGAGGCGCGCTTCGCTCGGTTCGAACGCGAAGGTCGTGGCGGTGCTGAAGCTCATCAGCGCCGCCGACTGCGGCGGCCTCGCCGGCTCGGCGCCCTCGCTCACGGCGATCTCCGCCTCCACGCGCCCGCCACCCACGTCGCAGCGCACGAGCCGCGCGCGCGGATCGGCTCCCTGAGCCGCGGCCTCGAGCCCGCGCGCCTGGCCGCGGGCGAGCAGGCCCAGCCAGCCCGGATGCGCGGGGTCGAGCAGCTCGGCGCGCTGGGGCTCGAGGCGCACGCACACGCGCTCGCCGTCCGCGACCACGTTGCGCGCGAAGCCCGGAGGCAATGCGGCGTGGAGGCGCAACACGCGGGCGATGGCGCCGGCGCCGGCGAGCGCTTCGCCACGCGCGGCGCCGAGCGCGCGCGCGAGCCGCGCGCCGCCGTGCCAGCCCACCGCCCGCCACTGCTCCGCGATCGCCGCGCGCGCCTCGTCGGTGCCCACGCGCTCCGCGAGCGCCAGCTCCGCGGAGCAGGCGAGCAGGTTCACCTGCACCTGGAACTCGCGCGCGACGGCGGCGAGCGTCGCGCTCGAGAGGTGCCCGAGCTCGAAGCCGGGCTCCGCCGGCCCCGCGTAATCGGTCCAGCCGGCGTCGCGCTCGGGCAGGCGCGCATTCTCGATCTGGGCGAGCGGGAGCGCTGCCACCGCGCGCGTGTTCTTCGCGGGCCCGACGGGCTCGTTCGCGGGATCGATCGCGATCGCCCAGTGGCAATGCGGATGCCGGTCCTTGGGGACCCGCGGCGGCCGGTGGATCGGGCGCACGCGCGCGCGGGGGTTCGTGGCGTAGGCCGTCGCGTCGAAGGTCGGGTCCTCGATCGTGTGGCACATGCCGATCACGCGCGCGTCGCCATGGGGTTCCACGTCCATCAGCGCGCCGCAATGCAACAGGAAGAACTCCGCGTGCGCGTCGTCGATCAGCTTCCAGCCGACGTGCATGTACTGGTGGGGGAAGCCGCAGTCGAGCTGCAGCGCCTTCACGATCGCCGGCGCCGTGTCGCCCTCGATCCTCATCAGCCGCCGCATGCGGCCGGTGTAGACCGGGCTCGCGCCCATCCACTCGTCGATCGCGACCTGGTCGACGGTGTCCACGTCGCGCGTCGCGAGGAAGACCTGCGGCATGAGCGCGCGGTCGACCAGGTGGCCGACGTGCATGGTCTCCAGCGCGACCCGCAACAACACGTCGCGCGGCAGCTCGTCGAAGGCGTCGCACTGGCGAGTCACGGCGCCTCCTGTGGCGCGCGCCGCGGCGTCAGAAGCCGGGCAGGTCCGGACAAGTGTTTCCCGGCGGTCCAGCCGCCGTCCACCGCCAGCTCGGCGCCCGTGATGCGTTTGGCGTCGTCCGACAGCAGGAAGCAGATCGCGGGCGCGATGTCGTCGATCGCGACCTCGCCTGCCAACTCGGCTCCGAGCTCACGTCGAGGGCGACGAACTGCGCGGCGGCGCCGAGGCTCGAGGCGACCGCGCGACCCTTCTCCGCTGCACGTCCGCGACGACGGCGCGGCCGCCCTCCGCGACCAAGCGCCGCACCGTGCCCTCGCCCGTGCCCTTCGCCGCGCCCGTCACGAGCACCAGCTTCCCGGCCAATCGCTCGCCCATCTCCCACCTCCGTGGCGGGCAGACTTCGCACGCCGCGTACAGCGGCTGCAGGCAGGAGCGGGCTCCAGCGCTGTATTCCCGCGGGATGCCGGCGCGCGTAACCACTTGTTGCCATTTGGGATTTTCATGCGGAGCGGCCGAGGCACGGGGCTTGCGCTGGAAGCCGGAGATCGCGGAGGACCCGGCCATGCCCAGCGCGCTCCAGGAAACGCTCTCGCCCCGCAACCTGCCCAACGCCTTCACGGCGACGCGCCTCGCGCTCGTGCCCGTGCTGCTGCTGCTCGCGGCGGCCGACAACGCCGCGGCGTTCGTCGCGCTGCTCGCGGTTGCGTTCGCGACCGATGCCCTCGACGGCTGGCTGGCGCGCCGCTTCCGGCTCGAGAACCCGCTCGGCGCAAAGCTCGACAGCCGCGCGGACATGGCGCTCTGGCTGATGCTGCCCGTGGCGACCTGGTTGTTACGGCCGGACCTGGTGCGCGCCGAGGCGCTCGCGATCGGCGTACTGCTCGCGAGCCTCGCGCTCCCGCTCGCGGTCGGCCTCGCCAAGTTCCGCTGCGTACCCAGCTACCACACCTGGCTCGCAAAGGGCACCGCGATCGTGCTCGCCGGCGCGCTACTGTCGATCTACCTGCGGGGGCCGATCTGGCCGCTCCACCTCGCCACCCTGCTCGCGGTGCTGTGCGCAGTCGAGGAGGTCGCGATCACGGTGCTCCTGCCGTCGCCGCACACGGACGTGCGCACCTGGCGCGCCGCGCTGCGCCTGAGGGAGGCGCGCGCCGCGAGACTCAGCTGAGCGGCGCGCGCAGCGCGACGCCCTCGGCGGCGCCGAGCTCGACGCGCGCGAGGTCCTCCGGGAGCGCGGCGCCGGCGCGCGTGTGCAGCCCGCCGGTCGGCGCGCCGTTGCCGAGGGCGAGCGCGACCGGGGTGTCGGCGAAGTTGAGCGCGACGAGGAAGCGCTCGCCGCCGAGGTTGCGCTCGAAGGCGAACACGTCCGCCGGCGCGTCCAGCGTGCGCTGCGCGCCACGCGAGAGTGCGGGGTGCGCGGCGCGCAGGGCGACGAGCGCGCGGTAAAGGTGCAGCAGCGAGCCGGGGTCGCTGCGCTGCGCGGCGACGTTGCGCCACGCGGCGTCGGCGTGGATCGGGAGCCAGGGCTCGCCAGCGCCGAAGCCCGCGCCGGGCGAGCCGTCCCACTGCATGGGCGTGCGCTCCGGGTCGCGGGTCAGGCTCGGGTGCAGCGTGAATGCGATCGGGTCGCGCAAGCGGTCGTCGGGGATCCACACGCAGCGCATGCCGATCTCTTCGCCGTAGTAGAGGAACGGCGTGCCGCGTACGAGCAGCAGCAGCATGGCGGCGAGGCGCGCGCGGGCATCGCCCAGCTCGGGGTGGTCGTAGCGGGTCGCGTGACGATGCACGTCGTGGTTCGACAGCACCTGGTTCGGCCAACCCTGGGTCGGCACCGCCGCCTGGAAGCGCTCGATCTCGCGGCGGAAGCGCTCGCCCGACCACGGTCCCGAGAGCAGCGAGAAGTTGAAGCCCTGGTGCAGCTCGTCGCCGGCGCCGTAGTAGGGCGCGACGCGCGCGGGATCCATCAGGAACACCTCGCCGATCAGCACGCGTTCGTCGTACTCGTCCACCAGCGCGCGCATGCGGCGGAAGATCGCGTGCACGTCCGGATGATCCTCGTCGTGCACGTGCTGCTGTCCGCCGTAACCGGGGTCCGTGCTGCCGGGCACGAGCGGGTTCGAACGCAGCTCCGGATCCTTCGCGACGCGATGTGCCACGTCGATGCGGAAGCCGTCGACGCCGCGGTCGAGCCAGAAGCGCAGCACGCCGTGCATGGCCCGCTCCACTTCCGGGCTGCGCCAGTTCAGATCGGGCTGCTCCTTCAAGAAGGAGTGCAGGTAATACTGCTGCGTCGCCGCGTCCCACTCCCAGGCCGGCCCGCCGAACACGGACACCCAGTTGTTGGGGGGGCCGCCACCGGGCGCCGGGTCGCGCCACACGTACCAGTCGCGCTTCGCGCTCGCGCGGGACGCGCGCGACTCGACGAACCAGGGGTGCTGGTCCGACGAGTGATTGGGGACGAAGTCGAGGATCACGCGGATGCCGCGCGCGTGGGCGTCGCGCAGCAGTCGGTCGAAGTCGTCCAGGGTTCCGAACAGCGGGTCCACGTCGCAGTAGTCGGCGACGTCGTAGCCGAAGTCCTTCATCGGCGACGGGAAGAACGGCGAGATCCAGACGCCGTCGACGCCGAGCCACGCGAGATGGTCGAGTCGCCGCCGAATGCCCTCGAGGTCGCCGACGCCGTCGCCGTTCGCATCGCCGAACGAGCGCGGGTAGACCTGATAGATCACGCCGTCCCGCCACCACAGCCGTTCGGAATCCCCCGCGCGCGGCGTGGGACGCGAGCCGCGACGGATCATCGTCCCTCCAGCGCGCTCCGGTCGCCGTCCTCCAGCGCGACGCTGTGCGGGAGCTGCACCGGCGTGATCGAGACGACGCCGCGCTTCGCGGCCACCACGTCGGAACGCCGCAGGCTCGCGTCGCTGCGCCGCACCATGCCGCCGAACTCGTGGAAGAAGATGCCGGGCGAGCGCTCGTGGAAGACCCGGTCGTAGCCGACGCGGCCGAGCTCGGTGATCTCGCGCGGCGTCTCCGGTCCCGCGCCGAACGCGAAGTTCACGTTCAGCAGATCGGTGCCGCGTGGCATACCGCGCTCCAGCACCACCGCCGCGAGGCGCGCCGACAGCGCCGCGGCGCGCTCCCAGCCGCTCGCCGCCTCCGGCGTGCGCGCGTGCTCCGCCCAGGCGTCGTGGCTCTCGATCACGCCCGTCGACACGGCGAGCGCCGGCAGCCCCGCGATCCAACCCTCCGTCGCTCCGCCCACCGTCCCGCTCGACATGAAGAACGCGAGACCGTGGTTGAACCCGAGATTGATCCCCGACACGACGAGCCGCGGCGCCTCGCCGAACAGCGCGTGCACGCCGAGCTGGGTGCAATCCGCCGGACACCCGCTGGTCCGCCAGATTTCGCAGCCGTCCCGATCCGCCCGCTCGACGCGCACGTCTTCCCAGCGCGTGATCGCCTTCGCGATCCAGCTCCGCTCCCGATCTGGCACCACCGCGCGTACCCGACCGAGCGTGGCCAGCGCCCGAATCAGAGGCACCAGCGAAGGCGACGCATACCCGTCGTCGTTGGTCACCAGAATGAAGCTCAAGCCGCCTCCACGAGGCCGCGCACGCCACCAGCACGCCGCCGCTGCTGCTGCGGCGGTCGCCGCGTCCTGGACCTACGCCTCGCCCGAAAGCAGCGCCCGGCCGATCACCTTCAGTTCGAGAATCGGCTTCACGCCCTCGAAGATCGGCAACACCTGCGCGTCGACGACGTAGCGGCTGATCGGATACTCCTCGGCATAGCCCCAGCCGCCGTGCATGAGCTGGCCCTGCTGCGCCACGTCCACGGCGATGTCGCAAGCGAGCAGCTTCGCCTGGGCCGCCAGCGGCGCGGCCTTGCGCTCGTCCGCGTCCATGGCCGTCGCCGCGGCGTAGGTGATGGCGCGCGCCGCCAGTAGCTTCGCCGCCATGCGCCCGAGCGTGTACTGGGTGAGCTGATACGAGGCGATCGGCCGGCCGAACTGGTTGCGGCCCGCCACGTACTTAGCCGTCTCTTCGAGCGCCGCCTGGGCGAGGCCGCAGGCGCGGCCGCCCGTCTGGAGCCGGCCCGCCGCGAAGCCGCCCATCTGGAGATAGAAGCCCTTGCCGAGGCCGCTATCGCCGCCGACCAGGTTCGCGGCCGGTACGAAGTAGTTCTCGAAGGCGAGCGTGAACGAGTGCATACCCCGGTAGCCGGGCGTTGCATCCGCCTTGCCCGAGAGGCGCCCGCCCGCGGGCTGCTTCATCTCGAACGCGTGCCCCGCGAAGCGGTCCTTCGGGACGATGAACAGCGAGAGGCCGCGCGCGGCCTTTGCGGGATCCGGATCCGTCCGCGCCAGCAGCGCGAGCACGTTCGCGCGCGCCGCGAACGTGCACCACGCCTTCGGGCCGTTTATCAGCCAGCCATCCGCGCCGCCGGCACTGCCGCGCGTGGCTCGGCACTTCACGCCTGCGACGTCGCTGCCGATGTCCGGCTCCGTCACCGAGACGCCGACCATCACCTCGCCCGAGGCGAGCTTCGGCAGCCAGTCCTTCTTCTGCTCCTCGGTGCCGCCCTGGAGCAGCGCCTTGGTGAGGATCTCCGGTCGCGTGATCAAGGATCCGGCTGCGGCGAGCGAGGCGCGCGAGAGCTCCTCGGTGGTGAGGATCATCGCGAGGTTGCCGAGCTCGTGGCCGCCGTACTTCTCCGGGATCGACAGCCCGAAGTAGCCGAGCTCGCCCATCTTGGTGATGAACTCGTCGGGGATGTCTTCGTCGCGGCGGTGGATGCGCTCTGCGTGCGGCAGCACCTCTTGCGTGGCGAACTCCCGCACGGACGCGCGGACCTGTTCGAAGGTCTCGTCGAGCGGCGGCTCCGTGCGGCCGCCCACCTCGATCGCGTGTGCCCCGACGCGCCGCACCCGCGCATCGCTCGCGAGCGCACGCAGCCCGGCGCGGAGCTCGGCCGGGAAGGCCGCCTCCAGCGCGGCCTCGCCGAGACCGAGGTCGTCGACGATCGGCTCGAGGCGCGCGCGCGCTGCGGTCACCAGCTCGGAGATCGCGCTGCCGGCGGCGAGCTCGAGCAGCTCGCTGCTGCGGCCCTCTGCGCGCAGCGCCTGAACGAGCGCCAAAGTCTCGCTCGCAGCGCGCACCTCGGTCGCGGCGTACGCGACGCGCTCGGTCATAACCTGCCGATCGTCGATCGTCTTGCCGTGATCGGTGAGCGCGCGTGCGCGCTCCAGGGCCGGCTCGATCAGGGCGTGCCCGGCACCCAAGGCCGCCTCCACGACGGACAGGTCCAGGTTTCCGGTTCCCGCGGAGCCCTCAGCGCCCATATTTTGTGATTCCCCTCACAACTCTCGGCAGCGAACGTCGTAGGATACTCGCGCCTTGCCGGCGGTCCGCCGGAAGTGACTACAAAAATTGAGGAGAGGAAATGTCCAAGGGTTCGCTTCGCTCCCTGTTCGGGGCGACGCTGGTTGGTTCGCTTCTGGTGTTCGGCGCTTGCGGTGGTCAGGAGCAGCCGGCTGCTGACGCGGCGGCAGACGCTGCCGCGGCGGCGGGCGACGCCGCGACCGAGGCCGCCGACGCCGCGGCCGACGCCGCCGTGGCAGCCGAGGGCGCTGCGGACGCGGCGGCCGACGCTGCGGCCGGTACGGTGGACGCGGCTGTCGATGCGGCGGCTGGCGCTGCCGACGCGGCGGCTGACGCCGCGGCCGGCGCTGTGGACGCGGCGGGCGATGCGGCGGCCGGCGCTGTGGACGCGGCAGCCGACGCAGCGGCCGACGCGGTCGAGTAAGCGCGAGCTTCTCGATTCGAGAGATCTGAGGGGCGTCGTCGCGAGAGCGGCGGCGCCCCTTCCGCTTTGCACGCGTTTCCTCCGCTCGCTCTTTTCGCTCTTTCGGTGGCGCGCGCCGTCGCGCGAGCCCGGGGCTCGCGAAGTGTTAGGCCCTCAGCAGATCGAGCAGCTGCTCGACGATCGCCGGGCTGCCGAACGCGAGCCCGATTCCCTTGCCGCCCGGGCCGGGCGCGATCGTCTCGCAGCGGCCGCCGGCCTCGGGAACGAGGGCCTGGGTCGCCGCTGCGTCCCACGGGTTCAGGTTCGCGTCGAGCATGGCCGCTACGCCGCCGCCGACGACCTGCGCGTGGCCGAAGGCGTCGGTGTAGCCGCGCAGCAGTCGGGCGCTCGCCGCGAGGCGAAGCCAAGCGTCGCCGCGACCGAACAACTCGAAGGCGAACGGGTCGCCGTGGGAGACGATCGCGCGCCGGAGGTCCGTCTCTTGCGAGCAGCGCACGGCGTTTCCGTTGCGCCGCACCCCGCCGCCTCGGTGGCCCGCGGTGCGCTCGCCCAGCGACGGCAGGTCGATCAGGCCGAGCACCGGCTCGCCCTCGTCGACGAGGGCGATCAACGTCCCGTAAAGCGGGAGCCCGCGCGAGAACGAGATCGTGCCGTCGATCGGATCCACGATCCAGCCGCGGCGCGCGGCGTCGCCCTCCGCGCCGTACTCCTCGCCGAGGATCGCGAGGTCGCGGTCGAAGCCGCGCAGCACCTCGCGGATGGCGCGCTCGGCGGCGCGATCGGCCTCGGTGACCGGCGAGCCGTCGCGCTTGGTCTCGACCGCGACTTGCCGGAAGCGCGGGAGGATCTCGCGCCGAGCGGCATCCGCCGCCGCCTCCGCGCAGCGCAGCGCCTCGGCGAGGTCGAGCCGCCGCACGGGGCTACTGCAGATCCGCGAGCGGCGCGGCGGTCACGTCGTATCCCGCCTCTGCGGGGATGACCATGATCTTCTCGCCGCCGCGCTCCTCGATCTGCGGGAGCACGGTGACCACGGGCGCGCCGCGCGCCGCCGCGAGCGCAGCGGCGACGCTGGCGCTGCGCCCGAGCTTCTTCACCTGCATGAAGGTCGGGAAGATGATCGTGCGGCGGCCGGCGGCGCGCTCGGCTTCGGCATCGACGGGGCGCGTCCACACCGAGTCCACGGACTCGCCGCCGTCGTGGATCGCCAACTGGTCCGGCGGCGCCGCCACCAGGTAGAAGTGGGTGTCGAAGCGCTTCGGCATGAATGCCGGCGTGATCCAGTGCGCGAACGGCACGAGCAGGTCGTTGGCGAGACGCAGGTCCTCGCGTTCGACCAGCTCCCGCAGCGTGCGCTCGCCGGCGTGCAGCGCGGCGCGGTGGCGTTGCTCGATCTTCGCGAGCTGCGCGCCGGGCACGAGCGCGGACGAGCCCGCGGGCCGCGCGAGCAGGACGCCGCACTCCTCGAAGGTCTCGCGGATCGCGGCGACGTGGATCGGCCGCAGCGCGTCGCTCACGGCGCCGTCACAGCGCGCAGCGAGCGCCGGGTCCGCGTCCGCCGCGTCGACTTTGCCGCCCGGGAAGACCATCGCGCCCGTCGCGAAGTCGATCTGGTGATGGCGCTGCACCATGAAGACCTCGAGGCCGTGCGCGCCGTCGCGCACGAGCAGGATCGTGGCGGACGGCTTCGGCTCCGGCGGCGTATTCATGCGCGCTCCACTCGCGGGTAAGGTCGCGGAGCATGGCTGCAGCGGGATTGCATGTCGAGACGCGCGGCGCGGGGCCGGTGGTCGTGCTTGCCCACGGCTTCGGCGGCAGCGCACGCAACTGGCGCCCCCAGCTGCGCGCGCTCTCAGACGGCTACGCAGTGCACGTCTACGACGCGCGCGGCCACGCGCGCAGCGCGCCAATCGCGCGTGCGGCGGAAGCGCGCGCCGAGGCCGTCGTCGCCGACTTCGCCGCCGTCTGTGACGGCGCTGCCGTCGCCGACGGCTCCTCCGCCGCGCAGCTGGTCGCCGGCGGACTCTCGATGGGAGCCGCGACGGCACTGCGCTTCGCCCTCGCGCAGCCCGCGCGCGTTCGCGGGCTCGTGCTGATGGCGCCGCCCGCGGGCGCGCGCTCCGGGCGCGGCGTCTCGGCCAGCGCGCTCGCCTTCGCCGACGCGATCGAGCGGGAAGGCCTCGAGGCCGCCGGCGCCCGTCATGCGTGGGGCCCCGGGTCGGGGCTCGACGCGCAGGGCGCGGCCTGGGTGCGCGCGGGTTTTCTCGAGCACGACGCGCAGTCGCTCGCCCACTTGCTGCGGGAATACGTGGCGCGCCTCGAGACGCCCGCCGAGCTGCGCGCGGCGCTCGCAAGTCTCGACGCTCCGGTGCTGGTCGTCGCCGGCGAGCAGGATGCGGCCTCGTTGCCGACGGCCCACGAGCTCGCCGCGGCGCTGCCCGACGCACGCCTCGAGGTGATTCCGCGCGCGGGCCACGTCGTGAACCTCGCGCAGCCCGAGCGTGTGAACGCGGTGCTGCGCGAGTTCCTGGACGCGCTCGCGCGCTGAGCGCGCGACGACTCCGGCTCAGCGTTCGCTCCGGCTGGCGGCCTGGATCGCGCGCCAGCGCACTGGCGAAGCGAGCTGTGCCCAATAAGTCTGCGGGAACGCCGCGAGATCGGGAATGCCGATGTCCTCGGGCGGGCACCGGTCCTTCGGCCAGAAGAAGGTGCCGAACACGAGATCAAAGAGGATCAGGTTCGAGCCGTAGTTGGTGTTCGCCTCGCGCAGATCCTTGGCGTGATGCCAGCGATGCAGCTCGGCCATCGAGAACACGTAGTTGAGCGGCCCGAGCGAGACGCGCACGTTGCAGTGCTGCAGGTAGCCGAACACGCTCGTGAACAGGGCGAACAGCGCGAGCACGGGCGGCGGGCAGCTGAGCAGCACCAGGGGGACGAGGCCGGCCGCGGTATCGATCGCGATGTCGAGCGGGTGAAAGCGCGCCGCGTTGAGGAAGTACAGGCGCGGTGCGCTGTGGTGCGTGGCGTGGAGCCGCCAGAGCGGCCCCCACTCGTGGCTCAGGCGATGACTCCAGTACTGCGCCAGCTCCCCGACGACGAGCGCCAGCGGGAGCTGCGCGAGCAGCGGCCAGTGCACGGGCCAGGGACTCCAGGTACCGAGCGCTGCGAGGCTCGCTGCCGCCGGCGCGAGCGCCAGCGCGACGCCCCACTGCGTGGCGTACGCAGCGAGCGAGACGGAGACGACGTGGGCGAGGTCCACCGCCACGTCGCCGTGGGAGCGCCGCCAGGACGGCCAATGCGGCCAGAGCCGCTCGGCCACCAGCACCCCGCCGGCGGCGGCGGCGAGCACGGGCAGCGTGCTCCGGCTCGCTTCGAGCGCGCGCACGCCGGCAAACAGCGCTCCGCCGAGCACCACGGGAAAAAACAGCACCGAGACCACGCGCGCCCCCATCGCTGGCACCTCGCCGCGAGCGCGGGCGATCCTACCGCGGCATGCAGGTCGTCCCGCTCTTCTCCGCCGAGGCGGTGCGCGCGCGCATCGGCGAGCTGGCGGCGCAGATCGCCCGCGACTATGCGCACGCGCCGCTCACGCTCGTCTGCATCCTCGAAGGCGCGCGACGCTTCGCCGACGCGCTCGGCGCGGAGCTCGCCGCGCGGCGCGTCGCGCCGCAGCGCGTCGACGTGCGCGCGCGGCGGACGCAGGGGACGCGTCTCGAGCCCGTTCAGATCGAGGGTTTCGACCCGGAGCGCCTCGCGGGTCGCGACGTGCTCGTGATCGACGACATCGCCGACGAGGGCGCGACGCTGCGCGCGGTGCTCGACATCGCGGCGCTCGGCGACCCGCGTTCGCTGCGCTGCGCCGTGCTCGTCGACAAGCGCGAGCGCCGACGCGCCGCGCTCGCGCCCAACTATGTCGGCTTCCGGGTGGACTCTGGCTGGGTGATCGGCTTCGGCATGGACCTCGATGGCGCCTACCGCGAGCTCGACTACATCGCCGTCGCGCGCGACGACCGCTTCTGAGGGCGCGTCAGGGCTTTGCGGCGGCCTCGTCTCCGAGCTGGCGCAAGCGCCGGAACGGGTAGATCCCGCTGGCGTGGCCGTCGCTCCACTCGATCTGGATCGCATAGCGACCCACGCCGCTGATCTTGACCGGGTGGACGTCGGCCGGCACGGCATCCGCGTCGAGGCGCTCGGCGCCCGTCCACTCGTCGACGCACTGCGCGCAGCCGCAAGCGAGTCGCAGCTCGCGCACGTCGAGCGCGCTCTCGGCGCCGTCCGCCCATGCGATGCCCAGCGTGCGCGGGCCGCGTTGCTCGAGCTTCGTCGGTGTCGTCGCGAGGCTGACCGCTGCGTCGGGCATGCGAGCACGGTAGCTTGCGCGCCCCATGACGAACCGCGACCCGAACGCGATTGCAATCCTCGGTGGAACGGGCGACCAGGGACTGGGCCTCGCGCTGCGCTTCGCCGCGGCGGGCCGGCCGGTGCGCATCGGCTCGCGCAAGGAGGACCGCGCGCTGGCGGCTGCCGACGAAGTGCGCGCGAGGGTGCCCGGCGCCGACGTGAGCGGTCACGAGAACTCCGCGGCGACGCGCTGCGCGGAGATCGTGATCCTCTCGGTGCCGTTCGAGCACACCGCCGGCACGCTCAAGGGGCTCGGCGACGCGCTCCAGCCGGGGCACGTCGTGGTCTCGATGGGAGTTCCCCTGGCGACCGCGATCGGCGACGGCCCCGTGCGCACCGTGGGCGTCTGGCAGGGCTCCTGCGCGGAGCTGGTCGAGGCGCTGGTGCCCGAGGGCGTCGCGACGGTCTCCGCGTTCCAGAACGTCGCCGCGCATCGCCTCCAGCACCTGCCGCATCCGGTCGAGTGCGACGTGATCGTCTCCGGCGACAAGGGCCCGCGCGAGCGCGTGAGCGAGCTGTGCAAGCTCGTGCCGGGCCTGCGCGCGGTGAACGGCGGCCCGCTCGCGAACGCGCGCTACGTGGAAGGCTGGACCGCGCTCCTGATTGGGCTCAACGTGCGATACAAGGTGCCGGAGGGCATGGGCTTCCGGCTGACGGGTCTGCCCGAGTGAGCGCGAACGCGGCGCTCGCATCGCAGGCCCGAGACAACTTCGCACGGCACCTCGCGGCGAACCGCTACCCGGGCCGCGGGCTGGTCCTCGGTCGTGGGGACGCAGGCGCGCGCTGGCTGCAGGTCTACTGGATCATGGGCCGCAGCGAGAACAGCCGGAATCGCGTCTTCGTCGCCGACGGAGGGGACTTGCGCACCGAGGCCGCGGATCCGGCCAAGCTCGCAGACCCCTCGCTGATCATCTACGAGGCGATGCTCGAGCTGCCCGGTGTCTTTCTCGTGAGCAACGGCGATCAGACGCGCACGCTGTACGAAGTGATGGAGGCGGGCGGGCGCTTCGAGGACGCGCTCGAGATGCGCGAGCGCGAGCCCGACGCGCCGAACTTCACGCCGCGCATTTCCGGCATGATCGACCTGCGGCTGGGCGATGCGAGCTTCGCGCTCTCCATCCTGAAGGCCAGCGCAGCCGACCCGTCGCTCACCGACCGCACCACGTTCCGTCCGGCCTCGCCGCCGCCCGGCTTCGGCCTCTGCCTCACGACTTATCAGGGGGACGGCGATCCGCTGCCGGCCTTCCGCGGGGAGCCAGTGTGGCTGCCGCTGACGGGCTCCGCGGAGGCCATCGCAGACGCCTACTGGGGTGCGCTCGACCGCGAGAACCGCGTCGCTCTGGCCGTGAAGGAGATCCGGCCGGGCTCCCCGAGCCGCCTCTTCCTCCGGAATCGTTTCGGCGCTCGGCACTGAGGGAGCGCACCGTCCAGTTCGCGGGGACGCGATGCGGCGCGACGCGTCGCGTCATCCAAACGAAATCAAGGACTTAGCGATCCCCGTTTCCGGCGGCGCCCTAGATTGCAGCGTCCGCGGTCTAGCGCGTCGTGACTTTCATCACATATGCCAGGTTTTGTGGTCCACACTGCTCGCCGATACAAGATGTTGTGGAAAACTGCTTGACCGTCCATTCGCGGTCGAGTTAGAAGGCGCTCACGGGGATGAAATCCCGTCGGCGGCCTGGGGGGTTCGTTACAGGCGGTTGCCGGCGGGGTGGGATCCGAGGCGGGAAGGAGGACCTGCCCGGATTCGGGGGCCCCGGGGAAACCCGGGGCTCCTCTCGTCTCCGAGCGCGGGCTTCGAAGGCGGCGAGCTGGGGGCTAGCCGGCCCTTCGGCGCAGGCGGGTAGTGAACACTCTTCGGGATTCGGGGTGAGGCGGTGAGTGAGATCGAGCGAGGGCAGGGCGCGGCGGACACGGCGAAGCCGAGCGGCACGACCAAGGGGCGGCGGGCGCGCGGGCAGCGCGCGGCTGGACTCTCGATCTCACGCTTCTTCACGCAAGAAGGCATGCACCCGTTCGACCAGGTCGAGTGGCAGCTGCGCTCCGCCACGATCGCCAGCGAGCGCGGCGAGACGATCTTCGAGCAGCGCGACGTAGAGATCCCGAGCACCTGGTCCCAGCTCGCGACGAACGTCGTCGTGTCCAAGTACTTCCGCGGCCACGTGGGCACGCCCGAGCGCGAGCGCAGCGTGAAGCAGTTGATCGGCCGCGTCGTGAACAAGATCCACGAGTGGGGTGTGCAGGGCGGCTACTTCGCGACGCCCGCGGACGGCGAGGTGTTCAAGGCCGAGCTCTCGCATCTGCTCGTCAACCAGAAGATGGCCTTCAACAGCCCCGTCTGGTTCAACCTGGGCGTTGCCGGCACGCCTCAGCAGGCCAGCGCGTGCTTCATCAACTCCGTCGAGGACACGATGGAGTCGATCATGGATCTCGCGAAGACCGAGGCCATGCTCTTCAAGGGCGGCTCCGGCACCGGCTCGAACCTCTCGAAGATCCGTTCCTCGAAGGAGAAGCTCGCGGGCGGCGGCACTGCGTCCGGGCCGGTCTCGTTCATGCGCGGCTTCGATTCGTTCGCGGGCGTCGTGAAGTCCGGCGGAAAGACACGGCGCGCCGCGAAGATGGTGATCCTCGACGTCGACCACCCGGACGTGCGCGAGTTCATCCACAGCAAGGCCGCCGAAGAGAAGAAGGCGTGGGCGCTGATCGAGGCCGGCTACAGCGGCGGGTTCAACGTGCCGGGCGGCGCCTACGACTCGGTGTTCTTCCAGAACGCCAATCACT
>CAYWRY010000097.1:0-16060 GCA_964460485.1 uncultured Spirochaetales bacterium
TGCGCGCGCGAGATGACCGCCGCGGCGGGCTTCACGCGCTTCAAGCGCCTCGACATCGACCACGCCGTGAACGCGTTCTACGAAGCGCGGCCCTAGCGCGAGCGTCGCGGGGCGAGGAAGTGCCCCGGCGCGCCGTCACTGGTTGTCCTGGCCGTTGTCCTGGGGCACCGGGTCGATGCGCAGACTGCGGCGCTGGCGTTCCGCGTCCGCCTCCGCCTTCTCGCGCTCGGTCTGGATCTTGATCTCGAGCTCCTTGCGCGCGGTCTCCGCCGCCTGGCGCTCCGTCTCGATGCGGCCGCGCTTGATCGCGATCAGGCGGCGCTCGAGCAGCCGGTTGCGCATCGCGACGAGCTCGCGGGGGAGCGTCGGAGACGGCGCGCCCGGCGCGAAGCTCACGGTGACCTCGGCCTTCGTGGACGTGCCGTCGGTCGCCTTCGCGAGAACCTCGAGACGGTTCAGGCCCGGCTGGACGGGCACGAGAGCGCCGAAGGAGCCGTCGGCGTTCACGACGGTCTCGGTCGCAGCCTCGCCGTTGGTGACGTTGCGGATCTCGAGCGTGTCGAGGTTCGCGAAGTTCACGGTCTCGACGACCGCCGGCAGGTCGCCCGGCGAGCTCACCGGCGTGAAGTAGCCGCCGGTGTAGGCCGCCATCTGCACGCACGCGATCGGGCCGTCGAGCGCCTCGGGGCCGACCGCGAACGTGTGGATCTGCACGTCGGCGCGCCGAGCCTGGGACGCGGCGCGCAGCACCGACGCCACGTTCTCGCGGCTCAGCTCCTGCGGATACGGCGCGGTGGGCTGCCCGTCGGTGAAGAACAGCACGACCTTCTGGCTGCCCGCGTCGGGCTTCGACATCCCGCCGCGGTACCCCTTCAGCTCCTTCACCGCGAGCCGCACGCCCTCGGTCATGTTCGTCTGACCCTCGGGCCCGCGTTTCATCACGCGGTCGAGCGCCTTCAGCACGCGCTCGTAGGTCGTGGTGAGCGGCTCCTCGGTGATCGCGTCCGGCGCGTTGTCCGAGTAGATGATGCGCGTGTACGGGTCGTACTGATCCGCGGTGCCGGCGAAGGTCACCAGCCCGACGCGCGTGTTCCGCGGATCGAGACCCTCGACGATCTTCTTCGCCGCCGCGATCTCGGCGGCGAGGATCGAGTCGCCCGGGTCGGTCTGTTTGAAGATGCCGGACAGTCCCGTCGCGCCGACGATGCCGTTGCCGTTGATGTCTGCGCCCGAAGCGGCGTTCGTCGAGCCCGACGTGTCGAGCACGATCACCACGTCGAAGCGCTTGAACTCGCCGAGCAGCGCGAGCGCGCGGCCGGCGAGGAACGCGCCCTCGGGCGTGCCGACGATCGAGCCGTCCGTGGGCTCCTCGATCTCGAGCTTCAACGTGGTCGAGACCGCACCGGCCTCGCCCAGCAGCGCCTCGCCCTCCGCCAGCTCGCGCTCCTCGGGCAGTCCCACGTCGACGTCGTCGCCGACGGCGACCGGCGTGGCGTCGATTTCCTTGGGCGCGAGCGCGGCGAACTTGGCGAACGGCTCTCCACGCCCCGCGGCGAGCGGCTTCGCGAGCGCGGCGAGCACGCCGCCGATCGGCGCGACGCCGAGGCGCTGCGTGCCGGCGTCCTCGTCCGGCCAAGCAGCCTGGAGGATGCCGATCACCGCGCCGTCCTCGCGGCGCACCACCGGCGCACCGCCCCAGCCGCGCAGATCTGCCGGTGCGTCGAGGCGCACCTCGATGCGCTGGTCGTCGGCGCTCTGCACCGTGCCGAACAGGTCGTCCTCGTCGGCCGGCATGCCGGCCGGCACGCCGAGGATGCGCACGCGAATGCCGGCCACGCTCTGGATCGGCTTCGTGTCCGCCTTCAGGATGCGCGCGCCGGACGGCTTCAGGTCGAGGGCGAAGACCATGAAGTCGTCGCGCAGCGCGGCGTCGCGCGAGGAGAAGGGCTTGCCGGGTGGGGCGAGCAGACGGCTGGAGACGCTGGTGCGCCTGCGCGAGCGGCCGGTCTCGAAGCTCACCTCCGTCGCGCGCAAGA
The DNA here is from genome assembly GCA_964460485.1 of uncultured Spirochaetales bacterium. Classification (GTDB taxonomy): domain Bacteria; phylum Myxococcota_A; class UBA9160; order UBA9160; family UBA6930; genus VGRF01. The sequence continues at coordinate 2,037 of CAYWRY010000097.1, forward strand.
GCTTGGCGAGGTCGAAGGTGTGGGCGGACGTGACGGCGACCGCTCCCTCCGGCACGGAGGCCTCCAGATAGAAGGCGGTACCCGAGCCGATCGTGTCCTTGCCCGCCCGGTAGCGCGGGCGCATCACGGCCGGGTCGTCCGCGCTCGCGAGCGCGGCGCCGAAGAGCACGGCGAGGAAAAGCAGGGCGCGCAGCTTCGTCATGGGCCGGCCAGGATAAGAGAGCGACCTCGCGCTGCCAGAAACGCCCGCGGTCCTCTGCGCGGCGCGGCCGCCCTGATACGTTGTTCGCGGGGGAGAGACGTGCGAAGGGCTCGAGCGGTTTCGTGTGCGGTCGCGCTGGCGGCGGCGTTCGGCGCCCAGCCAGCGAGCGCTGGGCCCGAGCGCTTCGACCGCGTGGTGATCGACGCCGGGCACGGCGGCGACGACCACGGCGCGGAGGGGCCGGCGGGGCTGCGCGAAAAGGACCTCGTGCTCGACCTCGCACAGCGTCTCGCGAAGAAGCTGCGGGCGCAGGGCTTGGGCGTGCAATTCACCCGCTCGGCCGACGCGTTCGTGGCGCTGGACGAGCGAACGGCGATCGCGAACCGCTCGGCGGGCGACCTGTTCGTCTCGATCCACGCCAACGCGTCGCGCGCCGCGAGCGCGCGCGGCATCGAGACGTACTTCGCCTCGCCCGAGGCCAGCGACGAGGCCGCGGAAGAGCTAGCGCGCGCCGAGAACGCAGCCTTCGGTCCCGCCGCCGCGAAGCTCACGCAGGGCGACCCGCTGCTCTCGATCCTCGGCGACCTGCTGGCGCAGCAGCAGCTAGCGGACTCCCAGGACTTCGCGCGCCTCGCGCAGCGTGAGATCGCGCGCGGCACGGCGGCGCGCTCGCGCGGGGTGAAGCAGGCTCCGTTCGTGGTGCTGATGGGCGTGCGGATGCCGGCGGTCCTCGTGGAAGTCGGCTTCCTCACGAACCCGCTGGAGGAGAAGACGTTGCGCAGACACGCGGAGCGCGAGCGGATCGCCGGCGGCCTCGCCCGTGCCATCGCCGCCTTTCGCGCGCGGCAGGACGAGCGCTCGGGCGTGGCCCACGCCAGCGCGGGAGGGGCAAGATGAAGCGAATCGACGGCCGGCTCCCGGATCAGCTTCGGCCCGTGCGCCTGATCCCAGATTTCACGGAGAACCCGCTGGCGTCGGTGCTGTGCGAGTTCGGCGCGACCAAGGTGCTGTGCACCGTCTGCGTCGAGGAGACCGTGCCGCGCTTCCTCCTGAAGCAGGGCAAAGGCTGGGTGACCGCCGAGTACTCGCTGCTGCCGGGCTCGACCGACCGGCGCACCGAGCGCGAGGCCTCGCGCGGCAAGCAGTCGGGACGCACGCTGGAGATCCAGCGCCTGATCGGCCGCAGCCTGCGCGCGGTCGTCGAGCCCGCTGCGCTCGGCGAGCGCACGCTGTGGGTGGACTGCGACGTGCTGCAGGCCGACGGCGGCACCCGCACGGCGTCGATCACTGGCGCCTATACGGCGCTGGCGCTGGCCGCGCACCGGTTGCGCCGGCGCGGCGCCATCGAAAAGAACCCCCTGCGCGACAGCATTGCCGCTGTCTCCGTCGGATTGGTGGGCGGGCACGTCGTGCTCGATCTGCCATACGAGGAAGACGCGCGCGCCGTGGTGGACATGAACGTGGTCGCGACCGGCAGCGGACGACTCGCCGAGGTCCAGGGCACGGGCGAGGGTGCCACCTTCTCGCGCGATCAGCTGGAGCACATGACGTCGCTCGCCCTCGCCGGCATCGCCGAGCTGACGCGGCTCCAGCGCGCCGCGCTCGAGGCCGCGGGCGTCGCCGATTGAGCCGCCGCTCGCCGCGCGCGCCCAGCGCGCCGACGCGCCTGCTGGTCGCGACCGGCAACCGCGGCAAGCTGCGCGAGCTCGCGGCGCTGGTGGGGGCGGGATTCGCGCTGGAGAGCCTCGCCGCGCATCCGGAAGTGAAGCTGCCGCCCGAGGGCGGCGACTACGCCGCGAACGCCGCCGCCAAGGCGCGCGCGGCCGCGCTCGCGAGCGGCCTGCCCGCGCTCGCCGACGACTCGGGCATCGAGCTCGACGCGCTCGGCGGCGCGCCCGGCCCGCTCTCCGCGCGCTACGGGGGCGAAGAGCTGAGCGACGCCGAGCGCGTGCAGCTCCTGCTGCGCGAGCTCGCGGCGCGCGGGCCGCGCGCCAGCCGCGCCGCGCGCTTCGTCTGCCACGCGGCGCTCGCGCTGCCGGGCGGCGCGCTGCAGCTCGCCTCGGGTGTGTGCGCGGGCGAGATCCTGCCGGCGCCGCGCGGCGCCGCTGGCTTCGGCTACGACCCGATCTTCACGCCCGACGGCGGAGCGCACAGCATGGCCGAGCTGCCCGAGGCGGAGAAGAACCGCATCTCGCACCGCGCGCGCGCCCTCGCGGCGCTGGCTCCGGCGCTGGCTGCGCTGCGCGGCGAGCGCGCGTAGGGCGCGCGAGTCGAGGCAGGCCTCCCGCAGTCGACCACCCGCGGACGGCGCGTTCCGCGTCCGCCCTCCTCAGTGTTTCGTCGGCGGCGCGAACAGCCCGGAGACGACCTCGTCGGGGCTCCGCCGCTGGGGATCGAAGCGCTCCACCGAGCGGCGTAGGCGCGCGCGCTCGCGATCTGCGGGCCGCGGGAGCTGCGCGTCCGCGAGGAAGACATCCAGCGGCGCGGCGCAGAAGGCGGCCACGCTGGCGCCGCTGCCCAAGTGCCCGGCGGCGGCGAGCCAGAGTGCGTGGCGAGGTACGCGGACGCCGACGGCCACCGAGAGCTCGGTCGCCAGGTGATCGAAGCGACGCCGGGCGTGACCGAGCGGGGGCGGCTGGGCGGGGTCGGGCATCCCAAGGGAAGTGGGCCCCTGCGCGCGCGAGTCGCGCGGGCGGCGGCGGATTGGCGGGGAATGCGAGCAGGGGGCCGTGCTCTCCACGCCCGGAGCGCAGGGTGCAGGCAAGTGCCAGGCAGCGCGGCGGCAATCTCCAGGGGGACGGATGGGCGATCGAGCTTCACGGCCAGCCTCCGCCGCGCGGGAGGAACCGAGCGATCCCGCGTAGCCTGCGCCCATGAAGAGCCGTGCGCGCTGGAGGGCATCGATCGCCGCGCCCCTGCTTGCAGTCGCCTGCGAGGCCCCGCCGCGCGCGCAGGCGGTCGCCGCGGGCGTCGAGGCGCTGCCCGCCGCGCTCCTCGCTCCTTACGCCGCCCGCGTCGAGGCGGCACGCGGACTGCGCTTCCGCCGCGTCGCGCCGGGCTGGCGCGTCCCGGACTCGGCCCTGCGCGGGCTGCTCGAGCGCGAGCTCGACCACACGGCGACGCCCGAAGAGCTCGCCAGCGACGCGGCGCTCGCCGCCGCGCTCGGGCTGCTGCCGCCGGACTTCGAGCTGCGCGCGGCGCTGCTCGGCTTCCAGGCCGCGAACGCCGCAGGCTTCTTCTCGCCGCGGACTCGCGAGCTCTACGTGGTGGATGGCGCCGCCTCGGCCGGCGGCGAGGACGTCGACGCGCTGTTCGTTCACGAGCTGACCCACGCGCTCCAGGCGCAGCAGGGCCGCGCCTTCGACGTGCTGCTCGGCCTGCGCGGCGACGACGACCTTGCCTTCGCGCTGACGGCGTTGCTCGAGGGCGAGGCCACCTACGTCGAGCTGAGCGACGCCGCGCGCCAGCGCGCCGCGCCGCGACCGTCGCCCGAGGCCTTCGCGGCCCGTTTCCCGGGCGCCGAGTCCGCCCCCGAGCTGCCGCGCGTCGTTGCCGAGCCGCTGCTCGCGGCCTATCCGCTCGGCTACGCGCTCGTGGACGAGCTGGTCGCACGCGGCGGCGCGCGCTCTCTCGGGCGCGCGACCGCCGACCCGCCCCTGACAAGCGAGGAGCTGCTTCACCCCGAGAAGTATCTGGACGGCCCGCGCGAGCCGCTCGCGGAGCTGGCGCGCGAGCCCGCGCTCCCCGGTTGCCGCGTGCTGGCGACCACTTGTTACGGAGAGCTGGTGGTGCGCGCGTGGCTCGCGGCTCAGGGCGCCCCGGCGGAGTCGGCCGCGGGCGCGGCGGCGGGCTGGGATGCCGACCGCGCCTGGCGCTTCGCCTGCGATGGAGGGGGTGCCGCGGCCGCGTGGCTGCTCGTGTACGAGGACGCGGCCGAGGCGCGCGCCCTGGAGGACGCCCTGCGCGAGCTCGCGCCCACGGCGGGCGGCGAGGCGCTCGCGCTCGCTCGACACGGCACGCGGCTGCTGGTGTCGCGGGGCCTCGCTGCCCCGCAGCGCGAGCGCCTGCTCGCGCTGGCGTCGCCGCGAGAGCTGCGCAGCCTCGCCGCCTACTGGGCCGCTCACTCCGAGGTGCGCGAGCGGGCGCGCGAGGCGCTGCGGTGAGACTCGGAGCGGGAGCGCTCGCCGCGTTCCTGGCGGGCAGCGCGCTCGGCTGCGTGCCCGCGACGCCGCCGAGGGGCGCCGCGCCGTCGGCGAGCGCGCCGCCCGCAGCGGGGCCCACCGGCGAGGTGCGCATGCTCGTCTTCTACCCGCCCGGCGCGTGCGGCGGCGAGCTCGAGGTCGAGGTGTTCGACCGGGCGGCGCACGCCTGGCTTCCACATCCCGAGCACCCCCGCCTCGCGCCAGGCGCCTGCGCCGCAGAGCTGGCGTGGCGACTGCTCAACGAGCTGCGCGTGCGCTGCGCGGATCCCGCCGGCCGCCGGCTGCCTTCGCCGTGGGTCGTCGGTGCGGAGCTGGCGGCGTCGGCGGCGCCGTGCGCGGGTACACCGCGCCCTTGACGCCGCGCTCGCGCAAGCCGGGTCGGGCTACTGCCGGAAGTGTGCGAGCTCGCGCTCGAGGGCGGCGCTGCGCTCCTTCAGGGCGTCGACCGTCGTGCGCATCGCCTCGGCGCGGCGCGTCGTCTCCGAGGCGCCGTTCCGGAAGTGCTGGGCGGCCTCGAGGATCTGCACGCCTGCGGTGCGCTGCGCCTCGGAGCTGTCGCGGATCTGGGTGAGCGTCGCGGCGACGGCGCTCACCGCCTGCGCCGAGATGCGGCTCTGGTCGGAGAGCTCGCCGGTCGCGCGCTTCAGGTCCTCCGCCAGCTCTCGCACCGTCTCGATGCCGCGCTGGATCTCGCTGCCGGCGTTGTCCTGCTCGCGCGTTCCGCGCGCGATCTCGTCCACCATGTTCTTCACGCGCGTCAGCTCGGCGGCCACGGTCTCGACGCCGCTCACCTGCTGTTCGGTCGCGTGGGCGATCGCGCTCACCGCGCTGCTCGAACGCTCGGCACTGGCGCGGATCGCGCGCAGCGCAGCGCCGGCCTCCTCGGAGCGGCGCACGCCTTCGCGCACGCGCTCGGCGCCCGAGCGCGTCGCCGCGACCGCGGCGTCGATGCCCTTCAGCACCGCGCCGATCGAGGCGCCGATCTCGCGCGCCGAGCCCGCGGTGCGCTTGGCGAGGCTCTTCACCTCGCTGGCGACCACGGAGAAGGCCTGGCCGTGGGAGCCCGCTTGGGAAGCAATGATTGCGGCGTTCAGCGAGAGCAGGTTCGTCTGGTCCGCGACCTCGTCGATCACGCGCAGCACCTGCTCGATCGCCTTCGAGCGCTCGGCCAGCTCGGCGACGATGCGCTGCACCGAGCCGAAGCTCTCGGCCAGCTCGCCCATGCCCGCGATCGAGGCGTCGACGGCGCGCTCGCCGGTGCGCGCGGCCTCGGCGGCTTCCTCGGTGGCGCCGCGGCTCTCGCGCGCGTTGTTCTCCACCTCGCGCAGCGACCGGTCGAGCGAGACCATCGACTCGGAGGTCGCGCGCGTCGCCGTGTCGAGTTGCGCGGCGTTGCCCGCGATCTGGCGGACCGCGGTGGTGAGCTGCAGCACCGAGGCGGCCGTCTCGTCGACGGTCTCGAACAGGCGGTTGATGCCGCGCGCGGAGACGCCGAGCGCCTGGTCGGTGCTCGCCGCCGCGCTGCTGGCCTGCTCGGCGCTCGTCGCGAGGTGCGTCGCCGTGCGGCTCAGCTCCGCCATCTGCGCGCTCAGCTCTTCGACGGACGAGGCCATATCGATGGCGGTGCGCTCGTGGGCGCGCGCCTCGCCGGACATCGCCTCGCTCGCCGAGGCCAGGCGCTCCGATTCGCGCGCCACCGCCACCGTGCTCTCGCGCACCTGCGCCACGAGCCGGCGCAGGCCCACCGTCATGCGGTTGAAGCTCTCGGCGAGACCTCCGATCTCGTCGCTGCGGTCGACCTTGGCTTCGGCGGAGAGATCGCCGCTCGCCATCGCTTCCGCGCTGCCGGCGAGCGCGACCAGCGGCGTCGCGATGCTCTCGCGCATGCGCGCGGCGATGCCCCAGGCGAGCACGAGGCTGGCGCCGGCGATCGCCGTCATCACGCCGGTGATCCAGGCGAGCTGCGTGAGCGCGACGTCGAGCCTCTTGCCCACCACCAGCGTGCCGAGCGTGCGGCCGTTGCCTTGGATCCCGCTCACGAAGTGCGCGGAATTGGCGAACAGCGACAGCTCGCTGTCGCCCTGGGCGAGCATCGAGAGATTGCGCGGCGGCTCGCCCCAGGAGGCAAAGGTCTTCCCGTCCGGCAGCACCAGCGCGGCGAAGGTCGCGTCGGGATCCGCGGCCAGCGAGTCGAGCGATTCCTTGGCAGCCTCGGGGTCGTCGAACTCGAGCGCGGCCTGCGCGCCGCTCGCGATCACAGAGCCCACGCTCGCGAGCGCCCGCGCCTGGTCGCGCGAGACCAGGTTCACCTCGAGCACCAGCATCGCGACCAGCGAAGCGCCGATCGCCACGCCCGTGCAGAGCATCATCGCCCGCGCGAGCGAGATCCTGAGCGAGGCCTCGGTGCGGGCAGCCATCACTCGAAGCTCGACGCCAGGCGCAGCAGCTTCGAGCTCAGCTTCAAGCCGCGGCGGTTCACGTCCTTGCGGTTCACGGCGAATGCGACGCGCCCGGCTTCCATCTGGATCGCGATGTCGCTGTCGCGCAGGCGGCTGGACCCCTCGATGACGCGCAGCGAGTTCGCCGAAGCCAACGCCTGCGACTGGGCCGAGTCCGAGACGAAGACGATGTGGGCGTCGGCACCGTCGGCGGCGTCGGACACCGCGCGCACCTCGACCGGCCGGCCCTCGATCTGCTGGCCGGCGGCGAGCGTGCGCATCTGGTTCGCGAGCGCGCCGTTGCCGACGACCGCGACCACGATCGGCGAAGTCGGCGAGGCGAAGGCGTCGGCCGGCCACGTCACGTACTTGCCGAGCAGGATCAGGAACATCGCCCGAGCCTCGTCGCCATCCGCGGCGGTAGCTCGCGTGGGCAGGGCCGCATCAGCGAGAGCGAAGATCAGCGCGAGACAGAGCGAAGCGAGGATGCGCACCCGCGGAGCCATCTTTGCCTCTCCCAAAGATGGCTATCTATCGGACTCGAAGTGCCCTTCTCTTGAGGCGACCGTTTCGCGGAAACCGAGCGGCAGATCTGCGGCCGCCGCGCTCAGCTCGCGTACTCGGCCAACGCGGGGTCGAGGCGCGCGAGGCTGTCCGCCAGGCCGCCCGGCCGGCTGCGCGCCAGCCACGCGCTGCGCTGCGCGGCAATCGCCTGGCGCAGGTCGCGGCGGAGCTGCGCCAGGCTCGGCGCAGGGAAGCCGGCGGCGCGTGCGATGCGCCACGCGCCGTGGCGCGCGAGACGCACGGCGGCGGCGAGCTCGCGGGGCACCAGCGCGGCGTCCGCGCCGGAGCAGCGCGCGCGGGGCAGGGCGGCGAGCGCGGCTCCCAGGCGCTCGGCGGTCGATGCGAGGCGCTCTCGGTCGGCCGCGCCGAACGAGCCGAGCAGGCCGCCGCGCACCAGCGCGGTGAACAGGGGGCTCCCGTTCACGCAATCCATGCCCGTGCCGGCGTAGGCCTCCGCGAGCTCGATCGCGAGCGCGCCCATGCGCCCCGATGCGTCGCCGAACACGAACGCGTCGAGCAGCGGCGCGAGCTCGAGATCGCGGTTGGTCTTCCCGCACCATGCCAGCGCGGCGCCGTAGGCGAGCGGCAGCCAGCTCGCGCTCGGCGGCTGCATGTGCCCGTTGTCTCCCCAGTCGGTGATCAGGAAGCCGCGCGCTCCGTGCGCGAGCCCGACGCTCGCCGCGTCGCGCAGGTTCTCGCGCGCGTTCGACCAGCGCCCGAGCAGGGAGTTCCAGGTGGAGGTGCCCGGGCACACCCAGAACGGATGGTTTGCCTCGGCGAACGCTTCCGTCTGCGTCGCGAAGCCGCGGAAGGCGCGCTCGGTGATGCCGAACGCGGCGAGCTTCGGGAGCAGCGCAGCAGGAAAGGGCGCGCGCTCGAGCGGACGTTCGTAGTGCCAGACCAGCGCGACGAGCCCGCTGCGCGGCAGCTCGCGCACCAACTCCGGGTGGTCGCGCAGCACGTCCGCCCAGAACAGCACCTCGTGGCCCGACTCGCGCAGCGGCCCGGCGATGCGCAGCAGGTGCTCGAGGTACACGCGCGCCTTGCCGCGCGCGGCGGCTTCGGCCGCGCTCGCGCCCAGGCCCAGCTCGAAGGTCTCGTCGCAGTTCACGTTGATGCGGCGGCTCTTGTGCTGGGCGAGCAGCTCGCGGCAGAGCGCGAGGGCGAGCTCGGCGTTCTCGGGCGTGGGCGCGAGACAGCCGGGCGGGAGGCGCGTGCCGAAGGGCGTCTCGAAGCCGTCCGGACACTCGGCGCGCGTCCGGTACTCCGGATGCGCGAGCCAACGCCCCATGTGCCCGAAGGTGTTCTGGTTCGCGCACAGCTCGACGCCGTGGACCGCGCACAGCTTGTCGAGCCAGCGCACGTCCTCGGCGGTCAGCGGCGACGCGTCGCGCCAGACCACCTCGTGCTCGCGATAGGCGAAGGTGTGCTCGGTATAGAGCTGGAGGTGGTTGAGGCGCAGCAGCGCCATCACCTCCACGAGCCGCGCGAGCGTCTCGCGCGTGGGCACGCGGTCGCGCGACACGTCGAGCATGAAGCCCCGCACGGGAAAGTCGGGAGCGTCCTCGATGCGCAGCGCGGGCAAGCGCTCGCCGCCCTGCGCGCGCAGCTGTGCGAGCGCGGCGCTCGCGAAGCGCAGGCCGGCCTCGTCGCCGTGCTCGATCCACACGCCGCGCGCGTCGAGGGTGAGCGTGAACGCCTCGCGGCCGAGCGAGCGCCGCACGCGCGTCGCCGGCGCGGCGTCGTGGGCGGGGCCGCGGCCGGGCAACGTCTCGAGCCGGCGCGGCCGCGGCAGCAGCAAGAGCTCGCTCACGGCGCCCCCGGGATCCCGCGCCGCGCCTGCCAGCGGCCGAGCGCGTGGATCGCCCACGGCGCGACGCGCTTCACGTAGTAGGCGAGCCAGGCCTCGGCCGCGACCGGCGCCACGAGGCGACCCCGCTGCACCGCGCGCAGCAGGTTCTCGGCCACGCGCTCGGGCCCGTAGTTGCGGCGCTGGTAGCTGGCGACCATCGCCTCGCGCGCGCCGCTCGCTGCGGCCGCGCCGCGCAGCCGCGCGTTGCGCGTGATCGGCGTGTTGATGATGCCGGGGCAGAGGGCGGTGACGCCGATGCCGCGGCGGTGCAGCTCCACGTGGAGCGCCTCGCTGAGCCCGAGCACGGCGTACTTGGTGGCCGTGTACGCGCACAAGAGCTCGCTCGGCACGTAGCCCGCGGCGGAGGCGACGTTCACCACGTGGCCGCCGGCCCCGCGCTCCACCATGCGCGGCACGAAGAAATGACAGCCGTGGACGACGCCCATCAGGTTGATGTCCACGATCCAGCGCCAGTCGGCGAGGGTCGTGTCGAGCAGGCCGCCGCCGAGCCCCACGCCGGCGTTGTTCACCAGCAAGTCGACGGCGGGCCACGTGTCGTGCACGGCCTCGGCGAATGCGCGCATCTGCTCCGCGTCCGCCACGTCGACCCGCTGGGCGAGCATGCGCCGCTCGCCGCCCAGCGCGCGCGCGCGGCGCTCCGTCTCGGCGAGCCCGTCCGCGTCGACGTCGCACAGCGCGAGGTCGGCGCCGCGCCGCGCGCAGGCCAGCGCCGTCTCGCGGCCGATGCCGCGGCCCGCGCCCGTCACGAGCGCGAGCTTTCCCGCGAGCGATCGCACGTCCATCTCGGCCTCCGCCTCAGTGCGCCGGCGCGAAGGTGAGCGGCCCGGCGGGCCCGAGCGGGATGCCGAGCGTCACCCACGCGATCAACAACGCCGCCCACGTCACCAAGAACCCCAGCGCGTAGGGCAACATCATCGCGACCAGGGTGCCGAGGCCGCTCTTCGGCGCGTAGCGCTGCATCAGCACGAGCGCGATCACGAGATACGGATTCAGCGGCGTGATGCAGTTCGTCACCGAGTCGCCGACGCGATACGCCGCCTGCGTGAGCTCCGGGCTGATGCCGACCTGCATGAACATCGGGACGAACACCGGCGCCAGGAACGCGTACTTCGCCGACATGGAGGCGATCGACAGGTTCACGAGGGTCACGATTCCCACGAAGCAGGCGAGCAGGAACGGAATCGGGAGGTCGGCGCGCGTCAGGAGGCCGCCGCCCGCGATCGCGAGCATCTCGCCGAGCCCCGTCCAGCGGAAGTACTCGATGAACTGCGCGGCGAAGAACGAGAGCACGATGTACGGCCCCATCGCCGCCATCGTCTCGCCGAGGATCTTCGCGGCGTCGCGATCGCTGCGCAGCGTGCCGGCCGCGAAGCCGTAGGCGAGGCCTGGCACGAAGAAGGCGACGAAGAGCAGCGGCACGATCGCGCTCACCCAGCGCGGATTGCCGCTCCCCGCAGCGCCGTGCAGTGGCGCCCCCGGCACGAACACCGCCGCGGCGAGCAGCGCGAGCAGGAGGCCGCCGGCGATGCAGCCCGCGGTGAGGCCACGGCGCTCGGCCGTCGTGAGCGCTGCGCTCTCGCTCGCAGGCGGCGCGAGCGCCGAGCCCGCCGCGAGGCGGGGCTCGACCCAGCGCGCGGTGACGATCCAGCCGACCCCCGTGAGCAGGACGGTCGAGGCCTGCATGAAGTAGAGGTTCGCCGTCGCCTCGACGCTGTAGGTCGGGTCGACGAGCCGCGCGGCGGCGGTCGTGAAGCCCATCAGCAGCGCGTCGAGGCCGCTCGGCAGGAGGTTCGCGCTGAAGCCGGCGGCGACGCCCGCGACGGAGGCGGCGATGCCGGCGAGCGGCGGGCGACCGGCCGCGGCGTACAGCGCGGCTGCTACCGGCGGCAGCACCACGTAGCCCGCGTCCACGGCGATCGACGACATCACGCCGAGGAACACGACCACGGGCGTGAGCAGCGCGGGCGGGGCCGCGCCGAGGGTCGACCGTAACAACACGCCCACCAGGCCCGCCCGCTCGGCGAGCCCGATGCCGAGCATGCCGACCAGCACGATCGCGAGCGGTGGGAAGCTCTTGAAGTTGTCGACCAGGCTCGACACCGCGAAGTAGGCGCCCTCCGACGAGAGCAGGCTGCGCGGCGTGACCGGCTGAGTGAACGCCTCGCGCGCGAGCTCGCCGGTCGCGGGATCGAGGACGCCGCGCGTGATCGGCTGCCGCGTGGCGGGGTCGACGGCGGGCGAGCCGCTCGCGTCGAGCACCGCCTCGCGCACCTCGCGCGTCGCGCGCTTCTCGACGCTCCATTCGGCGCGGACGGCCACCTCCGAGGCGAAGACCAGGAGGAGCGCACCTCCGAGAAACAGGGTGGCGGGGTCGGGAAGGCGGTTGCCGAGGCGTTCGACGGAGTCCAGCAGAGACATGCGGCGCGCACGGTAGTACGGCGGAGGGGCGGAGGTGTGCCGGTTCGCCTCCCGACCCCGCGCTCAGGGGGGAGGGCGCGGATCGGCGGGCCTCCGAGGCCCGCCTCCCGCGCGCTTCGCGTGGTGCGTCGTCGGGCGACCGATCGGGCGCAGCCGGCGGTCGATCGGCCGAGGTTCGAGTTGGCGCGGGCGCGGCCTGAACGGCGAATTTGTCGTTCGCGTCGCTGCTAGGGTGCGCGGCCCCATGCTGCGGATCGGGATCGTCTTCGACTTGCTGGGCACGGCGCCGGCGGGCGGGCCGGTGGATGCGGATGCGGAGTACGAGCCCGAAGCGACGATCGAGGCGCTCGAGGCGGCGATCCGTCACGCGGGGCACGAGCCGCTGCGCGTGGGCAATCCGCGCGCGCTGCTGCGAGCCGCCGGCACGGGCGCGCTGCCGCGGCTCGACGCGGTGTGGAACATCGCGGAGGGCTACGGCACGCGGAATCGCGAGGCGTGGGCGCCCGTGCTGCTGGAGATGTCGGGGGTGCCCGCGCTCGGCTCGGACGCGCTCACGCTCTCGCTCTCGCTCGACAAGGCGTGGACGCTCGATGTCGTGCGCGCCGCCGGCGTGCCGACCGCCGGCCACCTGAGCGTCGAGTCGGCGGCCGAGCTGGCGGGCGCGACGCTGCCGGGCCCCTTCCCGCTGTTCGTCAAACCGCGCTGGGAGGGCACCGCGAAGGGCATCACGGCGCGCTCTCGCGTCGAGAATGCGCGCGAGCTGGCGGAGGCGGTGGAGCGCATCGCGCGCGACTACGCGCAGCCTGCGCTGGTCGAGCCGTTCCTGCCCGGCGCCGAGTACACGCTGACCGTGATCGGCAACGATCCGCCGCGCGCGCTGCCGGCGCTCCAGCGCGCGCTCGAGCGGGATTCCGGCATCGGCGTGCACGCGCTCGAGCGCGGCGCCGCCGGCGCGCTCGTCTACCACACGCCGGGCGTGCTCGGCCCCGCGCTCGAGGCCGCGCTCGCCGCCGAGGCGCTGCGCGCCTTTGCCGCGCTGCGCTGCCGCGACTTCGCGCGCGCCGACTTCAAGCTCGACGCCGCGGGGCGGCCGCGCTTCCTCGAGCTGAATCCGCTGCCGACCTTTGCCCCCGACGCCTCGTTCGGCATCCTCGCCGAGCTGATGGGCCGCCCGCTTCCCGACCTGCTCGCGGAAGTCCTGCGCGGCGGCCTCGAACGACTGGGGCTCGCGTGAGCGCGTCGCGCGCGGACATCGGCTCCCTGAATTGGGCGAGCTGGACCTGGCAGATGCAGCACCGCATCCGCAGCGCGGCGGAGCTGGCGCGCTTCGTCGCGCCGAGCGACGACGAGGCGCGCGCGATCGCCGCGCTCTCCGAGCGCTTCCGTTTCGTGATCACGCCCTACTACGCCGCGCTGATGGATGCCGCGGATCCCGAGTGCCCGGTGCGCAAGCAGGTGGTGCCGCGGCTCGCCGAGCTGGGCGACCCGGTGGGCCTCGCGGATCCGCTCGACGAAGTGGCGCATTCGCCGGTCAAGAACGTCGTGCGCGTCTACGCGGATCGCATCGCCTTCTGCGTGAACAACGAGTGCGCGCTCTACTGCCGCTACTGCCTGCGCAAGCGCATGGTGGGCGACGAAGACTGGACGATGAAGCGCCAAGAGCTGCAGGTCGCCCTCGACTGGATCCGCGCGACGCCAGAGATCCGCGACGTGCTGCTGACCGGCGGCGACCCGCTCGTGTTCAGCGACGAGCGGCTCGAGTGGCTGCTGCGCGAGCTGCGCGAGATCCCGCACGTCGAGATCGTGCGGCTCGGCACGCGCCTGCCGGTGACGCTGCCCATGCGGGTCACCCCGCAGCTCTGCGAGATGCTCCAGCGCCATCACCCGATCTGGCTGAACACGCACTTCAACCACCCGAAGGAGCTGACGCCCGAGGCCGCGCGCGCCTGTGATCTACTGACGCGCGCCGGCATCCCCGTCGGCAACCAGAGCGTTCTGCTGCGCGGCGTGAACGACGACGCCGCCACGATGAAGGCGCTGTGCGAGGGCCTCGTGCGGATGCGCGTGCGCCCCTACTACGTCTATCAGGCCCAGCTGCTCGAAGGCACGGCTCACTTCCGCGTGCCCATCGAGCGCGGCCTGGAGATCTTCCGCGCGCTGCGCGGTCGCACCAGCGGCTTCGCGATTCCCCAATACGTGCTCGACACGCCCTACGGCAAGGTGCCCCTCGACTACCCGTTCCTGAAGGGCCGCGACGGTGACTACGTGGTGATGGAGAGCTTCGACGGCCGCATCTGGCGGGAACTGAATCCGCTGGACGCCTAGCC
>CAYWRY010000098.1:0-15976 GCA_964460485.1 uncultured Spirochaetales bacterium
CGCGGCTGCGGACGCCGCGCCCAAGAGCAACCCGCGTCACGCCTTCGCACGACCCGCCCCGCTGCAATAGCGTCCCCGCGAACCGCCCGAGCCGCGAGGAGGTCGAGCATGAAGTTCACCTGGTTCAACCTGATGCCCTGGCCCCACCTTCCCGACGGCTTCCGCCAGAAGCACCGCTCGGTCTGGGTCGACCTCCCGAACTCCATGTACGACCCGCGCGAGGGCAACCGCGTCTACCACGAGTACCTGGACCAGCTCGAGTACGCGGACGCGCTCGGCTTCGACGGCATCGGCTGCAACGAGCACCACCAGAACGGCTACGGCCTGATGCCCTCACCCAACATCATCGCCGCCGCGCTCGCGCGCCGGACCTCGCGGGCGGCGATCGCCGTGATCGGCAACTCGATCGCGCTCTACAACCCGCCGATCCGCGTGGCTGAGGAGTTCGCGATGCTCGACGTGATCAGCGGCGGCCGCCTGCTCGCCGGCTTCCCGGTCGGCACGCCGATGGACACGAACTTCTGTTACGGCCAGATCCCGGCGCTCACGCGCGACAAATACTACGAGGCGCACGACCTGATCATGCGCGCCTGGCGCGAGCGCGAGCCGTTCGCGTTCGACGGCAAGTACACGCAGCTCCGCTACGTGAACCTGTGGCCGCGCCCGATCCAGGAGCCGCATCCGCCCATCTACATCCCGGGCGGCGGCTCGATCGAGACCTGGGAGTGGTGCGCGCGCATGGACTACAACTACTCGTACCTCTCCTTCGGCGGCTACATCGCCGGCACCGCCATGATGGAGGGCTTCTTCGAGCAGGTCGCCAAGCTGGGCAAGGACGAGTCGCCCTACCGCGGCGCGTTCGCGCAGGTGATGGCGGTGGCCGAGACCGACGAGGAAGCGGAGAAGCTCTACGCAGAGCACATCCTCTACTTCTTCAACCGCTGCCTGCACGTCTACCCGGGCTTCAGCGATCCGCCCGGCTACCGCACGATCAAGACGATCCAGGGCGGCAAGCTCGACCAGCTGCGCGCGGAGGCGCAGCGCGTCTACGCGACGCTCACTTGGAAGGACCTGATCGAGAAGGGCTTCGTGATCGCGGGTAGCCCAGCGACGGTGCGCGAGCGCTGCGAGGACATGATCAAGCGCCTCCACGTCGGACACATCTTCTGTCTGTTCCACTCGGGCGACATGCCCGATTGGAAGACGCGGCGGTCGACCAAGCTGTTCGCCGAGAGAGTGATGCCCCACCTCAAGGCGCTCTGGCCCGACTGGAAGCACGACGACCGCTGGTGGTGCAAGCCGTACGAGGGGCGCGTTCGCCCCGAGGAAACGTTCCCGGGCGCGGAGCGCGACGCGCGCACACACACCACGCGGAACGCCTGAGAAGTCGAACGCAGGAGACGGCCGACGCGCGGCGCGAGCCGCGGGCCGAGCGGAGCAGCCGATGGCGGAACGGACGATCGAGACGCGGCGTGGGATCAAGTGCCGAGTGCGCGAGGCTGGGCGCGGCGCGCCGCTGGTTTTCCTGCACGGCGCGGGCGGGCTGTTTCCGCAGGAGCCGCTGCTCGACGCGCTCGCCGAGCGATACCAAGTGTTCGCGCCCACCTGGCCCGGCTTCGGCGCCGAGGCCGGCGAAGAGCTGCTCGAGGAGATGCTCGACTTCACCCTGCACGGCTGGGACGTGGTCGAGGCATTGGGGCTCGAGCGCCCCGCGCTCGTCGGCCACTCGATGGGCGGCATGATCGCGGCCGAGATGGCGGCCGTGAACGCCGCGGCGGTCGAGACCCTGGCGCTGCTCGCGCCCGTGGGCGTGTGGCTCGACGCGCACCCGGTCGCCGACATCTTCGCGATGACGCCCTTCGAGCTGCCGCGCGTGCTGTTCGCGGATCCGAAGGCGGGCGAAAGGCTGCTGACCGCGGGCCTCGACCTGGGCGACAACGAGGCCCTGAAGGGCTTCATGGTCGGCAACACGCGCCGTCTCGGCACGGCCGGCAAGATCCTGTTTCCGGTGCCGAACCGCAGGTTCAGCAAGCGCGCCTACCGCGTGAGTGCGCGGACACTGATCTGTTGGGGCGAGCAGGACCGCCTCGTCCCGCCCGTCTATGCCGAGGCGTGGCAGCGCCTGATCGCCGGCAGCGAGGTCGCGCGCATCGCCGGCGCCGGGCACATGCTCACGGTCGAGCAGCCGCGGGCCGTGGCGGACGCGATCGCGAAGTTCGTGTCGACCGCTTCCTAGGACGGGGTCCAGCGGACGGCGCCGCGCAGCTCGCGCCGACGCACGGTGAAGCGCTCAGCGGCGAGCGCGACGCGGCGGCGACGGGGCTCGCGCGATGCGCGGATTGATGCGCATGCGCCGCACCAGCTTCGACTTGGCCAGCTCGCGAGCCTGCTCGGTCGAGAGCGAGACGACGAAGGCGTCCGCGTGGGGCAAAGCCTTGGCCTCGGCGCCCAGCTCCCGCAGCACGCGGCCCAGCGCCGCGAATCGCTCCTCGCGCTCCTTTCTCTGCGGCGCACTGAGCGGCTTCACCCTCGGCGCCGCCGGCACTCCGCCCAACCGCCGCGGGCTCTCGATCGAGAAGCCCGCCGCCGGCACCTCCGCTTCGACGATCAGATCCCGCTGGCCGGCCTCGCCGCTCTCGATCCACGCGGAAACTGCCGCGTCGATGCGATCGGAGGTCGTGGATGCGCCTCGCGACATGTCACCCACGATAGCGGCCGGGCCGAGCGAATCGCCGTCTCAGTAGCCCGCGTCCTTCGCGAAGCCGATCGCCCGCAGCACGTCGATCCGCCCCCATCCGAAGCGATGGTTCTGTCCCGACTCGCCGAGCTCCTGGCAAGACGAGGCGAGGATCTGGTTCACGAGGCGCGTGCGGTCGGCGCCCTGCGTCTTCGCGCGAATGCTCGTCGCAGAGAGCAGCAGCGCGATCGCGCCGGCGGCGTGCGGAGTGGCCATCGACGTCCCGCTGAACACGTCCCAGGAGCTCGCGGGCGTCGCCGAGAGGATGTCCACGCCCGGCGCCGATAGATCGGGCTTGGAGTACGGCATTGGGAGGTAGATCGAATCCACGTAGTCCGACCTCTCGACGACGAGAGTTCTTCCACCGGAAAAGCCAGCGGCGCGATCGAGGTGGTCGGTCGCACCCACCGTGAGCGCGAACAGATCGCTGCCGGGCGAGCCGGCGGTCTGACTTCCGTCGTTACCCACGGCCACGACGACGGGGATGCCGGCGACGTACGCGTTCACGATCGTCCGCGTGTACGTCTCCGGCATGTACGGGTCGAGCGTGAATCCGCCGAGCGACATGCTGATCGCGTCGACGCCGAGATCGATCGCCCAGCCCATGCCCGCGAGGATCCCGGCCTCTGTGCCGCTTCCGCCTTCGAGCACGAGCCCGGCAGCGATCTCCGCCTCCGGCGCGACGCCGATCCAGCGCCCGCTCGCATTGCCTCCTGCGACGGTGCCGGCGCAGTGCGTGCCGTGCTCGTCCGAGTCGTGTGGCTTCGCGCCCTTCACCTGCTTGCCTTGGTCGTCGAACTGCGCGAACGCCGTGACCCGAGACTTCCCCTTCGAATCGCGAAGATCCGGATGCTGTGCGTCGACGCCGGTGTCGAGCACGGCGATCCGCGTGCCGGCGCCGCGCGCACCGTAAGCGCCCCAGACGGCGAGCGCGCCGATCTTGTTGAGGCCCCAGCTCGAAGCCTTGCTCTCCTGCACCTCCCAGGGGAGCTGCTCCCGATCGCTGCGCCTCGTCGGAGGCACGCGCACGACGCGATTCGGGAACACCCCGCGAATCGGCAGGTCGGACTTCGCGAGCTCGAGGAGGTCGTCGCGTTCCATGGTGAGCGCGACCGAGTCCGCCGCCCAGAGCGCGACAGCGCCGCGCGACCGTTGCGCGCGCCGCGCGTGCGATTTGCGGCTGCGCGTCGGGCTCGTCGCGAGCGACGCCGACTTGCGCCCGAACTCGGAGTCGAGGAGGCGCCGGAGGTTCACCACCGACTTCTGGCGCCGCGCCGCGGTGCTGTCCTTCGGCGCGACCCGCAAGCGATAGAGCCCGACGCTGCGCGGCGCGACCGTGCGCGCTCTGCGCCGCGGCAGGAGTGAGTCCGGTTCGAGCCGGAAGAGGGATCGAGCCGTCGGCATCACGAGCTCGTCCCACACCGCGCGCGACGCCTGCTCGTAAAGCTTGTGCTGGAGGTCGTCCTGATAATCGAGCTGGACGATCACCTGCTGGCGGCGATCCGGCGACACGTCGAGAATGGATTCGATTTGTCGACGGATGTGTTTCTCGCGAGGCCTCACTGCGCTCTCCTTCGCACGGAGTACGGCGCCGTTCGCGCCGAGGAGCGCAGCAAAGAGCAGACGGCGCGCGCGGTATGAAGCACTTCACACGTGCGAGGCCGCCGAGCAAGCCGCCTTGCCCATGCGCTACGGCTTTCGGTCTCGCAGGCGGGCGATCGGGCAGCTACCGGCGGAGAGCCGGGGACGGAGAGCCGGACCCACGCGTCGCTACGCCGCCGCAGCTTGCTCCGTCGCGACCGCGCGTGGCTTCGCCGTGGAGAAGCGCAGCACGCCGTCGTCGATGCGCGCGAAGCCGATCATCGCGAGGTCGAGTGCGTAGTTCTGGAACAGCTTCCAGGGCAGCTTCGAGCCCTGCTTGGGCAAGAGGTGCATGCCGCGCTTCACGTAGCCCGAGCTGAGGTTCATCCAGGGCTCTTCCTTCACGTCGGGATCGTCGAGCTCGGGGCGCGCGCTCGCATGGCCGTGCTTCGCCATGTGGTTCAGCAGCCGGCACACGTACTCGCAGTTGAGATCGGCGCGCAGGGTCCAGGACGCGTTCGTATAGCCGAATGCCCAGGCCAGGTTCGGGACGCCGCGCAGCATCATGCCGCGGTAAGTCAAACGCTGCGCGGGGTCGACGCGCTCGCCGTCCACCGTCACCTGCATCCCGCCGAGGAACTTCAGCGCGAGCCCCGTGGCGGTGACGATCACGTCCGCAGGCAGCTCCTCGCCCGACTTCAGGCGGATGCCCGTCGCCGTGAAGCGGTCGATGTGATCCGTGACGACGGAGGCGCGACCCTCGCGCATCGCGCGAAACAGGTCCGCGTTCGGCACGAGGCACAGCCGCTGGTCCCAGGGGTCGTAGCTGGGCGTGAAGTGCTTGGCCACGTCGTAGTCGGGGCACAGCTCCTTGCGCACGCCGGCCAGCAGGAAGCGCTTCGCGCGCTCGGGCATGCGCTGGCAGAACTGGAACAACAGCATGCCGCCCAGGATGTTCTTCCAGCGCGTGATGCCGTAGGCGACGCGCTCCGGGAGCCAGCCGCGCAGCCAGTTCGCGAGGCGGTCCTGGTCGGGCGCGCAGCCCATGTAGGTGGGCGAGCGCTGGAGCATCGTGACGTGGCCGGCGGTCTCGGCCATCGCCGGGACGAGTGTCACCGCGGTGGCGCCGCTGCCAATCACGACGACGCGCTTGCCCGCGTAGTCGAGCTCGTCGGGCCACTGCTGCGGGTGCACGATGCGCCCGCGGAAATCCTCGCGGCCCGCGAACTCCGGCGTGTACCCCTGCTCATAGTCGTAGTAGCCGCTGCACATGAACAGGAAGCCGCAGGTGAAGCGCACGAGCTCGCGCTTCTCGCCGCGCTCCGCCTCCACCGTCCAGCGCGCGGTCTCGCTCGACCAGGAGGCGCGCTTCACCCAATGCCCGAAGCGGATGTGGCGGTCGATGCCGTTCTCGCGCGCGGTCTCGTTCACGTAGGCGAGGATCGACGGGCCGTCGGCGATCGCCTTCGGGTTCGCCCACGGCTTGAACTTGTACCCGAGCGTGTACATGTCCGAGTCGGAGCGGATGCCCGGGTAGCGGAACAGGTCCCAGGTGCCGCCGATCGCGTCGCGGCCTTCGAGGATCGCGTACGTGCGGCGCGGGCACTTGTCCTGCAGGTGGTAGGCGGCGCCGATGCCGGACAGGCCGGCGCCGACGATCAGGACGTCGAAGTGTTCGAGGGACATCGCATGGGCTCCGGAGGCGCGGCGGGTCGGGGCAACGTAATGAGTTGCGGGTGCGGGGGCCATTGCCGCGGCATCGCTCCGCTCGCCGCGGCGCATCGACCGGGGCGACGCGGTCGTTCGGGTGCCCGATTCGTGGGTTGGGAGGACGAACGCGGCGCCGGCCGCATCGGGCGGCCGGCGCCGCGCGCTGCTCGCTGTTCGCGGCTGGGGTCTCCGAGCCCGTGGTTCGCGGGGCGCGTGGAGGGGACTGGGCGCTCGGCGATAGCGTCTCGCGCGAAGGAGACACGATGAGCTTCCACATCCCCGAGCACGTCCAGGAGGTGCGCGAGCGCGTGCGCCGCTTCGTCGAGGAGAAGTGTTATCCCGCGGAGCCGCTGATCGAGAGCCGAGGCGACGAGAAGGGTCGCGAGATCGTGCGCGGCCTGATGCGTCAGGCCAAGGAAGCCGGGCTCTGGGCGCTCGGCCACCCGAAGGAGATCGGCGGCGGCGGCATGCCGTTCCTCGACTACGTCTACGTGAACGAGGTGGTCGGCCGCAGCGAGCTCGCCATGGTGGCGCTCGGCACGCACTCGCTGCAGGACTCGATCATGCTCCACCTCTACGCGTCGCCGAAATGGCGCGACGCGTATCTCAAGCCGCTGGTGGAGGGCGAGATCTTCCCGAGCTTCGGCATGACGGAGCCCGACGTCGCGAGCTCCGACCCGACGCAGCTGAAGACGACGGCGCGGCTCGAGAACGGGCAGTGGGTGATCAACGGCCGCAAGTGGTTCACGAGCGGCGCCGATCGCGCGGCCTACACGACGGTGATGGTTCGGACCGAGCTCGACGCGCCGGACCACGGCGCGTTCAGCATGATCATCGTTCCGACCAACACGCGCGGATACAAGATCGTGCGCGACGTGAAGGTGATGGGTCACGCGGGCGGTCACTGCGAGGTGCTCTACGACGACGTGCGCGTGCCCGAGGAGAACCTGCTCGGGCCGCGCGGCGCCGGCTTCAAGATCGCGCAGAAGCGGCTCGGCCCCGGGCGCATCTTCCACTGCATGCGCTGGCTCGGCCAGGCGCAGCGCGCCTTCGATCTGATGTGCGAGCGCGCGAACTCGCGCGTCGCCTTCGGCGGGCCGCTCGCGGACAAGCAGCTGATCCAGAAGTTCGTTTTCGACAGCGCGGCGGAGATCCAGGCGGCGCGGATGCTCACGCTCGCGGCGGCGGAGAAGATCGACCGCGGCGACGAGGCGCGCGTCGAGATCGCGCTGATCAAGGTGGTGGGCGCCTCGATGCTGCACAACGTGATCGACCGCGCGATCCAGGTGTTCGGAGCGAAGGGCGTCACAGAGGACACGCCGCTGGAACGCATGTATCGCAGCGCGCGGTTTGCGCGGATCTACGACGGGCCCGACGAGGTGCACATGACGAACACGGCGCGGCGGATTCTGTCGTCGTATCGGCGTGGAGATGGATGGGACTTCGGGCTGCGGTGAGGTTCGGCGGGGTCGAGGACTCCGCGCCGAGGAGTCGGGGGCTGTGCTCGGCGCGCGGGGGTGGAGGGGAGCGCTACGCCGGCTGGCTCGCTCGGGCCCTCTGATGGTTTCGGCGGCGGCGTAGGGACGGGCCTCGGCGGCTCCGGCGAGACCGGATGCTGGGGCCCTCGCTGCGCTTGATGCCGGCTCCGCGCCCCCCGCCGCCCCCGCGCGCTCGTGGCGGCGAGCCGTGCCGCCCGGGGGGTTGCATCGGCTCATGCGGCATCGGGGCTTCGGGGAGGGGCGCGGCAACGGCCGCATCGAGCGGCCGTTGCCGCGCTGCGTTCTTGGCGCGACGCGCGAGCGGTCGCGCATCGCTGGCTCGCGGGAGAAGAAGAGAGAAGGGCCGGCTCGCGAGACGGGTGCGAGCCGACCCCGAGAGACCTGCAGCGTGGGAGCAGGGGGTCTCTCTGATGCAGGTAGGAAAACGTGCGCGCGTGACGATTCCGGTCCGCGCGGCGCACGAGAGCGCGACGAATTCCCGGCGATCGAGCGGGACGGTCGCGTCGCCCACCGCGAGCCGGAGAGCGAGCGCGGTTACTTCGCGAGGGCGGCGTCGATCGCGGCGCGGACTTCGGGGGCCGTGGCCTCGACGCGCGGGTTGAAGCGCGCCGCCACCTGGCCGTCCTTGCCGATCACGAACTTGGCGAAGTTCCACGCGATGTCGCCGGGGCCGTCGGGCTTCGCGGCCTGAGAGGTCAGCCACGCGTAGAGTGGCGCTCGGTTCGCGCCGTTCACGTCGAGCTTGGCGAACATCGGGAACGTCACGCCGTACTTCGTCGAGCAGAACGACTTGATGTCCGCCTCGCTGCCGGGCTCCTGGGCGCCGAACTGGTTGCACGGGAAGCCGAGCACGGCGAAGCCGCGGCCGGCGTACTCGTCGTGGAGCGACTGCATGCCGGCGTAGTGGGGCGTGAGTCCGCAGCGCGAGGCGACGTTCACGACGAGAAGGACCTTGCCCGCGAAGTCCGCGAGCGACTGCTGGGCGCCGTCGATCGTCTTCTGGGTGAAATCGTGAATCGAGCCGGCCATCGGGGCTCCTTCGCTGTGGTCGTTCCAGACTATCGCGTGCCGAGCCGTGCGCGCGCGTAGGATGAGCGCATGCTGGGAGCGGCGCGCGAGGTTCGCGGTCTCGAGCCGGCCGAATGAAGCGCCGCGACTCGCAGCCCGAGGCTCGCTCGCACACCGTGCGGCAGGATCTCGCGCTCGCGCTGCGGGCGGGGCCGGCGACCGCGCGCGATCTCTCCAAGGCAGTGGGTGCCTCGGAGAAGCAGGTGCTCGACCACCTCGTGCATCTCGCGAAGTCGCTGAAAGCCCACGGCGAGAAGCTCGTGATCACGCCGGCCACCTGCCTCGACTGTGGATTCGCGTTCTCGCAGCGCGACAAGCCCGCGCGGCCGTCGCGCTGCGCGCGCTGTCACGGCGCTCGGCTGACGTTGCCGGAGTTCGCGATTCGCCAGCTCGGCCGCTGAGCGCATCACACCGACCACACGCCGCGATACGCTGCGCCGTCGGAGCTTCCCATGCGCGCGATCGAGATCGTGCTCGCGCCCGCGGCGCGAGATCGCAGGCAAGCTCAGCGCGCGGCGCGCAGCGCGCGGTTCACCAGCGCGTCGAGCCGCTCCGCGAAGCGAGAGCGGTCCTTCGCGGTGAGTCCGCGCGGGCCGTGGGTCTGCACGCCGGCGCCGCGCAGCTCGCTCTTCAGCGCGCGGGTCGCGAGCGCGTCGCCGATCGAGTCGATGGTGAACTCGCGTCCGTCGTTGCCCAGCGCGAGCGCGCCCTTGGCGAGGCAGCGCGCGGCCAGCGGGATGTCGGCGGTGACGACCACGTCGTGCGCCCGCGCCTGTTCCGCGATCCAGTCGTCCGCCGCGTCGGGCCCCTCTTCGACGATGATCAGCTGCACGCCGAAGCCGGGTGGCACGTACATCGGCGCGTTCGCGACCAGGGCGACCGGCAATCCATGGCGCGTAGCGACGACGTAGACCTCGTCCTTCACCGGGCACGCGTCGCCGTCGACGAAGATCGCGATGGACAGGCGGGCCTCCCGGCAGGGCCCCGCAAGGTAGTGGCCCTTTGGGGTCTGACCCCAACGGGCCACTACAGTCCGCGAGCGCGCAGGAGGAGATCGCATGGCGGAGACGAAGAACGAGCTGCCGGGATGGATCGCCGATCATCTGCGGCGCTATCAGGCGAGCGACGGCGCGGACGGCCATCTCTGGAACGGCGTGCCGTGCCTGCTGCTCACCACGACGGGGCGCAAGAGCGGCGCGCCGCTCACGCTGCCGCTGATCTACGGCCGCGACGGAGAGCGCTACGTGATCGTCGCGTCGCGCGGCGGCGCGCCCGATCACCCGGCCTGGTACAGGAATCTCGCGGCGAACCCGCAGGTGCGGCTCCAAGTCGCGGCGGACAAGTTCGCCGCCAAGGCGCGCACCGCTGCCGGTCAGGAGCGCGCACGGCTCTGGCGCGCGATGACGAAGATCTGGCCCGCCTACGACGAGTATCAGGCGAAGACGACGCGCGAGATCCCGGTGGTGGTGCTGGAGCCGGACGCACCCGGACGCTGACGCACACATCCGTTGCGTCGAACCCGAGAGGGGTCAGACCTCGAATGGGTTCGCAGCCGGCTCCTGCTGCGTGAGGCAGTGGAGGGTGCCGAGGCCCCACACGAGGTCGACGGCGTGGATGCCGACGACCGCGCGGCCGGGAAAGACCTCGGCGAGGGTGTTCAGCGCCACGCGGTCGTTCGGGTCGTTGAAGGTGGGCACCAGCACGGCGCGGTTCGCGACGTAGAAGTTCGCGTAGCTCGCAGGCAGGCGGACGCCGTTCATCCACACCGGCCGCGGGAAGGGCAGCCTGACCACGCGCAGGCCGGGAACGCGGGCGAGGCGCTCGGCGTTGTCGCGCGAACGCGCGTGATTCTCGTCCGCCGGATCCGCCTCGTAGGCAAGCACCACCGCGTCGCGGTCGACGAAGCGCGCGACGTCGTCCACGTGGCCGTGGGTGTCGTCGCCGACGCAGCCTTCGCCCAGCCAGATCGTCTCACGGATGCCGAGCGCGGCGGCGAAGACGCGCTCGTAGCCGGCGCGATCGAGCCCTGGATTGCGCTCCTGGACCTTCGAGAGCAAGCACTCCTCGGTCGTCAGCAGGCGTCCCGCGCCGTTCGCGTCGATCGAGCCGCCCTCCAGCACGACGCGCTGCGCCTCGCGCGCGCCCTCCGCCGCGCTCCGCAGCGGCGCATCGCTTCTGTCCGGCCGGCACGGCAGCACGCGCGGCAAGCCCGTGATGCGCTCGATCGCGGCGCCGACTCGCGCGTCGCGGCGGTAGTTCCGGTACTTCGCCCAGGCGTTGAAGCGCCAGCTCGCGAGCGCCACGGCGCCGCGGGCGTCGCGCACGAAGCTGGGCGCGGAGTCGCGCAGCCACACGCGGTCGGTGGGCACGAGGTGCAGGCGCACGCGTTGCTTCGGCACGCCGTGCGCAGCGAGCTTCCTCCGCGCGTCCTCGCGCACGCGCGCATCGTGGCACAGCACCTCCACGAGCTCGCTCTCGGCGAGCACGCGCGCGATCTCCGCGTACACCCACGGAATCGGCGCGAGCTTGCTGGGCCAGTCGGGCTCGTGGTGCGGCCAGGCGATCCACGTGGCGCGGTGCGGCTCCCACTCCGCGGGAAAGCGCAGCGGGGGCGCCGGCGCAGAGGCGGGCGCCGCGTCGCGCGCGCGCCCGGTCCGCGAGCCGGCGCTCGCGCCGCTCGCCGCGCGGGTCCTCGACGCGGCGCGCCCGCGCGCGCCGCCGCGTGTCGCTGCGCGCCTCAAGCCAGCCAGCGCTTCGCGATGCCGCCGTAGGCGTCGATGCGGCGATCGCGCAGGAACGGCCAGTTGCGCCGCGTCTCCTCCGCGAGCGCGGGGTCGCAGCGCGCCACCAGCGTGGCGGGCTCCGTCTTCGCCTCCGCGAGCACGCGGCCGAAGGGGTCGTAGATGGTCGAGTGGCCGAAGAACTCGATGCCGTCGGTGCCGGGCTCGGGCTCGAAGCCGACGCGGTTCGGCGACGCCACGAACACGCCGTTCGCGATCGCGTGGGCGCGCTGAATCGTCTGCCACGCCGTCTTCTGCGCCTCGCCGAAGGTCGCCTTCTCCGCGGGATGCCAGCCAATCGCGGTCGGGTAGAAGAGCACGTCGGCTCCCAACAAGGCCGTGATGCGCGCCGCCTCCGGGTACCACTGGTCCCAGCAGATCAGCACGCCGACGCGCGCGTGCTGCGTCCGCCACACCGCGAAGCCGTCCGAGGAGGCCGCCGCGCCCGCCACCGGCGCCGCGTCGCCCGGCGCGAAGTAGTACTTCTCGTAGTAGAGCGGGTCGTCGGGGATGTGCATCTTGCGATACACGCCGAGCAGCGCGCCGTCAGCGTCCACGACCGCCGCCGAGTTGCGGTAGACGCCCGCGGCCTCGCGCTCGAACAGCGGCACGATCAGCACCACGCCGAGCTCCCGCGCGAGGTCCTGCATGCGCCGCGTCGTGGGGCCCGGGATCGGCTCCGCCAGCTCGAAGCGCGCGGTCTCCTCCTTCTTGCAGAAGTAGGGCGCGTTGAACATCTCCTGGAGGCAGATCACGCGCGCGCCCTGCGCGTGCGCCTCGCGCACGCGCGCGACTTGTCGCTCGGCGTTCGCGGCGAGATCCGCGTCGCCCGCGCGCTCTTGCACGATGCCGACCGTGAAGGGAGCTGTCCGCATGGCCGCGGACGGTAACGCGCACGCTCGCGCGAGAAAGGCGCGCGAGCGCGTTGACCCGCGCTCCGCTGCGCGAGTAGCGTGCGCGCGATGACCGACGCAAGCGCGGCGCGCGAGGTGTCGTTCCCCGGCGCGGGCGGCGACGCGGTGAGCGCACTGCTCTTCCCAGCCGCGACGCCCACGCCGCACGCGGGCCTGCTGTTCCTGCACTGGGGCTTCGGCAATCGCGCGAGCTTCGCGCGCGAGGCCGAGCTGTACGCCGCCGCCGGGGCCACGGCGCTGTGCGTCGACGCACCCGGCTACGGCGCGCGCAAGGGGCCGCGCGTCGGCGCGAAGGACGCCGCCAGCGTGCGCGCGTACGCGGAGCAGCTGCTCGGCGATCTGGGCCGCGCGCTCGACTTCCTGTGCGAGCAGCCGGGCGTCGAGCCCGCGCGCCTCGGCTACGTGGGTCACAGCCTCGGCGCCACGATCGCGCCGGCCTTCCTCGCGCGCCAGCCGCGCGTTCGCGCCGCGGCGCTGCTCGCCGGCACCGGCGCGCTCGCGCCTCTGGCTCACCTCGCACGCTCCAGAGGCGGAGCGCTCGCTCGAGGATCTGGATGGCGTGCGCTGCCTGGCGCGCTCCCACGCCTCGCTGTTCCTTCAGTTCGGCGAGCGCGACGAGTGGATCACGCGCGCCGATGCGGAGGCGCAGATCGCAGCCGCCAGCGAGCCGAAGCTGTCGCGCTTCTACGCGTGCGACCACGCCATGGACGCGAGCGCCGCGCGCGACCGCGCGCGCTGGTTGCGCGATCGGCTCGCACTGCCGCGCGAGCCGGCGCTGGCCGGTGCCGAGCGCCTGCTGCCGCGCGGACAGATCTTCACGTACCGCGCGATTGCGCCCTTCGTTCGCCTCGCGAGGTGGCACGCGAGGCACGGCTGATCGCCGAGGCAGGGCGGCGCGCGGGTCCGCTGGGAAGCCGCGCGCCCGGCCGCTACGCGCCCTTTGCGTCCGCGACTCTCACCACCTTCGCCTCCAGCGGTGCGATCTCTTCCTCCGGCAGCTGGAAGCGCCAGAACACGCTGCCGCTCGGGCGACCCTCCGTGTCGAGCCAGTTCGCGACGCCCGGGTCGCGCGCCGCGAGCACGATCTTGAAGCTGCCGTCCGCTTCGAGCTGCGTCTGCTTGCGGTTCAGCGACACGCGCCGGAAGCGATAGTCGAAGGTGTGGGTGAAGCGGTTCCAGAGCACGACGTTCGCGAAGCGACACTTTGGGAAGCGGCCGCGGATCACCAGCGCCTCGCCGTCGCCCAGCACGAACGGCGCCATCGAGTAGACGTTGTCCTTCGCGGCGAAACCCACCTGCGTGTTGCTGTCGTCCTTCTTCGGCCGCGGGAACTGATTGGGGACGAGCGACACCCAGGGCGGTAGTTGCGCGGGGTCGCGCCGTGCGGGCTGCACGCTCGTGCGCAGGAACTGCGCGACGCGGCGGATGCCCGCCGCTACCGAGGCGTCGCTCGGCGGAGGAGGCGGTGCCGTCGCGTCGATCCGGTCGATGGCGAGCGGGACGTGATGGAGCTGATCGGCGGCGATCGAGGTCTCGCGCTCGTAGTAGTGGCGCGTCGAGAGGCTGCTCGCGCCGGGGTCGAGGCGCAGCCAGTTGCCGCGCTCGGGCTTCTGGGCGCTCGCGACGATCTCGTAGCTGCCGTCGGGCGCGATCTCGAACTCTGCGTCGTTCAGCGTGGCGCCGAGGCCGGCCGGGTGGCCGCCGTCGCCACCGCCCAGCTCGACGGTGAAGGACGTGTAGACGGCGCCGGCCGTGTTGCCGCGGATGCGATAGCGGTGGGCGGCGGAGATCGGCGTCGCGAAGTAGACGGCGTCCGGGTTGTCGCCCAGCAGCTTCTTCTCGGGCGTGACGAAGCGCTTCCACGCCGGGCGCTCGGGCGAGGGCTCGAAGTAGACCTCGATTGCGTGGTGCAGGTGGAACATCGCGAGCCGGCGCGCCTCGGCCCGATCCACGGGACCGCGCAGGCCCCACGCGTCGGTCGCGAAGGCGGCTTCGAGCTGACCGAGCACGTCGCGCAGCTCGTGGAGGGCGGCGCTCGCGGCGCTGCCGTCGCTCGCGGGGGCGGCGCCCGCGGTCGCGGCTTCGGGAGCGGCCCGCGCCGCGCGCGGAGCCAGCCATTCGCTCGCGGCGACGAGGCTCAGTCCGGCGGCCGAGCCCGTGAGGAACTCGCGGCGATCCATCGTGCATCCCTCCCATGCGCAGCGGGATAGCACGGCACCTGCGGAGGCCCGCGCGCGATGCGACGGCCGCGGAAGGCGAGGGCGGGCGCTGCGCTGCCACGTCCGAAAACGGCGAGCGCGGCGGGCGCGGTGCGCCAACGTGCGCGCACTCCGGAGGAGATCCCATGCGCCTTCGCATCCTCGGCCTCGCACCCGAGCCGTTCGCCGAGCTGTTCGCGCTGGACGACGACCAGCTCGCCGCGCGCCGTGCCGTACGCGTGATCGCCGACGAGAAGCCCGGCTATCCGTGCCGCGTCAGCCTCGAGGATGCGGAGCCCGGCGAGGAGCTCGTGCTCGCGAACTACGAGCATCAGCCCGCAGACTCGCCCTTCCGTGCGAGCCACGCGGTCTACGTGCGCCGCGCGGCGCGCACCCGCTACGACCGCGTCGACGACGTGCCCGCCCAGCTGCGCTCGCGCGTGCTCTCGCTGCGCGCCTTCGACGCGCGCGGAATGCTCGTGGGCGCGGAGCTGGCGGAGGGCGACGCGCTCGAGCCCGTGGCGCGCGCGCTGCTCGCGGATTCGCGGGTCGCCTACCTGCACGCGCACTTCGCCCGGCCCGGTTGCTACGCCGCGCGCATCGAGCGCGCCTGAGGCGCGGCACGACGCTGGCGCTCCGCGGTAGGGTGGCCGCACGGGAGGCCCGCCATGATCCGCCTCGTCTTCCTGCTGCGCCGCAAGTGCGGCACGTCGCTCGCCGAGTTCCAGCGCTACTGGCGCGAGGAGCACGGCCCGCTCGTCGCGAGCGTGCAGACCAAGATCGGCGCGCTGCGCTACGTGCAGGTGCACACGATCGACGACCCGACCAACCTGGCCGCTGCGCAGGCGCGCGGCGGCATGGAGCCGATCTACGACGGCGTCGCCGAGCTGTGGTGGCCGTCGGAGCAGGCGCTCGCGGGCGTGCTGGCGACCGACGCGGGCCGCGCTGCCGGTGCGCTCCTGCTGGAGGACGAGCGCAAGTTCATCGACCTCGCGCACTCGCCGCTCTACTTGAACTACGAGTATCCACAGGTGAACCCGGGCCCGGAGAACCTGCTCGCGCGCGAGTCGAGCCCGCTCGTGAAGCTCTACTTCCCGCTGCGCCAGCCGGCGCAGCAGGACATCGAGGAGGCGCAGCTCTACTGGCGCACGACGCACGGACCGCTGATCCGCTCGCTGGCGCAGGGCATGGGCATCCTCCGCTACCAGCAGGTGCACTGGTTCGCCTCGCCGCTCGAGCGCGCGCTGCGCGAATCGCGCGGCACCGTGACGCCGCCCTACATGGGCCACGCCGAGGTGTGGTTCGAGCGCCCGCTGCGCGCCGGGCCGGAGGCCGCGGAGGGCAACCGCCGCGCGATCGAGGACGAGGCGAAGTTCATCGACTTCAAACGCTCGACGATCTTCCTGGCGAAGGAGCGCGTGTTCATCGATCGGATGTGAAGCACAGCCGTGCGCGTCGCCGAAGGATCGCGCGCGCGCTGGCGCGCTAG
>CAYWRY010000099.1:0-15916 GCA_964460485.1 uncultured Spirochaetales bacterium
GCACGCGATGATCAGAGCTGAGTTGTTCAGACCAATGCGGGACAGAACAACCTAGCGGTGTCGGCGGCGGCGAGCTCTCCGGCGCGCACGGGTAGCCGGTCGGGAGGACGACGACGCGGCGGGCGCCGAGCGCGACGGCCGCCGCGAGGGGCGTTTGGCTCAGCACGCCCCCGTCCACCAGCCGTCGATCCCCGAACCGCACGGGTGGGAAGACGCCGGGAATCGCCGCGCTCGCGAGCACCGCGTCGACGGCGGGGCCGCGGTCGATCCGCACCTCGGCGCCCTGCGCGAGGTCCGTGGCCACGACGCAGCACGGCAGCCTCGCGTCTGCGAGGTCGCCGTACGCGAGGTGGCGCTCGACCAGGGCGCGCAAGGGTTGCGGGCTCACGAGGTGGTCGCGGCGGCCCGCGACGCCCGCGAGCGCGTAGCGCGGCGAGAGCGGAAACACGTCGTCGCGACGCAGCGACCGCCAGACCGCCGCGAGGGCGGCCACGCCTTCGAGGGTCGGCTCGCCCGCGAAATAGGCGGCGTTCAGCGCGCCGACCGACGAACCGACCACGAGGTCGGGATGCTCGCCGGCCTCGAGCAGCGCCCTGAGCATTCCCACCTCCACCGCGCCGAGGCTGCCGCCTCCGGCGAGGACGAAGGCCGTCCGGCGGCCGGCGAAGGTCGCGTCCGACATTGCGCCTCCTGCTCGGGAAGGAGGCTACGCGCCGGATCGCCCTGCGACATCGGCGACGCGCCCGAGCGCGCGAGAGCAGCCCGCGCTAGCGCGCCACCGCCAGCATCGCCTCCGTCGCCACCTCGATGCACTGCGCCATGTTGCGGTTCAGGTCGATCTCGCTCGGCCCGGCCCACGGCGTGCGGTCGCTCACTACGCAGATGCAGCCCGCGCGCACGCCGAACAGCGCCGCGAGCGTGAGCAGCGCGCCGCTCTCCATCTCCATGTTCACGACGCGCGCCGCGCGCATGTCCTCGATGCGCTGGCGGTGGGCGTGCGCCCAATAACCGCCGACGCTCATGGAGGCCATGCCGCCGCCCGGCGTCAGCACCGCGTTGCGGACGTAGAACGCGTCGAGCGACCAGGTGATGCCGGCGCGATGCGGCGCGCCGCGCCGGCGCGCCGCCGCCAGCAGCGCGCCGACGATCGCATGGTCGGCGACTGCGGGAAACTCGGGGATCACGTAGGTCTTCGTGGTGCCGTCGTCGCGCACTGCGCCGGTGGTGATCACCAGATCCCCGAGCGCGAGGTCGGGCGCGAGGCCGCCGCTGTTGCCCACGCGGATGAACGTGTGCGCGCCCAGCTTGATCAGCTCCTCGAGGATCACCGCCGTGCTCGGCGCGCCGATGCCCGTGGACGCCGCGCAGAGCCGCACGCCGTCCAGCTCCCCCGTGACGACGCGGTACTCGCGCGAGTTGCACACCTCGCGCGCAGCCTTCCAGCTCGCGGTGATTCGGGGCACGCGCTCCGGGTCGCCGCACACGAACACGTGGGGAGCGATGCGGTCGGCGGTGAGTCCGGTGATGGGCTGGGCTTGCGACACGGGCATGGCTCCTGCGGGCGCCGCAGCGTCTATCACGCTTCCGCGCACCCGTCGATTCGGCCGGCGGCGCGCCGACGCGACCCAACGCGCGGAGCGCACCGTCCGGGCGACGGACGAGGCGATCACGGCGAGCGACCACGGCCCCGATCGATCGCGCGCGTGGGGAGCGGAAGCGCGGCTGCGCGTGCTCACAGGCGGCGAGCGCGCGCGGCTGGTGGGGGCGTCCGGCGCCTTCGAGCTCGCCTCGCGCCCCGCGGAGGTGTCGCGCGAGACGGGCGTCAGCGAGCTCGACCTGCGGCCCGCGCCCGCGACGCCGGTGGCCCGTTGGGATCTGACCCCAAAGGGCCACCGGCTCGCCGCGCGGGCTCAAGTTCCGCGGCGCTCGCCCCGAGTCTGAGAGCCCGCGCGCGAGCGCGAGAACGGCCGTTCGTTTGCCACGCCAAAACTCGCAGGCTAAATGGGGCCGCCGGTCGGCGGGCTCGCAACTAAAGGATGGGAAGCAGAGGGGGCGCCCCGAGGGGCCTCGCGCAGGGGTGAGAGGGGGCGCAGTGGCCAAAGCACTCGTGATCACGGAGAAGCCGAGCGTCGCCCGCGACATCGCGGCCGCGCTGGGCGGGTTCAACGAGCACGAGGGCTACTGGGAGAGCGACGCGCACGTCCTCACCTTTGCGGTCGGCCACCTGTTCGAGCTGCTCGAGCCCGAGGAGATCGACGAGAAGTTCAAGCGCTGGACGCTCGACGTGCTCCCGATCCTGCCCGATTCGTTCCAGCTCAAGAAGAAGAAGGGCCAGACAGATCGCATCCGGGTGATCGAGAAGCTGGTCAATCGCGACGACGTCGACCGCCTGATCAACGCATGCGACGCCGGCCGCGAGGGCGAGCTGATCTTCCGCGAGATCGTCTCGTTCCTCGGCGTGCGCAAGCCGATCCAGCGGCTCTGGCTCCAGTCGATGACGCAGGACGCGATCCGCGACGGCTTTGCGCACCTGATGCCCGGCAAGCAGCTCGAGGGCCTCGCCCAGGCCGCCGAGTGCCGCGCCTACTCCGACTGGCTGATCGGCATGAACGCGACGCGCGCGCTCACCAAGCGCCTGAAGAGCCGCAAGGAGACGCGGGCCTGGTCGGCGGGCCGCGTGCAGACGCCGACGCTCGCGCTGCTCGTGGAGAAGGAGTTCGAGGTGCTCGCCCACGTGCCGCGCCCGTTCTGGCGCGTCACGGCCACCTTCGCGGCGGCGGACCACACCTACACCGCGGCGTGGTTCGACCCGGCCTTCGCGGAGAGCGAAGACGCCGAGCGCCGCGACGACCGCATCTTCGACCGCGCGCGCGCCGAGGCGATCGTCGCCGCCGCGCGCGCGAACGCCGCGCTCGCCGGCGAGACGCGCAAGCCAAGCCGCGAGAGTGCGCCGCCGCTGTTCGATCTCACGAGCCTGCAGCGCGAGGGCAACCGCCGCTTCGGCTGGAGCGCGCGCCGCACGCTCGGCGCCGCGCAGGCTTGTTACGAGGCCTACAAGGTCCTCACCTACCCGCGCACCGACTCGCGCTGCCTGCCGAGCGACTATCGCGCCAGCGTCGACGAGGTGCTGCGCAAGCTGTCCGCCGCGCGCGGCGAGGGCGTCGCCGACTACGCGGCCGGCGCCCAGCGCCTGCTCCGCGACGGCCTCCTCAACCAGGAGCGCGTGTTCGACGACGCCGGCGTCTCCGACCACTTTGCGATCGTGCCCACCGGCGTCCTGCCGCGCGCCGACATGCGCGGCGACGCGCGCCGCCTCTACGACCTCGTGGCGCGCCGCTTCCTCGGCGCCTTTCACGGCCCCGCGCTGTGGGAGCGCGTCGAGCGCACCACCGTCGCCAGCGGCGAGAGCTTCCGCACGCGCGCGCGCGCGCTGATGGAGCCGGGCTGGCGCGCGGTGCTGCCGGCCGGCGAAGACGAGGAGGGCGCGGGCCCGCTGCCCGCCCTCGCGGCCGGCCGCGACGAGGCGAGCGACGTGGCCGTGCGCGTGCAGGCGGTGCTCTCCCAGCAGGAGGAGACGAAGCCGCCCGCGCGCATCACCGAGGGCCGCCTGCTCTCGCTGATGGAGAACGCCGGCAAGGAGCTCGACGACGAGAACCTCGCCGCGGTGATGCACGAGAAGGGCATCGGCACGCCGGCGACGCGCGCCGAGATCATCGAGAACCTGATCGGCAAGGGCTACGCGCTGCGCCAGGGCAAGAGCCTGCGCCCGACCGTGAAGGGCATCCGCCTGATCGACACGCTGAAGCGCATCCACGAAGACCGCCTGGCCTCGGCGTCGCTCACCGGCGAGATCGAGTACCACCTGCGCGAGGTGGAGCACGGGCGCCGCACGGCGAGCGACTTCCTCGACGAGATGCGCGAGTACGCGAGCGAGATCGTCGACCGCGCCAAGAACTTCGAGTACGACGAGCTGTACGCGCAGGAGGCCGACCTCGGCCCGTGCCCGAAGTGCGGCCGGCCCGTGATCGAGATGGCCTGGTTCTACCGCTGCAAGCCCGACCCGAAGGCCGCCGAGGGCGAAGACTGCTCGATGCGTTTCTGGAAGGACACCTCGGGCCGCTACCTCGACCGCACCGCCGTGGCCGCGCTGCTCCGGGACGGCCGCACGCCAGTCCTCGATGGTTTCACGGCTCGGAGCGGCCGCACCTATCGCGCGCACCTGGAAGTGGACCACGACGACTGGCGCCTCCAGGTGCATCCGGCGGGCTGGAACGAAGAGGCCGCCATCGAGACGCCCGAGTACGAAGTGAACACCGAGCCGCTCGGCAAGTGCCCGTTCGGCGGCGAAGAGTGCCAGGTGATCGAGACGCCGACCCACTTCGCGTGCACGAGCTGGGTGGCCGACGCCGAGGCGCAGGCCGCCTTCCGCGCCGCGAAGAAGGCCGCCCGCGAGGCCGGCCAGCCGCCGCCCGAGAAGCCCGAGAAGCCGGACCACGCGCTGTTCGTGTTCCCGCGCACCGTGTGCAAGCGCGAGATCACGCGCGACGAGGCGCTCGTCTACCTGCGCGACGGCAAGACCGAGCTGCTGCAGGACTTCACCTCGCGCCACGGGCGCCCCTTCAGCGCGCAGCTCGTGCTGAAGGACACGGGCCGGCACGGCTTCGAGTTCCCGCCGCGGGGGAATCAGAAGAAGGCGGAAGGCGAGGGCGCGGAGGCGGGAGCCGCGGATGCGGCTGCGGCCGGCGCGCGCGCGCCGAAGGCGGCGGGCGGGGCGAAGCGCGGGAAGCGCGCGAAGGCGGCGGGTGTCGCCGGTGCAGCGCCCGAAGCTGCGCACGCCGTGGCCGCGAGCGGCGCGGCGCCCGCGGAGGGGATCGCCGGCAAGCCGCCGCGCGGTGGGCGGCGCTTCGCCAAGAAGTTCGACCCGGGCACGACGCGCGTCGTGCGCGCCAAGAAGAAGGGCGCGAGCCCGAGGAAGGCGGCGGCCGCCAAGAGCGCGAAGCCGAGCGCGAAGAAGAAGGCGGTGGTTCCGGCGGGGTCCTAGGCGAAGCCTGCGCTCGGCATCGGCACTTCCCGCCCGACTCTTCCCGCGTTCTTCAAGATCTATCAGGGCGCACCGGAGCCCGAGGCCTCGGCGAAGCTCGCGCGCCGTTTCGTGAACCCGTTCGAGGCGCCGACGCTGTCCTCCGTCGCCTGCCTTTCGGCGATCGCGGCCCAGCAATCGGGACCGTGGCTCGTCGCGCTCGCCTGGCTCTACGCGGCGGGGCGCTGCGCGCACACGTTCGCCCACATCGGCGCGAACGTGCTGGATCACCGCGTCGCCGCGTAGTTCACGAGCTGGGGTGTGCTGCTGGCGCCGTGGGTTCGCCTCGCCGCTGGGGCTGCGCGCGGCTGAGTGCGAGCGAACGCTGGGTCCGAACGCGCTGGGTGAGCGAGCATCGGCACGCCTCCCGTCCACACCCGCAAGCGCGCTGGCGCTGCGGCACGTCCGAGGTGCCCATACCGTGCCGCGTAACAAGTGCGGGGGCGGAGAGTGCGGAAGGCAGGCGCGCATGGCTTCGTCGCCGGCGGACTCCTGCTCGTGGCGCCGCTGACGGCCACCGCACAGGAAGCAGGGGCGGGCGCCACGCAGCCCACCGGGCGAGACCGCGTCGACGTCCATGGCTACTACGAGATGCGCGTCGTCGTGGGCTGGGAGGACTTCGGCACGACCGACGCGTGGGATCTCTACGGCTGGCAGCACGTCCTGAGCGTCGAAGCGGAGGCGGACCTCGCACCGAACGGCCTCGGCCCCTTCACGGCGATCAGCGCCTTCGCGCGGGCCGAGGTGAAGTTCGACTGCGTCTACTCCCACGGCTGCGGGATCTTCGACAGCGCGAACGCCTTCGGGCGTAAGCCGCGCAAGCTGCCCACGCGCCTCCAAAGTGGGAGGCGCACGGGCACCGCGGGCTCCCAGGCCACGCTCGACCGGCGCGCCTACTACTTCGACGACGAGACGCGCCTCGACGGCGCGGTGATCGGGCCCGACGGAGTTCGCAACGCCGATCTTCCGAGCGGGCAGCGGCGCGCGACCTCCGTGCTGTTCGGACCGACGCTCGCCGATCTGTTCGCGGCCAGCCTGGGACCGGACGCAGTGCGCGGCTCGTTCGCGGACCCTGGTGACGACGCCGGCTTCTACGTGCTCGCCCGCGAGCGCGGATGCCGCGCGGGCTCGCGCCCGCTGCGCGAAGACAGCCTGCGTGGCTACGGCAACCGCGAGCTGCTGTTCAACTACACGTGCGATCTGCGCGCACTCGGGCGCCTTGCCGACCGCGTCAACCCGTTCGACGCGAGCGAGTTGCACCCGGTGCTCGGGACGCCGGGTGCATTCGCGCTCCCGCTCCGGCCCGCGCCCGAACGCCGCACGACGGAAGCGGCGCAGGCCTGGGAGTCGCGCGGCCTCTTCCTGCCGAACGCCTCGGTGCGCGACGCGATCCGGCGGGACGCCTTCGACGAGGCGGATCAGTACTTCACGGTCGGCGAGCTCCAGTGGAATCACGGCGCGAGTCAACGGCCGCTGCGGGAACTGCGCGAGATCTACGTCGACCTCGAGACGGCGCAGCGGCGCCTCTGGCTGCGCATCGGCAAGCAGACGATCGTGTGGGGGAAGACGGAGCTATTCCGCAACCAGGACCAGTGGAACCCGACCGACGTCGCGCTCGGCCCGCTCACGTCGCTCGAGGAGTCGCGCATCCCCGTCTTCGCACTGCGGGGGATCTACTCGTTCTACGACGTGGGCCCGCTCCAAGACGTGCGCCTCGAGCTCGCCACGATCTTCGACGCCTTCGAGCCGCAGGACTCCGGGATCTGCGGCGAGCCCTTCACCCCACGGCCCGCCTGCGACGAGGGTCTCGGGCTCTGGCAGCACGGGCTCACCGGCGCGGGCCTCGCGGGCGAGCAGCGACCGCCTAAGCCGTGGCAGGACGCGGAGGGTCTCGAGTACGGCGCGCGCCTCGAGTGGCGCTGGGACCGCTTCAGCTTCTCGCTCTCCGACTATTACGGTTTCGACGACGCGCCCCACGTGAAGGTGATGTTCGAGTACGGGCGGAACGTCGATCCGCGCACGGGCCGCCCCCGGCGCGCGATGGAGCGAGGCGCGTGCGAGACGGGCTTCGAGCCCGCGTGCCTCACGGCGGGCAACGCGCTGGTCGAGCACAGCGCGAACCAGCAGCTGTTCGCGTTCGTCTGCGCCGCGACCGTCGGCGGCGCGCCGAAGGTCGATCCCGCCGCGTGCGGCCTCACGATCTGGAACAGCACGCGAGCGCCCGCCGGCGTTCCGGGCTCTCCGCCCACCTACGTCGCGCTCTGGAGCAACATCCTCGCGGGCTCGGACTCGGGCGTGGAGGCGTTCAACGACCTCGTCTCCACGGATCCGGCGGTGCAGGCGAGCTATCAGGCGCAGCTGCTCGCCGTGAACCCGAGCATCCGGCGCGGCGGATTCGGCGGCGGCGTCCCGACGCCGCTCGTGAATCTCAACGCCGACGCGAATGACGGCCCGCTCGGCACGCCGCCGCCCGGCACCGGCCCGATCACGGCCGCACTTTGGTACGGCGATTCGCTGCAAGCGAACCTGACCACTGCGCAGCAGGCGCTGCTGGGTTGCGGAAGTCATTACGGGACCGACTGCGATCTCCAAGGGATCGACATGCTGAACGCGGAGGCCAGCGCGCTCTTCCAAGCGTTCCCGTGGATCGAAGGCACCGAGGCGAATCCGCACTGGAGCACGCTCGATGCCTCGATTCCGCAGCCCGGCACAGCCGGCTTCACGGGCGGCGCGGTCTGCACGCGCTTCGAAGGGCGCAGGGTCTTCGTGCTGCCTGGCTGTCTCGGGCCCGGCATGCCCGGCTACGACCTCGCCGCCGACGGAGGCGTGACTCGCAACGAGGACGGCTCCAACGCGCCGCTCGTCCACCCCTTCACCGGCCAGCCCTTCCGCAGCGAGGCGGCGGCGCTCTCCTGGAATCTGCTGATGCTGGCGACGGCGCTGGGCTGCGAGCCCGGCACGGGGGATCTCTCGAAGTGCGACCCGCTGCGCGCCTTCGCCGCCGGCCGCTGCTCGTTCGCGCAGCCGCAGCATTGCAAGCTGGTGAGCGGCTTCGCCTCGCTCACGCGCGTCACGCGCGCGCACCGCCGCGCCGGCGGAAACGGTGTCTACGGACGCCGTCAGTTCGTGTGGGCGAGCCTCGGCTCCGCGGCTCTCTCGTATGCGAAGCGCAACGTGCTCGGCTTCTCGAGCGACTTCGCCGAAGACCTCACCGGCACGAGCTGGGGCTTCGAGTTCACCTGGCAGGACGGCCTGCGCTACGCGAACAACGACGCGTTCGACGGTGAATCCCGCGTCGACACCTTCAACCTGACGATCTCCGCCGAGCGTCCGACCTTCCTGCGCGCGCTGAACGAGCACCGCACGTTCCTGCTGACCGCCCAGCTGTTCGCGAGCTACATCGGCGGCTACGAGCGCGGCATGACGGCCGACGGGCCCTGGACGCTTCTGCTGCTCGTCGGCGTGAGCACCGGCTATCTGCAAGATCGACTCAGCCTCGGTGCGAACGTCGTGTGGGATTTCCGCTCTCATTCCGGCGCGCTTCTGCCGGAGGCCTCGTGGCGCTTCACCGACCGCGTCTCTGCGACGCTCGGCCTCGGAGTCTTCACAGGAGGCTGGTCTCGGCGGCTCCGCGGCATCAGCGGTTTCGCTGCGAACGACGACGACGTACTCAGCGAGTTCACCTACGTCGAGAACGGCCTGTCGCCCGTGCGCGATCTCGATCACGTCTACTTCAAGCTGCGCTACGCATTCTGAGGCGAGCGCCGGCTGCTCGAGCGATCTCAGCGACCGCGCGAGAGCGAATCGGTGCTGACCAGTGCGCGGAGCTCGGCCGCATCGATCGGGGTCGAACGCACGTCCCAGCTCTCGCGTCGCCAGCTGCCGCTCGGCAGTCCCAGGAAGGACGCAGCGACCGGGTCGAAGACATTCGCGGGCTCGCCGTTCGGAAACGTCGGGTAGCTCGGGACGTCGCCGCTGTAGCGATGCGCCAGGATGCCCACCTCTCGCAAGGTGCCGCTCGCGCTGCGCCGCATCACGTAGAGCGGCTGCGCAGTCTGGGCGTCGACCCAATAGGTCACGTGGGGCAGGCGGGCGCCGGGCTCCTTCGCCTGCCCTTCGATCACGACGGCCCAGCGGACGTCCCACGTGTCGCTCGCGAGCGACAGACCGCTCGGCCCGTGGTTCCGCCCGTCGCGCAGCGGCCAGCCCTCGACGCGTGCGTTCAGCGGGGCGACGACTTCCTGCTCCCCGACGACGCGCCAGGCCCACGCGCTCGGCCGCAGCGCGAGACCGGTGAAGCCACGCTCGGCATCTTCGCTGACCGCGAGCGCGCCGGCATGCCCTGCATCGATCGCACCCATCCGCCCGCCTTGGGCGTAGGGCAGGACGCGCGCATTGTCCGAGCCGGCAGCGCGGTAGCGGGGCACGAACATGCCGTCGACTTGCGCGGGCGGGCCGCGCCGCGTCTTGCGCAGCTCTGGGAGATAGACGAACACGTCGTCCGCACGCCCGGCGTCTGCACCGCTCGAGGCGAGCCGGTACTGGCGCCACGCAAGACCGAGCGCGCCCGCTGGCTCGCGAAACTCGCCGCCGGCAACCCACGCGTAGTGGCGCGCAGCTCGCTCGTGCTGGCCCGGCAGGTCGGCGCGCGCGGACGTCTGCGCGAAGAAGAAGCTGCCTGAGAAGACCATCGGCGGGTCGCCGCGCGCGAGCGCGCGCGAGTCCTGAAGCTCGACGATGCGGAAGGATCCCCGCGGTCCGGCAGCGCGATGGCGGCGCTCGAGGTTCCAAGCCCAGCGCACGCCGGCGTCTTCCGCAGCCCTGTCGATGGACTCGGGAGCGAACGGCAGGCCGGCGACGTGATCCATCAGGGCGCCGCCGTCATTGAGGCGCACGCGACCCGCGTGGAGGCGAGACGCCGCTGCGAACGATCCGGACGGCGCGTAGCGGCGATGACACGGCCCGATCGTCAGCCGCATTCCGTCGAAGAAGAAGACTCCGCGATGCTGCCAGACTTCACCCGGCAGCAGCGCGCGCAGTGCAGCGAGGTTCGCGTACTCGACGGCCGTGCCGGGACGGAGTGGCGCTCGCGTCGCGTCGATGGAGTCTCCGGCAGCGGACCGCACCTCGTCGGCGCAGCTTCCTTCGGGCGGGAGCTCGGTCGCGTGCGCACAAGCCGCGAGCCCGAGCCACCCCGCGACCAGCGCGGCGCGTTGCGGAAGCGTCAGCGCACCCATCGGCACAGTCTAGGCGCGCGAGGACTCGTTACTTTGCCTTCGTTCGGAGCCCCGCATGCCCCGCCGCCGCTCCATCACCTACCCGCTCGCCCTCGGCATCACGCTGATGGTGCTGGCGCTCGCGCTCGGCATCGCCTGGCAGATCGTCATCGTGCGCGGCTGGCGGCCGCCGGAGTCGGGGCTCACCGCCGCATACTGGGCCGCCATCCTGCTCGGTTCGCTCGTCGCCCTCACGATCTTCGTCGGCCTGCTCCTGCTCTGCATCTGGCTCGTGCGCGAGATCCGCTCGGGGCAGCGGCAGCAGGCCTTCATCGATGCGGTGACCCACGAGCTGAAGACGCCGATCGCCTCGCTCCAGCTCTACTTGGACACGCTGCGCCGCCACGAGCTCGCGCCCGAACGGCAGAAGGCGTTCCTCCAGCGCATGCAGGAGGACGTCGCGCGCCTCGAGCGCACCGTCATGCACGTGCTCGCCGCGGCGCGCAGCGAGGAGAAGGTGCGCGTGCGGCCGGCGGATCCGGTGGACCTGACGGCGATCCTGCGCGACGCCGCCGACGAAGTGCGGCGCGTCCACGGCCTGCCGGAGGAGGCGATCGCGATCGCGCGCAAGCGCCCGCTCACCGCGCTGGGCGACGCGGCGGAGCTCGCCGTGGTGTTCCGCAACCTGCTGGAGAACGCGGTGAAGTACTCGCGGCCGCCCCTCGAGATCCGCGTGGCGCTGGAGGAGGCGCCCGACGGGAGAGTGCGCGCCGAGATCGCCGACCGCGGCATCGGCATCGAGCCGCGCGAGCTGCGCAAGATCTTCGGGCGCTTCTATCAGGTGGGGCGCGACGCGGCGGGGCTCGGGCTCGGCCTTTTCATCGTGAATAGCCTCGTGCGCCGGAACGGCGGGCGCGTGGTGGCGCGCAGCGAAGGCGCGGGACGGGGCAGCCGTTTCACGGTCACGCTGCGGGCGGCGCCGGGAGCCGCCGAGGGCGGGGCGGCGGTGCCGAGCGCGGCGAGCAGCGCGCAGTCGCAGCCTGCGACTTCTCCGGCGAGGAGCCATTAGGTGGCCCGCATTCTCGTCGTCGAGGACGAGGCCCATCTCGCCGAGGGCCTCGCGTTCAACCTCGAGGCGGAGGGGCACGAGGTGGAAGTCGTCGGCGACGGCGCGGAGGCCGCCGAGCGCCTCACGCGCCCGCCGCCCTTCGACGCGGTGATCCTCGACGTGATGCTGCCGGGCATGAACGGCTTCGAGGTGGCGCGGCGCACGCGCGCCGCCGGGAACTTCGTGCCGATCCTGATCCTCACCGCGAAGGACGAGGGCGGCGACATCGTGCGCGGCATCGAGGAAGGCGCCGACGACTACCTCACGAAGCCGTTCCGCATCGACGAGCTGCTGGTGCGGCTGCGCGCGCTGCTGCGGCGGCGCAGGTGGGACGACGCGGCGGAGAAGCCGAGCGCGCCGCGCGAGATCGCCTTCGGGCGCGTGGTGGCGCGCCTCGACCGCCTCGAGCTGGAGACACCGAGCGGCACGATCCAGCTCACGCCGCGCGAGGCCGCGCTCTTGCGCGAGCTGATCGTGCACGAGGGCGAGCCGCTGACGCGGGGCGACCTGCTCGAATCGGTGTGGGGCCTCAAGCCCGACACGCGCACGCGCGTGGTCGACAGCTTCATCGTGCGCCTGCGCCGCTACGTCGAGGAAGACCCCGCGAACCCGAAGCACATCGAGAGCGTGCGCGGCCACGGCTACCGCTTCGTGCGCTGAGCGGGCGCTCGCGCACGCGACCGCACGCTCCGGAGACGCTACCGCCCGTCTTCGGCGCGCTGAACCCGAAAGGGGCCAGACCTCATCGGGGTTCAGCGCCGGCGCGGGGCGGGGCGCGGCCGGCGGGAGCGCGATCTGCAATGCTGCGCCCATGGCTTCCTCCCTCGATGAGATCCGCTTCGACGTCGAGCCGGCGCTCGACGCGCCGGCGCTGCTGCTCGCCTTCGAGGGCTGGAACGACGCGGGCGAAGCGGCCTCGAACGCGGCGCGCTTCATCGCCGACGCGCTGGGCGCGGCTCCGCTCGGCGAGATCGACAGCGAGCACTACGCGGACTTCACCGTGCAGCGTCCCGTCGTGCGCCAGGGCGACGACGGCCGGCGCACGATCACCTGGCCGCGCTTCGCGCTGCGCTACGCGGTGATCCCCGGTCGCACCGAGCTGGTGATCGGCGTCGGCCCCGAGCCCCACACGCACTGGCGCAAGTGGTGCGAGGAAATGGTGCGGCTCGCCACCAAGCTGCGCGTCTCGCGCGTGGTGCTGCTCGGCGCCTTCCTCGCCGACGTGGTCTACTCGCTGCCCGTCCACCTGACGGGCTTCGCCTGGCCGCCCGAGCGCATGGACCAGCTCGGCCTGCGCGCGAGCAGCTACGAGGGCCCGACGGGCATCGTCGGCGTGCTCGGCAGCGTCTACCCCGAGGCCGGCTTCGAGACGGTGAGCTTCTGGGCTGGCCTGCCGCACTACATCCCGCTCAGCCCGAACCCGCGCGGCACGCTCGCGCTCGTGCAGCAGGCGACGCGCTACCTCGACCTACCCATCGATCGCACGCCCCTCGAGCGCGAGGCCGCGGAGTTCGAGTCGCGCACCTCCGAGCTCGTCTCCGCCGACCCGCAGCTCGCCGAGTACGTGCGCGAGCTGAAGAAGCGCAGCTTCGCGCAGTAGCTGCGGGACGATCGGTCCAGCGAGGCGCCACGCGAACGCTCGGCCTGATCGGCGGGATGAGCTGGGAATCCACCGCGGTCTACTACGAGCTCGTGAACTGCGGAGTACGGCGCGTCTTGGAGGCCACCAACCCGCGAAGCCGCTGCTCGCGAGCGTCGACTTCGCGGAGATCGAGTGAGTGATCGCGGAGAGCGCGTCGTAGGCACAGGCGAGGATCGGCTTCGCCCACAGCTCGCCCGTGACGTTCTCGGAGACCGTTGCGGGGATGCCCGCTGCTCGGGAGCGCGAGGTGCGGCGCGAGCTGCGCGACCGCCGCTTCGCTGTCCCCGACTTCACGCAGCGCAGCACGAGCCCCGCGCCGGCCGCCGCGGAGGCCTCGGTGCTGGCGGCGACGGGAATCATCGCGTCGAAGGCGCGCCTCGAGGCGGAGCTCCGCGGCGCAAATCGCGTCGACGTGCGCCGACTGCCCGATCAGCGTCGCGTCGTGCCCCGCGCCCGAGCATGGCGCCGTAATAACAGCCGACCGCGCCGGCCCCCAACACCGCGATCCTCACGTGCCGATCTCCTCCCCATCGACGCTGTCGCGTGGCCCCGCCTGCCACGCTGAGAGCACCGCGCGCGCCCGCGGTTGTAACGGGCCTCTTCGCCGTTAGCTTGCGCGCGCCTTGGGTCCATCCCCTTCATGCAGGAGCCTCGCGCGCGTGCCCACCGCTCCGCTGCGCCCGCTGCTCGACCGGCGCCTGTTGATCGTCACGGGCAAGGGCGGCACGGGGAAGACGACGGTTGCGGCCGCGCTCGCGCTCGCGGCGGCGGAGCGCGGCAAGCGCGTGCTGCTCGCGGAGGTGGGGCTCGGCGAGCACGCGCCGCGCGTGCTCGCGCCCGGGAGCGCGCCCGTCGGCTACGCGGGGCGCGAGCTGCTCCCGCGGCTCACCGCGCTGCACCTCGATCCCTACGCCGCGCTCGCCGAGTATCTCGGCCTCCAGCTCCACGCCGAGCGCGCGGTGCAGCTGCTCGCCCGCAACAAGTCGTTTCGCCAGCTGATGGACGCCGCGCCGGGTTGGCGCGAGCTGATCACGCTCGGAAAGCTGTGGCACGTGGAGCAGGCGCGGGACGCGCGCGGCGCGCCGCGCTTCGACCTCGTGATCGTCGACGC
The DNA here is from genome assembly GCA_964460485.1 of uncultured Spirochaetales bacterium. GTDB lineage: Bacteria > Myxococcota_A > UBA9160 > UBA9160 > UBA6930 > VGRF01. The sequence goes on from CAYWRY010000099.1 coordinate 14,158, forward strand.
CCCGGCCACCGGCCACGGCCTCACCTTCCTCGACGTGCCGCGCGTGGTCGTGTCCGCCGTGCGCGGCGGACCGCTGCGCCGCAATGCCGCCGCGGTCGAGGCGCTGCTCGCCGACGCGGAGCGCACGCTGCTGCTCCCGGTCGCGCTCGCCGAGGAGCTGCCGGCGCGCGAGACGGCGGAGCTGGTTTCGCGGGTGCGCGCGGACATCGGCGTGGCGCTCGATCGCGTCGTCGTGAACGCGGTCGCCAGGGCGCCATTTCCTCCCGGGCTCGAGGAGCTCGACGAGCGGCTCGCGCGCCTTCCCGCGGATGCCGCGCTGCCGGGCCTACCGCCGCCGCCCGTGCTCGCCGCGTGTGCGGCGCACGCGCGCGCTCGGCACGCGCTAAACCGCGAGTACCTGGCCAAGATCGCGGTCGCGACGCGCCTGCCCGCCATCGAGCTGCCCCTGCTCGCCGAGGGCGTGCGCGGGCCGGAGGACCTGCGCACGCTGGCGGCGCGTCTGGTCGGCGCGGACGGCGAGGGCGCGCCGTGAAGGTGCGCCTCGATCTCCCCGCGTGCCTCGCGCGGCGGCGGCTGCTCGTGTGCGTGGGCTCGGGCGGCGTCGGCAAGACGACGCTCTCCGCCGCGCTCGCGCTCGCAGCGGCGCGCGCGGGCCGGCGCGCGCTCGTGCTCACCATCGACCCCGCGCGGCGCCTCGCCGACGCGCTCGACGTCGGCGAGCTGAGCAACGAGCCGCGGGAGGTTCCGGCGGCGCGCCTCTCTGCGCTCGGCGCCGCAAGCGGCTCGCTCTCCGCCATGATGCTCGACACGAAGCGCAGCTTCGACGCGCTCGTGGAGCGCTTCGCCGAGAGCGCCGCCGTGCGCGAGCGCATCTACGCGAATCGCTTCTACCAGCAGCTGTCCGATGCGCTGGCGGGCAGCGCCGAGTACGCGGCGATGGAGCGCGTCCACGAGCTCACCGAGAGCGGCGCCTTCGATCTGGTCGTGGTGGACACGCCGCCATCCCAGCACGCGCTCGATTTCCTGGAGGCGCCCCAGCGCCTCGTCGCGTTCCTCGACGGTGCGCTGGTGAAGCTGCTCGTGCATCCCGCGTTCGCGGCCGGTCGCTTTGGCTTCCGGGTCTTCCAGCGCAGCGCCCAGCGAACGCTCCAGCTGGTGGAGCGACTCTCGGGGCTCTCGTTCCTCGAGGATCTCTCGGAGTTCCTGCTCGCCTTCGAGAGCATGTCGGCGGGCTTCCGCGAGCGCGCGCAGCGCGCGCGGGGGCTCCTGCTCGGGCGCGAGGCCGCGTTCGTGCTCGCGGCTGCGCCGACGCGGGAGTCGCAGTCGCAAGCGCACGCGCTGCTCGCGCGCCTGGACGAGTTGGGCGCGCCGCTGGCGGGCGTGATCGTGAACCGCGTGCGCGTCTGGCCCGGCGGCGGCGATGCGCCCGCGGCGGTCGCGACCGGCGCCGCCGAGCCGCCCGCGCTCGCTGCCCTCGCCGCGGCGTTCGTGCGCAGCGAGCCCGCGGGCTTCCCCGCCGAAGCCGCCGCGCGCGCTGCGCTCGAGGCGGCGCGCACGACCGCGGCGCTGGTGCGCGCCCACGCGGCCGCGGCGCAGCCACTGCGCGAGATGGCGGCGGCGCGCGGCCTGTTCTGGCGCAGCGTCCCCGAGCTGCCGCGCGACGTGCACGATCTCGACGCCCTCGCGCGCGTGGCGGCCGCCCTCGCGGATCCCGTTCCATCCCGAGTTCGCCGAGGAAGTCCTGCCCCGACGGACTAGT
>CAYWRY010000100.1:0-15652 GCA_964460485.1 uncultured Spirochaetales bacterium
CTAGGCGAGCTGCCCGGCGTCCGCGAATGGGCGGCGCTCGCGGATCATGCCGCGCAGCTTGAGCACGACGCGCGGCCGGTTCATGCCGATCGCGCCCACCAGGCGGCCCGCGCGACCGAAGGCCATCACGAAGCGCCGTTCGGCGAGCGAGCCGTCCACCAGCCGCGACTCGTCGGCCGGCGCGACGCGCCCCGCGATCTGCAGCTTGCAGTCGTACTGGTCGGACCACACGAAGGGCACCGGGGCGAACGGCGCGGCCTCGCCGTCGCGCGCGAGCAGGCTCGCAGCGGCGTGATCCGCCTGTTCGGTCGCGTTCGTCCAGTGCTCGATGCGCATCGACTCGCCGTCGAAGAGCGCGTTCGGCCAGCGCGCCACATCGCCCACCGCCACCACGCTCGGCGCGCGCGTCGCGCGGCAGGCGGCGTCGCACACCACGCCGTCCGCGATCTCGAGCCCCGAGCTCGCGAGCCAGCCGGTGTTCGGCGCGGAGCCGATGCCCACCAGCACGACGTCCGCCGCCACGCGCGCGCCATCCGCCAGCTCGAGGCCCTCGACGCGCGCGCCGCCGAGGAAGCGCGCGACAGAGGCGCGGCAGCGCAGGTCGACGCCGCGCTCGCGATGGATCTCGCCGACGTAGGCGCCGAGCTCGCGGCCGAGTCCGCGCTCGAGCGGCGCGGGCAGCGCCTCGACCACCGTCACGTCGAGCCCGCGCGCGCGACAGGTGGCGGCGACCTCCATGCCGATGAAGCCCGCGCCGATCACGGCGACGCGCGGCCCGCGCTCCAGCTCCGCACGCAGCGCGAGTGCCTCGTCGAGGGTGCGCAGCAAGTGGATGCCGGCGAGGGGTGGCGTGCCGGGAATGCGCCGCGCGGAAGAGCCGGTCGCGATCACGAGGCCCTCCCAGCCGACGCGCTCGCCGCTGGCGAGCACGACCTCTCGCGCGGCGAGGTCGAGCGCCTCCGCGCGCGCGCCGAGCTTCCACTCGACGCCCAGCGTCTCGTCCTCGGGCCGCATGAGGTTCGTGCGCGCTGCGTCCCACTTCCCCGCCAGCACTTCCTTCGAGAGCGGCGGGCGGTCGTACGGCAGGTGGCTCTCGTCGCCGATCGCGATCAGCGCGCCCCGATGGCCGAGCCGGCGCAGCGCCTGGGCGGCGCGCAGCCCGCCGATCGAGGCGCCGACGATCGCGATGCGTTCGAGCTCGGGCATGGGGCGCGGCACGATAACGGGGCGCGTTGCTTCGGCGCGAGAGCGCACGCAGGCTTCGCGAGATCGCCGGGCGCGCGCCGCGAAGCGGGGCGACAATCGACGTGATGGCCCGCCGCTTCCTCGACGCGACGCTCAGCGACTGGCACCTCGAGCGCGACGGTGACGCGCTCGTGCTCCACCTGGCGCGGCCCGTTCAGGGGCCGCTCACCGTGCGCGCCGGCCGCGACACCGTCGCAGTCGTGAAGGAAGGCACGCACGCGCTGCTGGGGCCCTTCGACCCGCGCTTCCGGCACGTGCTGGCGCTGGAAGACGCCGACGGGAACCGCGTGGAGATCGCCGAGCGCAAGCTGCCGCTCGAGGGCCCGCGCAACTTCCGCGATCTCGGCGGCTATCCCACGGCGGACGGACGCCGCGTGCGCTGGGGGCAGGTGTTCCGCGCCGACTCGCTCGCCGAGCTGACCGACGCCGACGTCGCCTACCTCGGTCGCCTCGGCCTCGCGCGCGTGATCGACCTGCGCGGCGACTCCGAGATCCAGGAGCGCCCGAACCGGCTCGCCGGCCGCTCCGGCTTCTCCTACGTGCAGCTCGCGATCGGCGAGGGCGACCTCTCGCCCGCGGAGTGGGCGCGCAAGTTCGAGGCGGGCGAGTTCGGCGAGATCGACGCGAGCTGGCTGGTGCGCGGCTACTTGCGCACGCTCGACGAGCGCGGCCCCCGCGTCGGCGCGGTGCTCCGTGCGCTCGCGGAAGAGGCGTCGCCAGCCGTGTTCCACTGCACCGCGGGCAAGGACCGCACCGGCATGGTCTCGGCGCTGCTGCTGCTCCTGCTCGGCGTCCCGCGCGAGGTGGTGATCGGCGACTACAGCCTCACCGCCCTCTACACCGACAACCGCATACCCGCGGCGGATCAGTGGTTCGCCGAGCGCGGGATCGAGCCCGAGCGCGCGGCCCACGTGCTCTCGGCGCGGCGCGAGGCGATGGAGGAGACGCTCGCGCACCTCGACGCGAAGCACGGCGGCGCCGAGCGCTTCGCTCGGGAGCAGGCCGGCCTCGAGGCGCGCGAGATCGACGCGCTGCGCATGTGGCTGCTGGAGTGAGCGCGGGCCGAGCGCCGGGCAAGTGGTGGACCCAGGCGGCCGACGTGCATGGGGCGCTCAGCTCCGCGTGATGGAGGCGCCGAGGCGCTGGAGGCGCTCGTCGATGCGCTCGTAGCCGCGGTCGACCTGATGGGCGTTCATGATCACCGAACGGCCCTCGGCGCAGAGCGCGGCGGCGATCAGCGCCATGCCGGCGCGGATGTCGGGCGACGTGATCGTCTCGCCGTACAGGCGCGCGGGGCCGGTGACGAGCGCGCGATGCGGATCGCACAACACGATGCGCGCGCCCATCGCGATCAGCCGGTCCACGAAGAACAGGCGGTTCTCGAACATCTTCTCGTGAATCAGCACGCTGCCCCGCGCCTGCGTCGCGAGCACCAGCGCGATCGAGGTGAGATCGCTGGGGAAGCCCGGCCACGGGGCGTCGTCGACCTTCGGGATCGCGCCGTCGAGGTCGTCCTGCACGACCAGCTCTTGCTTCGCGGGCACGAGCAGTGCGCCCTTCTCGAGGCGCGTCTCGACGCCGAGGCGGCGGAAGACCATGCGGATCATGCGCAGGTCGTCGGGCACGACGCCGTTCACCGTGAGCTCGCCGCCGGTCATGGCGGCGATCGCCACGAAGGAGCCCACCTCGATGTGGTCGGGGCCCACGCGGTGGCTCGCCGGCCGCAGCTCCCGCACACCCTCGATCTCGAGCACGTTGGTGCCGACGCCGCGGATCTGCGCGCCCATCGCGACGAGGAAGTTGCACAGCCCGCGCACGTGCGGCTCGCAAGCGGCGTTCGCGATGCGCGTCGCGCCGTCGGCGACGCACGCCGCCATCACCGCGTTCTCCGTCGCCATCACGCTCGCTTCGTCGAGGAAGATGTCCGCGCCGCGGAAGCGGCCGGCGAGCGAGAGGTGGTAGTGGCGCTCGCGCGGCTCGATCTCGGCGCCCAGCATGCGCAGCGCGGTGAGGTGCGTGTCGATGCGGCGGCGACCGATGCGGTCGCCGCCCGGCCGCGGCAGCACGGCGCGCCCCGTGCGGTGCAGGAGGCCGGGCGCGAGCAGGAAGGAGCCGCGGATCGTGCGCGCGAGCTCCGTCGGAGCGTCGCGGCCCGCGAGCGTGCTGGTGTCCACGACGGTCTCGGTGGTCTCGGGGTCGCGGACGGCGGCGGCGCCGAGCTCGCCGAGGATCTGGAGTTGCGTCGCGACGTCGCGGATGCGCGGCAGGTTGGCGACGCGCGAGGTGCCCGGCGCGAGCAGCGTCGCCGCGAGCACGGGCAGCGCCTCGTTCTTGTTTCCGGCGGGCGTGATCGCGCCGCTCACGCTGCGCCCGCCTTCGACGACGAAGCGGTCCCCACCTCCGATCTGCACGCCGTTCTCTCCTTGCCGCGCTCCGGCCGATCAGCGCGGCGCAACGTAGCCGTGGGCCTCGCGAGCGCGAGAACGGCTCTAGTCGAGCAGCGCCGCCATCTCGCTCGGGTTGTATCCGCGGATCTGCGTCCCACCGATCTCGACGAACGGGACCGAGGTGCCGCCCGACTTCTGCTTCAGCTCGACGGCCCAGTCCCGGTCCGCCTCGACGTCCTTGTTCACGTAGGCGACGCCGCGCGCGTCGAGGAACGCCAGCGTCTTGCGACACCACCCGCACCACGGGGCCGTGTAGACGGTGACGTCGGGGGCCGCCTTCGCGGTCGCGGCCGGCTGCGCGCTCTCGCGCGCCGAAGCTGCCGCGCGCTTCGGCTCGAACGCCGCCGCGTCGACTTCGACTCGACCGGCGCGCGCCCGCCACTCCGCCGGCACTTCCTCCAGGGAGCGCGCGAAGCGCACGGTGCCGCGCGCGTCGGTCCACTGATAGAACGCGCGCCTGCCCGGCGCGGGGCCGTTCTCGGCTGTGGTCCGGTCGGCGGCGCCGGCCGGTGCGGCGCGCTCGGCCGAGGGCTCTCGCCGAGCGAGCTCCTCGGGCGCGCCACCCAGCTCTCGCAGCGCCGCGGCCGCGGCGCGGGGCTCGGGGGCGGCGAGGAAGGCGATCCCCGCGACCAGGGCCGTCATCACCGCTGCGATTGCGAAAGAACGCATTCGAGCGCTCCCGGCGTGGCTGGAGCCGGCGCGCGCCGCCACCTGCGGACGCCGACTCGCACGCAAGGATCGACGCGCCGAGCCCAGCGGCTTGAGAGCTACCTCATCGCCGGCGCCGGCATTACGGCTCTTTTCCCCAAACCGGCTTGCGCTTCTCGAGGAAGGCCCGGATGCCCTCGCGGAAGTCGGCGCTCTGGGCGCACAGGATCTGGTTGCGGTCCTCCATCGAGACCACCGTCTCGATGCTGTTCATGTCGAGGCTCGCGTTCAGCGCCTCCTTGCTGAGGCGCAGGCCGAGCGGCGAGGTCGCCAGCAGATCTTCGATCAGCAGGCGCCCCGCAGACTCCAGCTGGTCGTCGGGCACCACCTGGGAGACGAGGCCCAGCTCCCGCGCGCGCTCCGCGTTCACGAAGCGGCCGGTGAGGATCAGCTCCGCGGCGACAGAAGCGTTCGTGAGGCGCGGCAGGAGATAGGACACGCCCACGTCGCAGCCGGACAGCCCGAGCTTGATGAAGGCCGCGTTCATGCGGGTGGACTCGCCGGCGATCCGCACGTCCGAGGCGAGCGCCAGCATGAAGCCGCCGCCGCAGGCTGGGCCGTGCACCAGCGCGACGAACACCTGCGGTAGCCGGCGCATCTTGATCGCCAGCTCCGCGATGCGGTGCTGGCCCCGGAGCTGCGCGCCGATGTCGCCGCGCTCGCCGCCGCTGCTCGCGCTCTCCTTGAGGTCGAGGCCCGCGCAGAAGGCGCGGCCGGCGCCGCGCAACACGACGACACGGGTCGCCGTGTCGCGCGCGAGCTCGTCGTAGAAGCCGTGGAGGTCCTCGACGAGCTGGCGCGAGAGCGAGTTCAGCGCGTCGGGCCGGTTCAGCGTGCACCAGGTCACCGGGCCGTCGTGCTTCAGGTCGAGCGTCGTGTAGGCCATCGGGGGTGTCCTCCGTTCCGCGAGCGCGCGAGTGTGCCACGCTGCGCGACACCGCGTGGCCGAACGGCCGACGAAGGCCGCGCGCCTCGGAGCCCCGGATGTGACGATCTTCGCCGACGCGTGCGCCAACCCGCCGGGGCTGCCCGTGCGCAGCACGGCGCGCGCGCTGCTCGTCACGCCGGCGCGCGAGATCCTGCTCGTGCGCTACTTCGCCCGCGCGATCGGGCGTCGCTTCTGGATCACGCCGGGCGGCGGCATCGAGCCCGGCGAGACGGAGCGCGAGGCGGCGGCGCGGGAGGTGCGGGAGGAGACCGGGCTTGCGGCGGTGGCGATCGGTCCGCCGGTCTGGACCCGGAGCGTTCCCATCCCGTGGGCCGCGCCGCCCTTCGTGCAGCGCGAGACCTATTTCTGGACGCCCACCGCGCGCTTCGAGCCCAGCGATGCGTCGATCCCGACTGAGGCGGAGCGAAACGAGATCGACGCCTATCGCTGGTGGCGGCTCGACGAGATCGAGGCCTCGCGCGAGCGCTTCGCCCCGCGTCGGCTCGGCGCGCTGCTGCGGGAGCTGTTCGAGGCGGGCCTGCCCGTGGCGCCGATCGAGGCGGAGTGAGCCGTGCCCAAGCCGTCTTCCCAGCGAGCGTCTGCGGCCGTCTCGGCGATGCCCGGAGCCGTCTACACGCCGTTCGATCTCACCCAGACGGCGCGGCCCGTCATCGCGCTCCACGTGGGCGACACCTGGATGGAGCCGTTCGCCGGGGCGCGCATGGAAGACCTGCGCGAGCGCGACTTCCCCGGCCTGCACCGTTACGTGGAGACGCGGGGCATCCCAGCCCTCGTCGACGCAATCGTCCAGAAGGTTCGCGAACGCAATCGCGTAGCGTGCGAGCGCGCCGACGTGGTGGTGACCGCCGGCGCGACCTCGGGGCTCTCGTGCGCGATCTCGGCGCTCGCCGATCCGGGCGAGGAGGTGATGATCCTCGCGCCGTTCTGGCCGCTGATTCGCGGCATCACGCGCTCGCTGCGGGCGGTGCCGGTGGAGGTGCCGTTCTTCGACCGGGTGGGCAGCGCGGCCGAGGCGATCGCCGCGCTCGACGCGAAGCGCACGCCGCGAACGGTCGCGCTCTATTTCTCGAATCCCTCGAACCCGACGGGCCGCGTTCTTCCGCCCGACTGGCTCGAGGCGATCGCGGCCTGGGCGCGTCGCCAAGACGTCTGGCTGCTCAGCGACGAGGTGTACGAGGACTACGTCTTCGGGGGCGAGCACGTCTCGCTGGCTCGCCTCGCGCCTGAGCGCACGATCGGCGCCTACTCGTTCTCGAAGGCCTACGGGATGGCCGGGAACCGCGCGGGGTACCTGGTCGGGCCCGCCGCCGTGATCGCCGAGGCGCACAAAGTCTCCGTCCACAGCGCCTACCACGCGCCCACTGCGGCTCAGGTGGCGGGGCTGCGGGCGCTCGCGGGCGGCGGCGCCTGGATCGCGAACGCGCGCGCGTCCTACGTGAAGGCCGGCGCCGAGGTCGCAGCGATTCTCGGGCTGCCGGCGCCCCAGGGCGGCTGCTTCCTGTTCCTCGACGTCGCGGATCGGCTGGACGCCCGCGGGCTCCAGGGCTTCCTCGAGGACGCGTTCGCCCGAGGCGTCGTGGTGGCGCCCGGCAGCTCGGCGGGGGAGGCGTACGGGACCTGGGTGCGGCTGTGCTTCACGGTCGTGCCGCCGGATCTTGCCGTGGAGGCGGCGCGCCGACTCGCCGCCTTGGTGGGCCGGGCGACGAGCCGAGCCGCGGTCAGCCCGGGATGAGCTGAGGGCACCCCCGGGGACGGCACAGACCTCCGGCGCAAATCGCTCGCCCGCCGGCCGAGACTCGGAGCGCTGTCCGGCCCTTCGAGAAGTTTTTTTTCGCGGTCGCTTGACCTGCGAGCGCCCGGTGCCAAACCTGCGGCCGCCCTTTGGCACTCGCGCCACTCGACTGCCAAGCCCAAGGGGGCTCGGGTCCGGCGGCGCGCTTCAGCCACCCATGAACACCGCAGGAGGCTCCATGAAGGTTCGTCCCCTCCACGACCGCATTCTGGTGAAGCGGGTCGAGGAAGAGCAGAAGACGGCGGGCGGGATCATCATCCCCGACACCGCCAAGGAGAAGCCCCAAGAGGGGCGCGTGATCGCCGTGGGCAACGGCAAGGTCACGGAAGAGGGCAAGGTCATCCCCCTCGAGGTGTCGGTCGGCGACCGCATCCTGTTCGGCAAGTACTCCGGCAGCGAGATCAACCTCGACGGCGAAGAGCACCTGATCATCCGCGAGGAAGACGTCCTCGCAGTGCTCGGCAAGTAATTCGGGACTAGGAGAACACCCCAATGGCAGGCAAGGAAATCCGCTACGAGCAGGGAGCGCGCGACAAGATCCTCGCGGGCGTGAACGGCCTCGCGAACGCCGTGCGCGTGACGCTGGGCCCGAAGGGCCGCAACGTCGTGATCGAGAAGAGCTGGGGCTCGCCGACGGTGACCAAGGACGGCGTCACCGTCGCCAAGGAGATCCAGTTCGAGGACAAGTTCGAGAACATGGGCGCGCAGATGGTGAAGGAGGTCGCCTCGAAGACCTCCGACGTCGCGGGCGACGGCACCACCACCGCGACGGTTCTCGCCCAGGCGATCTTCCGCGAGGGCAGCAAGCTGGTCGCGGCGGGCGTCAACCCGATGGACCTGAAGCGCGGCATCGACAAGGCCGTCGAGGTCATCGCGGAAGAGCTCAAGAAGCTCAGCAAGCCCACGCGCGACTCCGGCGAGATCGAGAAGGTCGGCACCGTCTCCGCGAACGGCGACGAGGCGATCGGCAAGATGCTCGCCGAGGCGATGGAGAAGGTCGGCAAGGAAGGCGTGATCACCGTCGAGGAAGCGAAGTCGATGGACTCGACCCTCGACGTGGTCGAGGGCATGCAGTTCGACCGCGGCTACGTCTCGCCCTACTTCGTGACCAGCCCCGACTCGATGGAGGCCGTGCTCGAGGAGCCGCTGCTGCTGCTCAGCGAGAAGAAGATCAGCGCGATGAAGGACCTCTTGCCCGTGCTCGAGCAAGTCGCGCGCGGGGGCAAGCCGCTGCTGATCGTGGCCGAAGAGGTCGAGGGCGAGGCGCTCGCGACGCTGGTGGTGAACAAGATCCGCGGCACGCTGAACGTCGCCGCGGTGAAGGCGCCGGGCTTCGGCGACCGCCGCAAGGCGATGCTCCAGGACATGGCGATCCTCACCGGCGGCCAGGTCATCAGCGAGGAGCTGGGCCTCAAGCTCGAGAACGTCACGATGAAGGACCTCGGGCGCGCCAAGAAGGTCGTGATCGACAAGGACAACACGACCATCATCGACGGCGCCGGCGCGAAGAAGGCCATCGAGGGCCGCATCACCGAGATCCGCGGCCAGATCGAGAAGACCACGAGCGACTACGACCGCGAGAAGCTCCAGGAGCGCCTGGCGAAGCTCGCGGGCGGCGTGGCGGTCGTGAAGGTGGGCGCCGCGACCGAGACCGAGATGAAGGAGAAGAAGGCGCGCGTCGAGGACGCGCTGCACGCGACCCGCGCGGCCATCGAGGAGGGCATCGTGCCCGGCGGCGGCGTCGCGCTGATCCGCGCGCAGGTCGCGCTGGAGGGCCTCGAGAAGGATCTGGCCGAGGACCAGCGGGCGGGCGTCTCGATCATCCGCCGCTCGGTCGAGGAGCCGCTGCGCCGCATCGCGGAGAACGCGGGCGTCGAGGGCTCGATCGTGGTGGACAAGGTGAAGAACGGGAAGGGCGCCTTCGGCTTCAACGCGGCCACCGAGGTCTACGAGGACCTGATCAAGGCCGGCGTGATCGACCCGACCAAGGTGGTGCGCTCGGCGCTCCAGAACGCCGCGAGCGTCAGCGGCCTGCTGCTGACCACCGAGGCGATGATCGCCGAGAAGCCGGAGAAGAAGGCTCCCGCCGGCGGCGGCGGCATGCCGGGCGGCATGGGCGGCATGGGCGACATGGACATGTAGTCCCGCCGCCGAGGCGGACGCGCGCCGCGTGTCCGCCGAAGCAAAGCGAACGCCCCGGAGCGCGAGCTCCGGGGCGTTTCTCTTTCGGGGGCGTTCGCTCGTCGGCGCCGGAAGAGCGCCGCGCGCCTACTTCTTCTTCCTGCGCGCGCTGACGATCGCGACCGGCTGCACGGGCACGTCGCTCATGCCCGCCTTCATGCCGGTCTGCACGGCCGCGATCTTGTCGACCACGTCCATCCCCGCGACCACGCGGCCGAACACGGCGTAGCCCCAGCCGTCGGAGCCGGGGTAGTCGAGGAACGCGTTGTCCTTGTGGTTGATGAAGAACTGCGCGCTGGCGCTGTGCGGCGCCGAGGTGCGCGCCATGGCCAGCGTGCCGCGCAGGTTCTTCAGGCCGTTCGCCGCCTCGTTCTGGATCGGCGCGCGCGTCTTCTTCTGCTGCATCTGGGGCGTGAAGCCGCCGCCCTGGACCATGAAGCCGCTGATCACGCGGTGAAAGATCACGCCGTCGTAGAAGCCTTCGTCCACGTACTGCAAGAAGTTCTTCGCGCTGATGGGCGCCTTTGCCTCGTCCACTTCGACTTCGATCTCGCCGAGCGTCGTCGTCAGCACGACCACGGGCTTTCCTCCTGGCGCGCTCTGCGCGCGTGCATCGCTCGGGGCGAGGCAGAGGGCCAGCAACACGAAAGCAAGCAGGAGCGCGTTCTTCCGTCCCGTCGTCACCCTGGATCCCCCTGCGACATCTCGTTCGCAGCGCGCGGGATTGCGCGGAGCGCGCGCATCCTAACCGTCCAAGCTCGGCTCGCCTGCCGGGCTCTGCCCGGCTTCGGCCCGCTGCGCGCCGGCTGCGCCGACTTCGTGGACGCTGGCCGGCTCGCGGCTTCCCGAGCCGCGATCGAGCGTTGCGTCGAGGACCGCCGCCGACCCTTTTCCGGCTGCCAGGGGCACTCACCTGCGGGCAGGCGCCCCGATGCGGACGCGATTTCGCACGGCTAAAACGCGCGCCTTCCGATCCAATCCGGTGCCTCGCATTTCTCCGACGGAGGTTCGTTCGATCATGAGCAAGCGCGTGAAAGAGATCCTCTCCTGGTACTCGAGCGACAGCCCCGGCACGCTGGCGAACATCGCCCGCATGCTGAACCACGGGCGGCTCGGCGGGACCGGCAAGCTCGTGATCCTGCCCGTCGACCAGGGCTTCGAGCACGGCCCCGCGCGCTCGTTCGCGAAGAACCCGAGCGGCTACGACCCGCGTTACCACTTCGAACTGGCGATCGCCGCGGGCTGCAACGCCTACGCCGCGCCGCTCGGCTTCCTCGAGGCCGGCGCCGCCGAGTTCGCGGGCGACATCCCGCTGATCCTCAAGCTCAACAACTCCGACTCGCTCTATGCCGGCGCGGATCCGTGCCCCGCGGTCACCGGCAGCGTCGACGACGCGCTGCGCCTCGGCTGCTCGGCGATCGGCTTCACGATCTATCCGGCGTCCGCCGCGCGCGACACGATGTACGCGCAGATCCGCGCGCTCTCCGAGGAGGCGAAGCGCAAGGGCCTCGCCGTCGTGGTGTGGTCCTACCCGCGCGGCTCGGGCATCTCGAAGAAGGGCGAGACGGCGGTCGACGTGGTCGCCTACGCGGCGCAGATCGCGGCGCAGCTCGGTGCGCACCTGATCAAGGTGAAGCCGCCGACGGAGCACATCGAGCAGGACGCCGCGCGCAAGGTGTACGAGAGCGAGAAGATCCCGGTAGCCACGCTCGCGGACCGCGTCCGCCACGTGGTGCAGAGCGCCTTCGCCGGCCGCCGCATCGTGATCTTCTCCGGCGGCGAGGCGAAGGGCCGCGACGAGGTGTTGAACGAGGTCCGCGGCATCGCGGAGGGCGGCGGCTTCGGCTCGATCGTCGGCCGCAACTCGTTCCAGCGCGCCAAGGCCGACGGCGTCGCGCTGCTGCACGACATCATGGACGTCTACGCGAACGCGTAGGGCGCGGGCGATCCGCCGCTACTTGGGCGCCTTGGCTCCCCGCAGCTGCGCGATTCCTTTCTTCGCGTCCTCGTCGTTCGGGTCGCGCAGGAGCGCGAGCTCGAACTCGCGCGCGGCGCCGGCAGCGTCGCCGTCGTCCAGCAGCAGGCGGCCGAGGATGGTGTGCGGCTTCCCGGCGCGCGGATCCGCCTCCACCATCTTGCGCGCGCAGGCGATCGCCTTGGCGCGCGCGATGCGCTGCGCGACGCGGGCTGCCAGGTAAGCCGTCCACGCCTCGTGCATGCGGTACTCGGGCTCGTTGGGCTGCAGCGCGACGGCCTGCTGCAGCGCGGCGAGCGCCTCCGTGAACTTCTCCCGATCCGCGAGCTTGCGCGCGTGCTGGAAGAGTCGCTCCGCCTCGAGGCGCGTCTTCGCCTCGTCGCGGCGCGCCGCGCTCTTCACCGGCGCGTCGTCCGCGCCCGCCGCACTCGCCGTGCCGGTCGCGCCGCCGGCGCGGGCCGCGGGCTGCGGCTTGCGCGCCACCACCTCGCGCGCGAACTCGGTCAGCGGGCGGCGCACCAGCGCGACGCGCGCCACCTGGCTCGGCTTCGGCGTCGGCTGCGCCGTCGTCGTCTCCGCCTGCGGAACGAGCGCGCCGACGAGCGCCAGCGCTGCGAGCGCCGCGCGCGCGCCCTCGTTGCTGCGCCAGAGCTCGGCGACGCTGCTCGCGCGTCCCAGCGCCGCCGCGAGCCTTCGATCCTCGTCGGAGAGCCGCAGAGCCGGCGCGGGATCGCGCAGGCGCATGCGCGCGCCCGCGATCGGCATGAGCAGCGCGCTCTGCTCGTCGGCGGTGAAGTGGCGCTTCACGCACTCGACGAGCAGCGCGGGGAAGGGCGGCACCGCGAGCGGCTCGATGGTCGGCGGCAACTCCGCCGCCGGCTCGAAGGCGAGCTCGACGCGACTCGCGGCGAACGTCTCGACGATCTTCTCGCCCGCTTGCCGCGACAGGGCTTGGTAGACGTCCACGGGCTTCATCAAGCCCAGCTCGATCAGCACCTCGCCCATGCGCTGGTGCTCGTTGTCGATCACGTGCTCCGTCATGCGCTGGATCACGCGCTCGTAGTCGCGCTCGCTGAGCGCTCCGGTGCGTACCAGCAGCCGACCGAGCGAGTCGCGCAGCGAGCCGCCCTCGACGCTGATCGGTGCGCCGCGGCGCACGTAGATGAGCGTGATCACCGCGTCGGCGCTCACCTCGAGCACGCCCGTCTCCGCGCGCTCCGCGATGTCGACCAGCACGTTCGCGAAGCCGCGGCGGTCGACGCTGGCGTCGGGCTCGCCGGCCGGGCTCGCCTCGATCAGCTCGCGCACCAGCGCGGCCAGCTTCCGGCCGTCGACGGGCCGCACGATGCAGCGCGCCGGCCGCGCGTCCGCGGGCAGCGCGCCGAGCACTTCGCGCGTGCGGTCGATCGTGTCGATCACGAGGATCGGCGGGCAGCCGGGCACCGCAGACAGCGCTGCGCACGAGCCGACCGCCTCGGCGTCGGGCAGCGGATGGGAGACCACGACCGCGTCGAAGGGCTGCTTGTGCAGCGCCTCGCACGCGCCCGTCACCGTCTTCGCGAGCGCCACCGCCACCCGCTCCCGCGCGAGCGGGCCGCCGAGCGTCTTCACTTCGTCCCCGCGCGCGGTGACCAGCAGGACGCGCGTCGGGCTCGCGACGGACGACACCGTCTCCCTCCCTCGGCCTGCGCATCGGCCGGGCGCCGCGAAAACTCGACCGGCCTCCGCCGGGTCTGCGTTCGGCTTGCGCGCGGGTTGCCGGCGCGCACGCGGCCCGCCAGAGCGCGGCCGGCTGCTATCTCCCGCGCCCGAGAGGAGGCGTGCGATGGCCGGCGAGCGTGTGCGGCAGCTCCTTTCCACCGGCGAGCCCGGAGCGCGAGTGCGCGCGCAGGGCTGGCTGCGTTCCGCCCGACACTCGAAGGGCGTCTCGTTCTTCGATCTCTCGGACGGCTCGTGCCTGGCCGGCCTCCAGGTCGTCGTGGATCCGAGCCTCGCGAACTACGAGCGCGAGCTGAAGGGGCTGGGCACGGGCGCTGCGCTCGACGTGGAGGGCGAGCTGGTCGCGTCGCCCGCGCAGGGCCAGCGCGTCGAGCTGCGCGCGTCGCGCGTCGAGGTCGTGGGCGACGCGCCGCCCGAGTACCCGCTGCAGAAGAAGCGCCACGGCTTCGAGTACCTGCGCACGATCGCGCACCTGCGCCCGCGCACGAACACGATCGGCGCGGTGTGGCGCGTGCGGAACGAGGCGGCGCGCGCGATCCACGAGTTCTTCCAGGCGCGCGGCTTCGTCTGGCTGCACACGCCGATCCTCACCGCCGCCGACGCCGAGGGCGCGGGCGAGATGTTCGAGATCGCCGGCTCGGCAGAGTTCTTCGGCCGCACCGCGCGCCTCACGGTCTCCGGCCAGCTCGAGGGCGAGATCGGCGCGCTCGCGCTGAAGGACATCTACACCTTCGGCCCGACTTTCCGCGCCGAGAACTCCAACACCAGCCGCCATCTCGCCGAGTTCTGGATGGTGGAGCCGGAGATGGCGTTCTGCGATCTCGACGGCAACGCCGCGCTCGCCGAGGAGTTCCTCAAGTTCGTGCTCGCGCGCGTGCTCGAGCGCAGCGCCGAGGACATGCGCTTCTTCGACGAGCGCATCCAGAAGGGCGTGGTGCAGAACCTCGAGCACGTGGTCGCCGCGCCGTTCGCGCGCATGACCTACGCCGAGGCGATCGCTGCGCTCGAGAAGAGCGGCAAGCAGTTCGAGTTCCCGGTGCGCTGGGGCATCGACCTGCAGAGCGAGCACGAGCGCTGGCTGTGCGAAGAGCACGTGAAGCGGCCGCTCGTCGTCACCGACTACCCGGCGGCCATCAAGGCTTTCTACATGTTCCAGAACGACGACGGGAAGACCGTGCGCGCGATGGACGTGCTCGCGCCCGGCATCGGCGAGATCATCGGCGGCTCGCAGCGCGAGCACCGCGAGGAGCGCCTCGCCGCGCGCATCGAAGCGCAGGGCATGAGCCGCGAGGAGCTGTGGTGGTACCTCGAGCTGCGCCGCTACGGCTCGGTGCCCCACGCGGGCTTCGGGCTCGGCTTCGAGCGCCTCGTCCAGTACGCGACGGGCATGGCGAACATCCGCGACGTGATTCCCTTCCCGCGCGTGCCGGGGTCGTGCGAGTTCTGAGCCCGCGGCAGGTGGGCAGAGGGGCCGCGCAGGCTCCGGCGGAGACCTGGAGGCTGCGCCGCCTTCGTCGCCGATCTTCTGGGATTCCGGGCCACTCGCCGCCGAGCTGCGCATGCCGGAGCGGGGGCCGCGGGCACGCCGGGCAGCGATTTTGCGCTCGCCTTCCGGCCGCGGCTTGCCGTTGTAACGGCGTTATCTAACCTGAACGACGTTCAACGCGCCGCGTGCGCCCGCGCCGCGCCGGACACTCTCCCGATGTCGACCGAAGCCCACGAGCAACGCCGCGAGGCGCAACGCGACCTCGCGCGCCGCGCGATCCTCGACGCGACCCAGGAGCTGCTGCTCGAGGTCGGCTACGACGAGTTCTCGATCCGCCGCTTGGTGGAGCGCTGCGGCTACGCCGCGCCCTCGATCTACCACTACTTCGGCGACAAGGACGGCCTGCTCGACGCGCTGATCGACGAGCGTTTCGCGAAGCTCACCGCGCAGCTGAAGCGCGTGCCGCGCGGGCCCGATCCGGTCGCCAACATTCGCGGGCTCGCGCTCGCGTTCGTGCGCTTCGGCTTGAAGAACCCCGAGCACTTCCGCTTACTCTTCACGCCGCGCGCCGGAGACCAGAAGCCGCCGCCTTCGGGCGAAGAAGCTCGCAAGTTCCTCGAGGCCACGCTGACCGCGCTCTGGGAGAGGGGTCGGCTGCACACGGGCGACCCCCAGACCGCCGGGCAGGCGCTCTCGGTGCTGTGCACGGGCCTGGTGTGGAGCCGCATCGCCCGCCCCGACTACGCGTGGGGGAAGACGCTCGCCGAAGACGCGATCGACGCACTGTTGCGTGGACTGGTCGCTCCCGACGCCGCCGCGACTCGCAGTGCAGGAGAGAACTCATGAAGAAGCACGCCCTCGTCTCGCTCCTCGCATTCGCGGGGCTGCTCGGCGGCTGTGGCGGCGCCGAGCAGGAGGCGCAGCAGCTCGCGATACCCGTGATCGTCGAGCCCGCGCGGGTGGGCGACCTGGAGGAGCGCATCCAGGGCACCGGCGAGCTCGCCGCGCCCGATCGCGCCCTGATCGCTGCCGAGGTGGAGGGCCGCGTCACCGACGTGCTCGTCGACGAGGGCGCGAGCGTGGGCTCCGGCGGCCTGCTGCTCACGATCGACCCCGAGAAGCGCCGGCTCGACGCCGACTCCGCGCGCGC
>CAYWRY010000101.1:0-15611 GCA_964460485.1 uncultured Spirochaetales bacterium
CTTAGCAGCAGATGAGGGCGCGGTGTCCTCCGGCTGGTGAGAAATCCGGGCTAGCAGGCGGGCGCGGCTACTCGTCCAGCTCCTCGCGCGCCGCTTCCGCGATCTCGCGATTCGGCGAGTCCACGAGCCGGCGGATCGCGTCCTGCGCCAGGCGGTCGTCGAACCAGCTGAGCTGCTCGATCGCCGCGAGCACCACGCGCGTGTCGCGATCTTCCGTCGCCGCGATCAGCGCGTCGAGCGCGCGGTCGTCGTCGCTGTCGCCGAGCGCGATCACCGCGGCCTCGCGCACGTTGGGATCCGGGTCCTCGCGCGCGTCGCGGATCAGCTGATCGAGGCCCGCGCCCTCGAGATCCGTGTCGTAGATCTCGCCGACGCGCGCCTCGGAGTCGAAGCCGGGCTGCGGCTGCGCCGCTTCGCCTGGAGCCGGCGATGCCGCGGTTGCCGCAGGGCTCGGCTCGGCCACTGCGCCCGAAGGCGGGGCCACCGCCCCGGGTGCTGCCTCCTCTTCTTCCCCGCCGCACGCGAGCGCGGAGAGCGCCGCCGCGCATGCGAGCGCACGCGCCGCACGCGCCCTCACGCCGCGCACTCCTGGGCGCGCAGCAGGCGGCCCGGCAGCGCGCCGGTGGGCGCGTCGTTCTGCGCCACGATCTCGCCGGAGACGATCGTCGCTTGATAACCGCGCGCGCCCTGCAGGAAGCGCGCTCCGCCGGCCGGCAGGTCGTGCGCCATGCGCGGCGGCAGCAGCTCGAGGTTCGCGAGGTCGATCAGGTTCAGGTCGGCCTTCTTGCCCGGCGCGACCACGCCGCGATCGGCGATGCCGTAGAGGTCCGCGGTGTCCTTCGTCATGCGCTTCACCACCAGCTCGAGCGGGAGGCGCGGCCCGCGCACGCGGTCGCGTACCCAGTGCGTGAGCATGAAGGTCTGGATGCTCGCGTCGCAGATGATCCCGCAGTGCGCGCCGCCGTCGCCGAGGCCGAGCGCCGCGCGCGGGTGCAGCACCATCTCGCGGATCGGCTCGCACGACAGCTCGGCGTAGTTGAGCACCGGCATCAACAGCAGCTCGCGGCCGTCCTTCTCGAGCAGCTTGTCGTAGAGCACGTCCTCGGCATCGCGGCCGAGGCGCTTCGCGAGCGCCTCGATCGAGTCCTCGTAGCTCGGCTCGTAGTTCGGCGGCGTGCCGATCGGGAACGTGCGGCCGTACTGGGTCGACAACATGGACGGCTGCGCGTCGTTGCGCTCCGCGAGGATGCGCCGCTTCACGTCGGGATCGCGCAGGCGGCGGACCATCTCCACGAAGGGAAGCGCGCGCAGCGCCGCGAAGGTCGGCCGATCGCCAAAGGGATGGATCTTCGTCTGGTGCCCGATCAACAGGCCGAACGGGCGGCCCGCGACCTGCGGGAAGATCTGCGCGCCCTCGTTCGCCGCGGCCACCGAGAGCTCGAACTGCTCGCGCCACAGCTCGGGCGCGGCGTTCACCTGGAGCAGCGTGAACGTCACGGGGCGGCGGATCTCGCGGGAGAGCCGCCGCATCCAGTCGATCTCGCGCTTCGGCGCGGCGATGTCCTCGCCCGCAGCGCCGGCGCCCGCGAGCTCGAAAATCCCGCGGCCCAGCTCGCCGAGCACGCGGCCGATGCCGAACAGCTCGTCCTCGGCTGCGAAGGTGCCCGGCACCGGCTCCCCATCGATCGCGCGGTGGGCGATCGTGCGCGAAGTCGAGAAGCCGAACGCGCCGGCGGCGACGCCCTCCTTCACGAGCTGCGCCATCGCCGCGATGTCCTCGGGCGTGGCGGGCTGATTCTTCGCGCCGCGCTCGCCCATCACGTAGGCGCGCACCGCGCCGTGCGGGACCTGCGTGCCCACGTCCATCGTCCAGCGCCGCTTCGCGAGCGCGTCGAGGTACTGCGGGAAGGTCTCCCACTCCCACGCGATGCCCTCGTGCAGCGCAGTGCCCGGGATGTCCTCGACGCCCTCCATCAGTCGGATCAGGAAGTCGTGCTGGTCTGGCCGCACCGGCGCGAAGCCGACGCCGCAGTTGCCCATCACCACCGTCGTGACCCCGTGCTGGCTCGAGGGCGCGAGCGTCGAGTCCCAGGTGACCTGACCGTCGTAGTGCGTGTGGATGTCGACGAAGCCGGGCGTGACCGTGAGACCCCCGGCGTCGAGCGTGCGCGCGGCCGTACCGCTCACGCGGCCGACCTCGACGATGCGGCCGCCCGCGATCGCGACGTCCGCGCTGCGCGCTGGCGCGCCGGTGCCGTCGACGAGCGTGCCACCGCGAATCAACAGATCGAACGACACGAGCTGCCTCCGCGCTGAGCGCGGCGCAGTCTAGGCGCACGAGTGCAACGCCGCGCTACGAGCCGGGGCAACGCCTCGCGACGAGCCCGGCGGCGGCGAGCGGAAGCGCCGCGGCACCCGGCTCGGGCAGCTGCCCACGAATCGCGCCCGCCTGGAACGTCGCGGTGTGGACGTTCACGTAGCTGCCGGTCGGATTGGCGAGCACGGCGGTGAGGTCCGCGTCGAAGAGACCGGTCCCAGGGAGCTGCCCGTTGAAGTTCACCACCGGGGCGCCGTTCGCCCCGGCCGCGCCGACGTGGATGTGGGCCGCGACCGCTGGGGCGAGGATCTGCGCACGGTCTTGCTTACCCGCGGGGCCGGCCGGTGAGACATGCAGGCAACTTGGCGATCCGCCAGGGCTTTTTCGCGTTCGGGACGGCGGCAGAACCCGTTGGCACCCCCTTTCTTCGGGCTCCGTCTCTCCGCCGCGCCTGCGAAGAGCGCGGCTCGCAGAAGCCCCGCCAACCCGCCGTCCCGAGCCGCGGTTCGGGGGCGGGCGCGAAGTCCGGCGCTACGTTGCTTTCCCTTCATCCCCAGCTCGAGGGCGAACCCATGAACCGCATTCGCGCAGCACGCCAGGCGCGCGGCTGGACCCAGGCAGATCTCGCGAACCGCGCGAAGGTTTCCGCACGCACCATCCATGCGGTCGAGAAGGGCGAAGACTGCCGGCAGGCGACCAAGCGTCGCGTCCTGATCGCGCTGTCGGTGCCGTGGGAAGAGCGCTTCGACTACTTCCCGCGCATGCAGAGCGTGCGGCCCGCCGCAGCGGCAGAGGTCGCGCCGGCCCGAGAAACCGCGTAGCGGCGAGAGCCGCGGGCGGACCGACGCCTCTCTTCTACCCGCGCCGTCCAGAGCTCGCCTCGCACGCGCAAGAGCGGCACGAGGCGCGCGCCGCCGGGGTCCTATGCTGCGATCGCGCACGGGAGGCGCGCGCCATGAAGCAGCTCTTCTGCGGAGCGGCCGTGTCGTTCGCGCTGGTCGCCACCGCTGCGAGCGCCGTCGACTGGAACGCCGCCGGCGTGCGCGAGGCGCTCGGTGTCGCCACGGATCGCGCCGTCGGGCTCGCCTCGAAGCCGGGCGGATTCCTCGACAACCCCGGCATCCACATCAAGCTGCCGAAGACGCTGCGCAAGATCGGCAAAGCGCTGCGCGCAGTCGGCATGGGCCAGCAGATCGACGAGCTCGAGGTGGGCATGAACCGCGCCGCCGAGCGGGCCTCGGCCGAGGCGAAGCCGGTGTTCGTCGACGCCATCAAGGCCATGACGCTGCAGGACGCCGTCGGCATCGTGCGCGGCGGCGACACCGCCGCCACCGACTACTTCCGCGGCGCGACCGAGGAGAAGCTGCGCACGCGCTTCCGCCCGATCGTCGCCTCGTCGCTGGCGAAGGTAGGCGCGCGCAAGCAGTACGACTCCGTGCTCGCGAGCTACCGCACCCTCCCCTTCGCCGAGTCGACGAACCTCGACCTCGACGACTACACGACGAAGAAGACCCTCGACGGGCTGTACGAGCTGCTCGCGGAGGAGGAGAAGAAGATCCGCCACGACCCGGCGAAGCGGACGACGTCGCTGCTGCGGAAAGTGTTCGGGTACTGAGCGCAGGCAGCGCATCCGGGTTTCCGAACGCGCGGCGCGTTCGCATCGAACCCATCGACGTAGGAGGCTCGGCGGCATGAAGGCGCTCGCTCGCTTACTCGGCAGCGCGCTCGCGGTGATCGTGCTCTCGATCGGCGGACTCGCGATCGCCGCGCGCTTCCACGACGGCCCGATCGCAATCTTCGCGGGCGGGCCCTTCGCGAGTGGCGAGCCCGCGACCGGGCCCGAGCCCGATTGGTCCTTCGTGCGCGACGTCGGGGAGGTGGAGTTCCAGCTGCGCGAGCCGCCCCGCTCGCGCACCACCTGGATCCTCTACCACGACGGCAAGGCCTACATCCCCTGCGGCTACATGACGACGTGGTGGGGAAAGCTGTGGAAGCGCTGGCCGCTCGAGGCGGAGCGAGATCCGCGCATGCTGCTGCGGATCAGCGGCAAGCTGTACGAGCGCCGCCTCGTGCGCATCGAGCCCGGGCCGGTGGTGGCGCCGCTGCTCGCGGAGCTCAGCCGCAAGTACGCCGGCGGGCGCGAGATCCCGCTGGACGCGGTGACGTCCGGGTATCTATGGATCTTCGAGTTGGCACCGCCCGGCTGAACGCAGCGCCTCGGCGCTGCCGACCCGGCGACGGGCCCCGCCGAGGGGCTGCCGGGTCGCGCCGCGCGGACCGCCGCCGAAGAAGATCGCGAGAAGGTGCGCGCGCCTGCGTTAGTCTCGCCCGCCAGCCGCGCGCCGGTAGCTCAGCTGGATAGAGCACCAGGCTTCGAACCTGGGGGTCGGGGGTTCGAGCCCCTCCCGGCGCGCCAGGATCCTCCGTCACATCAGGGAGTTCGGACCGGGCGGCGCGATGACCCCATGATCGCGAGCCGCCGGTCGCGGACGCTGAGCTTGTCCTCGCACGACCACACCTCGGCGAAGAGCTACTCGAGCATCAGGTCGCTGAAACGCCGGCGTAGACCTTCTTCGTCACCGCGACGCCGCGCTCGCGGCGGGTGGGGTCGGACGTGCGCGGGCTCCACAGAGAAGCGCCGCTGCGTACCGCGTCAGCGTCGGCGATTCGGAGTGCGCCTGCGGAATGGGCGCACGCTGAGCGACCCGGCGTACGCCGCCGCGAGCAGTGCGGGGAGCGCGGGCTCCGGTACCGGAAACGCACGGACGTAATCCGTGCCGGACGCCGAGCTGACGCCCCAGCTCGCGAGCGCGTTGCCGTTCGCGTCGCGCACGTTGCGAATGCCGCCCCAACGCGCGGTCGACCAGAAGTCGCTGACTGCGCCGGCGGTCATGATCACGCCAGGCTGGTCGTCTCCGTCTGCCCAGGCGCTCGCACTCAGATTCACCTCACCGAAGATCTGAACGACCTCGCCGAAGACGAAGGGAACGTCGATCTCGAGGAAACCGGCCAGGTAGCCGCCAGGCGTCGTGACGTGCTCCAGATCCGAGAACGAGCCGAACGAGGAGAGCGCGGTCAGCCGCACCTCCTCGTCGACGAGAGCGCCCGAATCCGCGGGATGCGTGAGCGAGATCGACGCGTTTCCGTCGATCAGTAGGATCAATTGCGCGGTCCCTTGAGTGCCCGCCGGCGCGCCCGAGAACACCAGGTCGTCGGCGAAGCTGACCCGCGCACCGGCCTGGGCGCTCGACTCGGTGCTGACTCCGCCCACCAGCGCGATCGCCTCAGCGCGCAGCAGGCCGTAATCGGCGTGAGCGCGGACGAACGCGCTCGCGTCCATCCCACCCAGCACTGTGACCGCGGCGGCGTAAGAGTCCGTGAGCGGACCTTGGGTCGCGCTGACGGGGGCCGGCTCGTAGAGGTCCGATGCGCCGCCAAGCTCCAGATCGCGCGCCTTCGACTCCACCTCGAGGCCGAGCAGCGCGGCTGAGTTCGCGACCCCTGCCTCGAGCGCAATCGCGACGAGCAGAGCCGCCGCGCGGGTGACGCGCGCAGCGTCCACTCGGAATAATTGCGGATGCACCATTCGCACGGCTCCCTGGTCGACTCTCTGGCGGGCGAGTCGCCAGCGAGCGAGCAATGTGGCGCGGGTGTCCCTCGTCGAGGGGACAGCACACAGGGCTCCGTGGCGGGTTCCACGCTCAGTGGGACCGTCTGCGAGCCCCACCTGAGGATCTGCATGGCGCAGCACGGCGTGCTCTCGCTCGAAGACGAGCGAGAGACCGCGGCGCGGCTCGCGGAGGTGATCCGCAACGGGCGGCTCACCGATCAGCCCGGCCATCGCTCGGCAGCTCACCAGAAACGAACGCGCGTCAGCGTGAGAAGCGCCGCGAGAAGCAGAAACGGCCGCGTGCGCTCCTCGCGATCCTGCGACGTCAGTCGCGTTCTAGACGCCGCGGCGCCTCCGCATCGCGGCAAGCGCGCAGAGCGCGGCGCATCCGAGCGCGGCTGGCGCCGGCTCCGGTACGCTCGCGTTTGCGCCGAGGTAGCTCACGAGGTTCTCGACCCACGCGGTGCCGTTGCCGGTCGTCGCCCGAAAGGCGTCGATGTCCCACAGCGCGACCATGCGCGCCTGCGGCGACCCGGCGATGTCGCCGAAATCCCAGGCCACGATCGAGCCGAGGCCGGACGCGAATTCGGTCGCCAAGAACCCGTTGCCAGGGCTCGACACGCTGCGCGCCCCGAGGAAGCTCACGCTCGCGAGCGCGTTCGGCCCATTCAGCGCCGCGCCCGCAGCCGTGAACGTCTGTGAGTTCGACGCGACAGTGCTGCTGTACGAGACGCTTCCTGCGCCCACCGCGGCGAAGAACGTGAGCAGACTCGCGTTGCGCTGAGCGTCGAAGTTCGGGTTCTCGCCGATGACGAGCACACGCCCGCCAGCGGCGAGGTAGGCGGAGAGCGCGGTCCCGTCCTGCGCGACGAGGTTCGTCTGATATCGAAGGTCCCAGACCTGATCGAACGCGCCGTAGTCCGCGAGTGTGCCCCCCGTGCTGACGGAATGGCCCAGCGAGCCGAGCGCGTTGATCGCGTCCACGACCCCGACGGCCCCCTGCACGCCGGCATTGATGACGTGAATCGACGCGGCGTGCGAAGCCTCGACGGCGAGAGCGACCCAGAGAGCAACCGAAGCGAGCGACGCAAAGCGCATGGGCCGACCTCCCGCATCATGGTGCTATCGCGTTCCGATGCGACGGGTCCCCCGACGAGGGGACATGCGCGCTCGCATTTCTCCGCGCTCCCTGAGTAGGATCGGGCGAACCAATGAATTCGGCGAAGTAGCGATCCCGCCTGGCGCGAGATTCCGCATGCCTCAGCACAGCGTGCTCCTGGTCGAAGACGAGCGCGAGACCGCGGCGCGCCTCGCGGAGGTGATCCGTGGCGAGCCGCGCCTCTCGCTCGTCGGCGTCGCGGCGACGTGCGCCGAGGGCATGCGCCTGCTCCCGCTCGTCTCGCCGGACCTGCTCGCCGTCGACCTCGGTTTACCCGACGCGCGCGGCACCGAGCTGATCCGCTTCGCTCGCCGCGAGTCGCCGCGCACGGAGATCATGGTGATGACGGTGTTCGGCGACGAGCGCAGCGTGATCGCCGCGCTCGAAGCGGGCGCCGCCGGCTACGTGCTGAAGGACGGCACGCCGCAGCAGATCGCGCGCGCGCTGCTCGAGCTCGCGGTCGGCGGCTCGCCGATCAGCCCGGCGATCGCGCGGCATCTGCTGCGTCGCTTTCGCAGCGACGCGCCCGTCGCGGCAAGCGTCGACGGCGAGGAGCCGCCCGCTCTCTCTGGCCGTGAGGTCGAGGTGTTACGGCTGATCGCGAAGGGCTTTCGCGTGCCGGAGATCGCGGGCCTGCTCGGAATCTCCGCGCACACCGTCACCACGCACGTGCGCCGCCTCTACAAGAAGCTCGAAGTGTCGAGCCACACCGAGGCGGTATACGAGGCCGTGCAGCGCGGGTTGCTACGGATGGGGGAATGAAGGCTGCCAGCGCGCTGCTAGCGGCCGCGCTCGCGTCGTTCGCCACCGCCGCGAACGCGCAAGACCTACTCGATGCCGCGACCTTCCGTCTCGGCGGCGAGCCGGCGCCGCCTGCGTTTGGCGACGGCGAGTGGAGCGCGCTGTCGCTCCCGGACCGATGGGACGAGCGTCGCCCCGGAGCGAGCGGCCTGGGTTGGTATCGGCTCGTCTGGCAAATCGACGAGCTGCCCGCCGAGCGCCAGGCCATCTACCTCGAGCACGCCAGCATGAACGCGGCCGTGTTCGTGAATGGCGAGTGGATCGGGAGCGGCGGGCGCATGACACCGCCGGTCGCGCAGAACTGGCACCGCCCGCTGCTCTTCGACTTCTCAGCGCGGCTCCTGCACCCGGGCGAGAACGAGATCCACGTGCAGCTCTACCGGCTGCCGGATTGTTATGGGGGGCTCGGTCCGGTGCGCGCGGGATCGCTCGCCGCGCTTGCGCCGCTCGAGCGCACGCGCTTCTTCTGGCAAGTAGAGGCGCCGCGCGCCGCATCGCTGCTCGCCGTCGTGATCGCATTCGTGATGGCGGTGCTGTGGATCGGCGCGCGCGACGCGACCTACGGCTGGTTCGGAGTCGCGAGCGCGCTGCTCGGCGTGCAGAACCTCAGCTACCACGTGCGCGACATCCCGATCGCGTCGCAGAGCTGGGAGGCGATCGGCGGCGTCGCGGCCATCGCGTCGGCGCCGGTCTTCGCAGTGTTCGCGCATCGCCTCGCGGGCTGGCGCCGCGCGCGCCTCGAGCGCGCGTTCGCCCTTCTCGCGTTGGCCGCGCTTCCCCTGTTCGCGCTGCCCCATCACCTTTTCCACCGCTGGTTCAATCTGCTCGGGATCGGCGCCGTCGCGACTGCCGCCTACTCGCTCGCGCCGGTTCTCGCGTATGCGCGTCGCGTTCACCGCACGCTCGTCGCGCTTCACGTCGGCCTCGCTGCGGCGATTCTGGGAATCCTCGGACGCGACTTCGCGATCCAGCTCGGCTGGGTGGCGCAGCCCACCGTGCACGGCATGCCGCTGATTGCTCCGCTCTTGATCGCGGGCTTCGCGGCGACGCTCTTGCTCCGCTTCGCGCGCTCGTTTCGTGAAGCCGAGATCGCCCGCGCGCAGCTCGCCGAGCGTGTGCGCGAAAAGCACGCGGAGCTCGATGCGAGCTTCGCGAGGCTGCGCGGCGCCGAGCGCAGCGCGGCCGTCGCCGAGGAGCGCGAGCGCTTGATGCGCGAGATGCACGACGGCGTGGGCTCGAGCCTCGTGCGCGCGATCTCGCTGGTCGAGCGGCGCTCGGCGTCGCCCGACCAGATCGTCGAGACGCTGCGCGCGGCGCTCGAAGACATGCGCCTCGCCATCGACTCGCTCGATCCAGCGGTGCGCGAGGTGGACGACATCCTCGCCGTGCTGGGCGACCGGCTCGCGCCGCGCCTCGAGCGATCGGGGGTCGCGCTCGAGTGGCGGCTCGCGGACGTGCCGCCGCTCGGCCCACTCTCGGCGGAGGGAGCCCTCGACTTGCTGCGCATCTGCCAGGAGGCGATCGCGAACGCGATCTCGCACGGCAAGGCGCGGCGCATTCGCATCGCGACGAGCGAAAGCACCACAGCGGGCGAGCGGCGCGTCGTGATCGCGATCGAGGATGACGGCGCAGGCTTCGCGAGCGACGCGCCCGAAGGCCGCGGC
This sequence comes from uncultured Spirochaetales bacterium, assembly GCA_964460485.1. Lineage (GTDB taxonomy): Bacteria > Myxococcota_A > UBA9160 > UBA9160 > UBA6930 > VGRF01. The sequence goes on from CAYWRY010000101.1 coordinate 9,552, forward strand.
CTCGCCAACATGCGCTTCCGCGCGAGCCGGCTCGGAGCCGACCTGCGCGTGCGGTCCTTCGGCGCCGGAACCTGCGTGGAGCTCTCGGTCCCGCGCCCGCCCGCGTAACCGGAAGGGGTCAGACGCCGTCGGTTACGCGAGCAGATGCGGGCGATTCCGCGCGCGAGCCGCGGGCGGCGGAATACGGACCCTTTCGAGGACGGCCGCGGCCTAGGCACTGCCCTGAGCCACGCACGCGGCAGCCCCACGCGCGCTGTCGGCCTCACGGGCGAATCCGCACCGCCGTCCCCCGCCTGACGCGCTTCGCGAGCCAATCCACCGCCTCGTCCGCGAGCGCCACGCATCCCTCGGTCCAATCGAGATCGAGATCTCCCCGCCAGCGCTCCCCCTCGCCGTGGAAACCCAACAACCCGCCGAGCCGCGTGTCCTGCGGCGGCATGCGGCCGGCGGCGTGCGCGGCGAGGATGGCGCGATGGGTGCGCTGGGAGATGCGGCGCTCGGCGAGCGCCAAGTCGGCGTCCGCGATCGACGGGTAGTCGATCGGCAGGAAGAGATGGAAGCGGCTCGCGCGCGCGGGGCCTGCGATCTGGTAGTCGCCCTCGGGCGTGCGCTCGTCGCCGCGCGCGCGCTTCGCGCCTTCGGGATTGCGCGATAGCGCGACGGCGAAGCTGCGCAGGCCGCCCTCTTCGCACCACGCGTCGAGCACGCGCTCGCGCTTGCGCACCTCGATGCGCGCGACGTTTTCGCACGGGAGGGTGCGCGGGTCGGGTGCGGCCGTGGGAGGCGGAGGTGGCGGCGCGATGGAAGGCGGCGGCGCTGGCGCGCGCGGCGCCGTCGTCTCGGGCGCAACCAGCGGCGCGCACCCGAGCAGCGCGCCCGCGAGGATCGCGCACACCGCCAGCAAGCCCGATAGTGCGGCGGTGCGTTGTTTGCTTCGCGAGAGCGTGCGCAGGAGGGGACCCGAGATTCGCACCGCCCTGCTGCTCCTCTCGCTCGTGCTCGCCTCGCCGCTCGCCGCCGCCGAGCCCGCGCCGCCGCGGCTCGCCGCGCTGGTCGGCGCGCCCACGCACGACGTGGTCCGCGACGGCGACACGCTGCTCGACGTCGCCGTCCGCCACCGCCTCGGCTTCGAACGCGTCGAGCACCTGAATCCTACGCTCGACCCGTGGATTCCTCCGGTGGGCGCGGTGGTTCAGCTCCCCACCTGGCACGTGCTGCCCGACGCGCCGCCCGAGGGCCTCGTCGTGAACCTGCCGGAGCTTCAGCTCTACGACTGGGGCGCGGGCGGCAGCGAGCCCGAGGTGTTCGCGCTGGCGATCGGCGACGAGCTGGATCCTTCGCTGATCGGCGAGTTTCGCGTCGGGGGAAAGCGCAAGGATCCGGTGTGGCACGTGCCCGAGTCGATCCGCGCGGAGAAGCCGGAGCTGCCCGACGAGGTTCCGCCCGGTCCTGACAACCCGCTCGGCCCCTACTGGCTCACGATCGGGAACACGAGCTACGGCATCCACGGCACCAACAACCGCTGGTCGATCGGTCGCGAGGCGACGCACGGCTGCCTGCGCCTCTACAACGACGCGATCGAGCGCGTCTACGAGCGCACGAAGCCTGGCACGCGGATCCGGCTGCTCTACCAGACGGTGAAGCTCGGGCGGCGCGGGCCGATCCTGTACGTGGAGGCGCACCCCGATCGCTACGAGCGCGAGCCCGATCGCTTCGCGCGCGCCGCCGAGCGGCTCGCCGCGCTCGGCGTCGACGACGCGGCGACGCTCGCGCGCCTGCGCGAGACGATCGACGCGGCGCGCGGCGAGCCCGTCGCCCTCGCCGTGCTGGCGGACTGAGCGCGCCGCTACTTCGAGACGGACTTCTTGAACATCGCGTCGGCGCGGCGCGCGGCGTCGTTCGCGCTCTGCGCCGAGGCCGCCGCCTGCTCCTCGGCGCCCGCCGCCTTCGCAGTCGCCTCGGCCGCCTTCGCCTCCGCCGCCGCCGCCCGCGCATCCACGTTCGCGATCTTCGCCTCGAGCGCGCTCGCGTCCGTCTCGAGCGCTGCGGTCTTCTGCTCGAGCGCCGTCACGCGCGCCGCGAGCGCGTCGACGTCGCTCGTCGTCGCGCAGCCGCAAAGGCCCGCGCTCGCGAACGCGGTGGCCAACAGGATCCCGGGAACTCGTCGCCTCATGCCCTCTCCTCCTCCCGCTGTGCGGGCTCCGCCGGGACGTGAGCAAGAAGGGGGCCATGCCGCCAGCGCGCTCCGCGAAGATCGCCGCGACCGGCTGTCGAAGAGTGGGGCAGCTTGGGTGCGGCGCTTGCCCGCGGCGCGTCGGAGCGAACCGTCGAGCCCGAGTGGCTCGGTCGCCTCGGCCGGGCTAGAGCTGGCGTGCCGCGCGAGGACGGCCGTCGCGCCCACGCCATCGCGCGACCCCCTCGCGCCCTCTCCGGGAGCTCGATGCCCCACGCCGAGCGCCACTACGTCCCCGCCGCGAGCCACGAACTCTTCCTTCCGCTCTACGACCCGCTCGTGAAGCTCGTGATGCGCAACGACCGCACGCGCCGTGAGCTCGTGCGGTGCGCCGCGCTCGCCGACGGCGACCGTGTGCTCGATCTCGGCTGCGGAACGGGCTCGCTCTCGATGCTGATCGTCGACTGCCATCCGCGCGTGCAGCTCTCCGCGCTCGACCCCGACCCGAAGGCGCTCGATCGCGCGCGACGCAAGGCGGCGCGCGCCGGCGTGTCGATCCGCTTCGAGCAGGGCTTCGGCGACGCGCTGCCCTTCGCGGACGGCGCCTTCGATCGCGTGCTCTCCTCGCTGGTGCTCCACCATCTGACGCGCGACGAGAAGCTCGCGACCCTGCGCGAGGTGAGGCGCGTGCTGCGCCCCGGCGGCACGCTGCACGTGCTCGACTTCGGCCCGCCCCACGGCCGCGTCGACCGCCTGCTCACCCACCTGATCCATCACGGCGACCGGATGGAGGACAACCTCGCGGGCTTGCTTCCAGCCCTCATGCGCGACGCGGGGCTCGCAGAGGCCGGCGAATCGACGAGCGTGCGCACCGCCTTCGGCCGCCTCTCGATGTTCGAGGCGAAGCGGGTCTGACGGGGAACTCGGGCAGCTTCGGCCCGCATCCTCGGCGCGCCGCAACTCGACGGCGGTTGCGAACGAGTTGCGCGGCAACCTTCTACCCCGCGTAGCGCGTGCGCAACCCCGATGCAGAAGTGACGGAGCGCGTCGCCGCGTTGCCGCCGCGCGTCGTCGCCTCGCCCGAGCCATGCGCGCAGCGGCGTGCTCGCTCCGGCACGATTCGTGCTCTCGTTCACCGCAGCTTCTCGGGAGGAGGCTTGGTCATGCGCGGGATCGGAATCGGGTTGATGGCGCTGGGCGCGCTGCTCGTGCTCGCGGCGTTCGCTCCGCAGGTGAAGGGCGCGGGGCTGCAGTACGGACTCACGGCGCTCGGGCCCTGCGTCGGCGGCCTCGGCGCGTGGCTCAAGCAGGAAGCCGAGCGCCGCGGCTCGCGGGCCTGAGCGGCTAGCAGAGGCGCTGGCGGAACACGGCAGGCCCGCCGCCCGCGACGAACGCGCGCTTCTGCTCGTCGAGGAAGGTCAGCTCGCGGGCTTCGAAGTCCTCGAGCGGATCGCGCTTCGTGAGATCGCGTTCGGGCGTCGGCATCGGCGCACCCTATCACGCCGCGGTGTCCGCAGATGACGCCGGGCTGCACAGATGGCTGCACTGCGCGGAGCGGACGCAGCATAGAATGCGCCTCCCATCCGGAGACTGCGCATGGCCGCACCGCTCGAAGGAATCCGCGTGCTCGAGGTCGCGAACTGGTTGGCTGCGCCCGCGGCCGCCGCGCTGATGGCCGACCTCGGCGCCGACGTGGTGAAGGTCGAGCCGCCGGGCGGCGACGTGTACCGCGGCTTCTTGCTGAACTCGATGGGCTACAAGCACGCGTTCGCGGGGAACTACGCCTTCGAGCTGGACAACCGCGGCAAGCGCTCGGTCACGGTCTCCCTGGACAAGCCAGGCGGTCCCGAGCTGGTGAAGCGCCTCGCGCGCAGCGCGGACGTTTTCCTCACCAACCTCGTGCAGCCGCGCCGCGAGAAGTATGGGCTCACCTGCGAGGAAGTGCGCGCCGTGAACCCGCGCCTGATTTACGCGTCGTTCAGCGGCTACGGCGCGCGCGGGCCCGATCGCGGCCGCCCCGGCTTCGACTACGCCGCGTTCTGGGCGCGCTCGGGCCTGATGAGTCTGCTCGGGGAGCCGCCTTCGCCACCCCCGCTCTGCCGCGGCGGCCAGGGCGACCACACCACCGCGCTGAACATTCTCGCCGCCGTGCTCGCGGCGCTGCGCCTGCGCGATCGCACCGGCGAAGGGCAGCACGTCGAGGTCACGCTCCAGGGCACAGGCATGTGGACCCTCGCCGGGGACATGCAGGCCGCCCTCGTCGCGCGCGAGCAGCCGAGCCGTCACACGCGCGTCCAGCCCGCCAACCCGATCTGGAACAGCTATCAGGCGAAGGATGGGCTGTGGGTGCTGCTCGTGATGCCGCTGCCCGATCCCTACTGGCCGAAGTTCTGCGCCGCGATCGAGCGGCCCGAATGGGCGAACGACCCGCGCTACGACAGCCTCGCGAAGCGCCGCGAGGGCTCGCGCGAGCTCACCGCGCAGCTCGACGCGATCTTCGCGACGCGCACGCGCGCCGAGTGGGCCGAGCGCATGGATGCGCACGGCCTCATCTGGGCGCCCGTCGCGACGCTCCCCGACGTGATCGACGATCCGCAGGCGCGGGAGATGGGCTGGTTCACGTCGGTGGACAGTCCGACGCTCGGGCGCTTCGAGACGCTGGACACGCCCTTCAAGCTGTACGGGGCCGACGTAGGCGTGCGCGGCCCCGCGCCGGCGGCCGGCGAGCACACGTTCGAGGAGCTGACGCGCCTCGGCCTCGGCGACGACGAGCTGGCGAAGCTCGCGGAGGACGGCGTGATCGGCTGAGCGCGGCGCACGGCATCCGCGCGCGCCTCAGCGCAGTTCGTACGCCTCGAGCTTCGGGCCCTTCATCTCGTCGACGAAGCGCTGGTACGTGAACGGCCACACCGCCGGGATGCCGCGCGCGTCGAGGTACCAACTCCGGCAGCCGGTCGCCCAGATCGTGTTCCTGGCCGCGGCGTCGAACTCCGCGCTGAACGATGCCATCGCAGAATCGCGCGCGCTCACCTCGCGCGCGCGGCCGGCGCGAATCTCCTCGACGAGCTGCAGGATGTAGTGGAGCTGCATGTCGGCGATCGTGATCAGGGAGAAGTTGCCCACCGGGCCGTTCGGGCCGTTCAGCATGAACAGGTTGGGGAACTGCGGAATCGAGATCGACAGATACGCGTTCGGCCGCAGCGACCAGACGTCGTTCAGCTTGATGCCGTCGCGGCCCGTCACCTGGATCGGGCGCAGGAAGCGGTCGACGCGGAAGCCGGTGGCGAGCACCAGCACGTCGAGCTCGTGCACGCGGCCGTCCTTCGTGCGTACGCCTCTCGGCTCGATGCGCTCGATGGCGTCGGTCACCAGCTCGGCGTTCGGCTGCTGGATCGCCGGATAGAAGTCTCCGGAGATGATCAGGCGCTTGCACGCGGCGCGGTAGTTCGGTCGCAGCTTTTCGCGCAGGACGGGGTCCTTCACCGCGCTCTCGAGGTGCTCGCGGCAGGTCTGCTCGAGGTTCCGCATCTGCTCGGAGTTCGCGTCCACCACGCCGTTCGAGAAGGTCTCGTGGAAGACGCGCGTCATCTCCGCCGCCATCGCGCGCAGCCCCTGCGGATCGCGGCGGTAAGCGGCCTTCTCCTCCTCGCTGTACGGCGGATTCTCCTGCGGCGCGATCCACTGCGCGGTGCGCTGGAACAGCGAGAACTTGGCGACGCGCGGCACCAGCGCGCCGGTGATCTGGATCGCCGTCGAGCCGGTGCCGATCACGCCGACGCGCTTTCCGTCGAGGGGAACCGAGTGATCCCAGCGCGCGCTGTGGAAGCAGGCGCCCGCGAAGGACGAGAGGCCGGCGAGGTCGGGGATCATCGGGTGATGGAGCACGC
>CAYWRY010000102.1:0-15495 GCA_964460485.1 uncultured Spirochaetales bacterium
CCCTAGTGGCTTTGCACGAAGCGAGGAGACCCATGACGAGGCGCCCGCGCCCGCTCGACCCGAACACGATGACGCGATCGCCCGGTGTCACCTACCAGCAGCTGCTCGACGCTGACACGCATCCCGTGCCGCCGGTGCTGCGCCTGCAGTCGCCTATGGACTTCGGCGACGAGGACGTCTCGATCGAGCGCTTCATCTCGCGCGAGTGGGCCGAGAAGGAGGTGAAGTACCTCTGGAAGCGCGTGTGGCAATACACCTGCCGCGAGGAGGAGATCCCGGAGCCGGGCGACTACTACAAGTACGACATCGCCGGCATGTCGTTCCTCGTGGTGCGCACGCCGTCGCGCGACGTGCGCGCGTTCCCGAACGCGTGCCTTCACCGCGGGCGCATGCTGAAGGAGTACGACGGCCGCGCTTCGGAGCTGCGCTGCGCGTTCCACGGTTTCTGCTGGGACCTCGACGGCAAGCTGAAGGACATCCCCGCGCGCTGGGACTTCAAGTACATCGAGGACGACGAGTTCGCGCTGCCGTCGCTGCCGGTCGGGCGCTGGGGCGGCTTCATCTTCATCAACCCCGATCGCGACTGCGAGCCGTTCGACGACTTCATCGCCGACATGCGCTCGCAATTCGAGCGCTGGAAGCCCGAGACGCTCTACATCGAGTCGCACACCGCGAAGATCGCGCCCGCGAACTGGAAGATCGCGCAGGAGGCGTTCTGCGAGGCCTACCACGTGAACGCCACGCACCCGCAAATCCTGATGAGCCTCGGCGACACGAACTCGCAGGTGGACGTGTGGCGCAACTGCGCGCGCGTGATCACGCCGGGCGGCACGTTCTCGCCGCTGCTGCTCGACAGCCCGCCGACGCAGGAGCAGCAGCTCCGCTACGGCCTCGACCTGCGCGAAGGCGACGAGGTTCCGAAGATTCCCGAGGGCATGAGCGTGCGCGCGTTCCGCGCCGAGCGCGTGCGCGAGATGCTTCGCCCGCGCGCAGGAAAGCGCGCCGACGAGTACTGCGATGCGGAGCTCGTGGACAGTATCGACTACACCGTGTTCCCGAACTTCCATCCGTGGGGCGCCTTCAACGGCATCGTCTACCGCTTCCGTCCGAACGGCACCGACCATCGCAGCTCGATCATGGAGTGCATCATGCTCGCCCCGTTCGAGGGCGAGCGGCCTCCGCCGGCGAAGATCTATTGGCTCGCGTCGGACGAGCCGTGGTCCTCGCGGCTCGGCTTCCTCGGCAAGGTGTTCGAGCAGGACTTCTTCAACATGCCGAAGGTGCAGCTCGGCCTCGAGTCGACCTACAAGCCGGGCGTGTCGCTCGCGAGTTATCAGGAATCCAAGGTGCGCTGGCTCCACCATCGCCTCGGAGAGTTCGTCGAGGAAGGCGAGAAGAAGGAGCGCGCGCGAAGGGAGCAGACGCGATGAGCGGCGGACTCAAGCACCCGTTCGGCGGAGCGCTCTACATCGCGATGCCGGACGGCACCGTACGCGTCGAGCACGCGGGCAAGTGGGGCCTGTTCCAGCGCGACGGCCAATGGGTCGAGGGCGAGATCCGCGAGGCCGATCCGCAGTTCTGCGGCTGGGTTGCGGCGCCGCAGGCACAGCGGCGCGAGTGGGCGACCCCCAGCGCCGTGCCTCAAGGTGCCAGGCCTCGCTGAGCGAGTTACGCAAGAGTTTGGGGACGTTCTTGCGCAACTCGACGACCGAGCCGGCGACCGCGCTGCGGTCGTCTCGGAGCGAGACCGTCGGCGTGCGAGGAGTTGAGCAAGAACGTCCCCGGTCCGTAGCGTGACTCAGCGCACCAGAATCGACTCCTCGCCCCACGGCGCGATGCGCTGGCTGTGGTCTCGGAAGCGCTCGGGCAGCTCCTCGACCATGTCGAGCGTCGCGGCGAGGCGGCCGAAGCCGACGAAGAACGCGATCGTCATGCCGAGCTCGATGATTTGAGGCTCGCTGAAGTGCTTGCGCAGGCGATCGAAGGTCGCGTCGTTCACGGCAAGGTGATCGGTCGCGAACGCGTCGGCGTAGGCGAGCGCGGCCTTCTCCGCGTCTGTCAGGTCCGGCGCGTCGTGCGGCCTCTCGAGCGAGCACACGAGGTCTTCCGTGACGCCGTCGGCCACCGCATCGCGGTAGCGGATCGCCATGCAGCTGCGGCACTGGTTGTGGAACGCCACGCGCAGCCGCACCAACTCCACGAGCCGCTCGCCGAGCGTGCGGTTCGCCTTCAGCGCGCCGGCGAACTGCATCATGCCCTTCGCGAGCGCGGGCCGGTGGGCAAACATGCGCATCAGCCCCTGCTCCAGCGGCGTTGCCGTCTCGGGCCGCGCCATCGCGCGAATCTCCGGATCCCAGTCCTTCGGGTCGAGCTTCGAGATACGAGTCATTGGGAGCTCCTCCTGATGCGGTCGTGGATCTTCCTCAGCGCCGCATGATCGGGTTGTCGCCGGGCTTGTGCTTCGCGTGCGCGTCGCGCCAGCTCTTGAAGCTCTCCAGGATGTGCGGCGGGTCGCCGTGCAGCTCGGTGAAGCCGCCGTTGACGCTGCGCGTGTCGAAGTAGGCCGCGTTCACGTCGTCGGCGTACAGCTCGCACGCATTCACGAAGCCCATGTCCGTCATTCGCTTGCACTCGTCTTCCCAGTCGTGCACCAGAATGCCGCTGTGGTGGAAGCCCTCTTCGCCGCGCTTGTACATGTCGCGGTAGATCGACGGCGTCTCGTCGTGCTGCTGGATGAACTGGATCATGATGTCGCCCGAGTAGCCGAACGCATACGAGACGTCGGCCTCCTGCTGCGTGCCTCGGTACTGGAAGCGATCGGTCTTGTGGTGCGGCGCGATCACAAACGGGCCTGCGCAGTAGAGCTTGTGCCATCTCCAGATCGATTCTTCGATGTCGTTCACCAGGTACGCGACTTGGAAGGTGGAGTACTTGCCGAACGTGGCCATCAGACCTCCTTCGCTTGTTACGGTTTCAGCACGCCATACACGAGCGCGGCGCTCATGATCGAGAGCAGGAGAAACGTGCCTTGCGCGCCGACGAGGCGCGGGTAGTTCGCCCCTTCGTAGCTGCCGAGGCCCCAGGCGTGCAGCACGCGGCACGCGACGAGACTCGCGCCGAACGCGTGCAGGGCGGCCGCGCTCGCGCCCCGCAGCTCGAGGAGCAGCAGCAGCACGAGCGCGAGCGGCACGTTCTCGACGAAGTTGGCCTGCACGCGCAGCGCGGCGTCGGGCTTCCACTTCGGCTGCTTCGCAGCGCGCAGGCGCACGAACAGCACGTTGTTCGCGAGGAGCACGGCGAGCAGGCCGAGCACGCCGGCGTAGCACGCGGTGATGGCGGCGCTCATCGCAGCGCACCGACGAGCGCGGCGAGCGCGCCGCCCAATGCCAGCGCGAGTCCGATGAAGCCGTACTGGTCGATCCAGAACAGGCCGAATGCCTCGGGCGTTCCCTTCGGAGCGGTCGGCTGCGGCCCGCGGCGCAGGACGCGCGGAGGGCGGCCCACGATCACGATCTGCACGCCGAGCCAGATCGCGCCGAGGCCGCACACGATCATCCAGTCGCTCGCATCGAAGACCGCCATGTCAGCGCCCCTCGAACTCGAGCCTGCGCTTCTCGACGGACGCGCGCATCGCCTCTTTCGAATCCTCGGTCTGCGAGAGCTGGCCCGTCATCGTCTGCTCGAAGCGATGGCCGTCGCGCAGGCTCAAATCCTCGATCGTGTCGAACGCGTGCTTCGCCCGCTTGATCGCGAAGGGGCTCTTCGCCGCCACCTCGCGCGCGAGCGCCAGCGCTGTCGGCGTCAGCTCCTCCGCCTGCACGCACGCCTCCACCACGCCGAGGCGATACAACTCGGGGCCGAACACACGGTAGCCGGTGAGCATCGTGCGCGCAGCCGCGAGTGCCCGAACAAGCGCTGGGCGTGGCGACCGCCGCCTAACAAGCCCGCGTCGATCTCCGGTGGTCCGAGGCAGGCGGACTCCGCGGCGATGAGCGCCCCGCACGAGGCGGCGAAGGCGAGGCCGCCGCCGAGCGCGGCGCCGTTCAGCGCGCCGATCACGGGCTTCACGGATTCGCGCACGCTGTGGTAGGCCTCGCGCGCCGCGTGGCTCGTGTGCCAATGCTCGCCGGGCTGCGGCGGGCGCCCGCTGCGCGCCTTGATATCGGCGCCGGCGCAGAAGACCGTGCCCGCGCCGGTGAGGATCGCGACGCGCACGTCGTCACGGTCGGCGATCGCGTCGAAGCTCTCCGCCATCTCCTCCGGCACGTGCGCCCGTGCGCGTTGGCGGGCGGATTGTCGATCGTCACGAGCGCGATGAACGGCTCGACGATCTCGGCTCGCACGACGCTCGCCATGCTCTCGCCTCCTCGCCGTGGGGGATTGTTGCGCAGCCGCCTCGCGCTTCGCGTCCGCCCCGCGCGAATCGCCCAGCATGCGGTGTACCGTCGCGCGCGGAGGAGCCCGCGTGCCCGAGCTTTCGCCCGCATACCGTTCGAGCGCTGCCGCGTGCCTCGCCGCCCTCGCCCTGGCAGCCTCTCTCCCGGCCTGCACCGCGGGACCAGCTGTTGGAGATTCGGCCGCCGGCCCCGTCGCGAAGCCCGCCAGCGCCAACCGCATGCAGGGGATCGTCGCGGACCAGAAGGGGCGCGAGGCCCAGCCCGGCAGAGCGCTCTACGACCAGCACTGCGCGAGCTGTCACAACGGCGCGGTCGCGAAGGCGCCGCACCGCGACATGATCGGCTTGATGACACCTCGCAGTGTGCTCGCCGCGCTCGAGACCGGAGTCATGCGCGCCCACGCCGCGGCGCTCACGGCCGCCCAGCGCGCCGAAGTAGCTGAGTACGTCACGGGCCACTCGCTCGCGGAAGCGGGCCCGAAGCCGATCCCGCGCTGCGGCCCCGAGCGCAGCGGCTTCGACTTTTCGCAGCCACCGCGCGCCGTAGGCTGGGGCCAAGATCTCGCGAACACGCGCAACATCTCCGCCGCGGACGGCGGCATCACGCGCGCCAACGCGGCGCGCCTCGAGTTGAAATGGGCGCTCGCTTTCCCCGGCGCGAACCGCATGCGCTCACAGCCGACCTTCGCCGGTGGCGCGCTGCTCGTGGGCAGCCACGACGGCGGCGTCTACGCGATCGACGTCGAGACGGGGTGCGCGCGCTGGGAGTTCGCCGCGAGCGGCGAAGTGCGCACGGGCATCGCCGTCTCGCCGTGGCGCGCGGGCGATGCGAGCGCGCGGCCGCGCGCCTACTTCGGCGACGTGCTCGGCAACGTCTACGCGATCGACGCGACGAACGGCGCGCTGGCCTGGCGCCAGCGCGTCGACGATCACCCGAACGCGACGATCACCGGTACGCCCGCGCTGCACGGCGGCCGCCTGCACGTGCCGCTCTCGTCTCTCGAAGTCGCGCTCGCGGTCGACCCCAAGTACGAGTGCTGCAAGGGCACCGGCGCCGTCGTGACGTACGACGCAGCGAGCGGCGCGCTGCTCTGGAAGACGCCGACGATCGCGGAGCCCGCGGTCGTGCAGAGCCAAAACAGATCTGGCACCGACATGTACGGGCCTTCCGGTGCGACCGTGTGGAACACGCCCGCGATCGACGCGGCGCGCGGCCAACTCTATGTCGGCACGGGCGAAAACATGTCGTCGCCGGCGACGCTCACGAGCGATGCGGTGATGGCGATGGATCTCGCGAGCGGCGCCGTGCGCTGGAGTTATCAGGGAACCGCGAACGACGTGTGGAACACCGCGTGCGACACCGCGACGCCGGACAGCTGCCCGCCCGAGAAGGGCCCGGACTTCGACTTCGGCGCGGGCTCCCTGCTCTTCACGGGGGCCAACGGCGAGCAGCTCGTCATAGCCGGGCAGAAATCCGGCGACGTGCACGCACTCGATCCCGACACCGGAAGGCTCGTGTGGAAGACGAAGGTGGGCCGCGGCGGAATCCAAGGCGGCGTACACTTCGGCATGGCCGCCGATGCAAGCACCGTCTACGTCCCGATCACCGACATGGCGGACGGCCGCGTCTACGACTCGCCCTCGCGGCCGGGCGTCCACGCGCTCGACGCGCTCACCGGCAAGGCGCGCTGGTACGCGCCCGCGCCCACGGACGTTTGCGGCGAGCGCAGGTTCTGCCACGCCGGCATCTCGCAGGCGATCACGCTGCTCGGCGACGTCGTCGCTGCGGGCGGCATGGACGGCGTGCTGCGCCTTCACGACGCGAGCACCGGCGCGGTGCTCTGGTCGCACGACACTACGCACGAACACGCCACGATCACCGGCGACATTGCGCGCGGCGGCTCGCTCGGCGGCGCCGCGGCCCCAGTTGCGCAGGGTGGCCTGCTCGCGGTGTCCTCTGGCTACGGCATCTACAACCACATGCCCGGCAACCTGCTGCTCCTGTTCGCAGCGCCGAAGCCATAACACATCGCGAGGCGACGCATGGGGATTCTCGAGAAGTTCCGCCTCGACGGGGAAGTCGCCGTCGTCACCGGCGCGGGGAAAGGCATCGGACGAGCCATCGCGATCGCGCTCGCGGAGTGCGGTGCCGACGTCGCGCTCGCAGCACGTCGGAGGGCCGATCTCGACGAAGTCGCGGCGCAGATCGCGAAGCGAGGGCGCCGCGCCGCCGTCGTGCCGACCGACGTGCTCGACTTCCCTGCGATCGATCGTCTCGCCGAAGAAGCGGAGAAGCAGCTCGGACCGCTCGCGATCTGGGTCAACAACGCGGGCGGCAACCTCGACCGCCAGATGCACGCGCTCGCGGAGATCACGGAAGCGAACTGGGACACACTGATCGATCTCAATCTGAAGACGCTCTGGTGGGGGACCAAGGCTGCCGCGCGCAAGTTCGGCACACGCGGCGGGCGCGTGATCAACATCGCGTCGGTCGCGGGTCTCGGGCCGTCCCCCGGCTTCGGGCCTTACGGCGCGGCGCGCGCGGGCGTGATGCAGATGACGCGCACACTCGCGGTGGAGCTCGCGCCGCTCGGGATTCGCGTCAATGCGATTGCGCCAGGCGTCGTGGTGACGGAGATGCTGCTGGAGACGCTGCACGTCGACGAAGCGGCGGCGCGGGAGATGGGCAAGCAGATTCCGGCCGGGCGCACGGGCGTGCCGGAAGACATCGCGGCGGCGGCGGTATTTCTCGCCGCGCCGGCGAGCGAGTGGACGACGGGCCAGACCGTCGTCGTTAGCGGAGGTCAGTGATGGCGTTTCTCGACGGCAAGGTCGCACTCGTCACGGGCGCCGCGGTGGGGATCGGCAATGCGATCGCGCGGGCGCTGCGCGCCGAAGGCGCACGGCTCTCGCTCTGCGACGTGCGGGAAGAAATTGTGCACGTCGCGCGCGAGCTCGGCGCGTTCGGCGCGAAGGCGGATGTCTCGAAGCCCGCCGACGTGGAGCGCGTGGTCGAGTCCACGCTGCGTCAGCTCGGCGGCATCGACGTGCTCGTGAACAACGCGGGCGTGTGGGCGGGCTCGCTTCCCACCGACGACCTCGAGAAGACGAAGCGCGACTACGACTATCTCGTTGGCGTGAACCTGAAGGGGACGTTCCTGGTCGGGCGCGCGGTGATCCCTCACCTAATTGCGCGCGGCGGCGGCGACATCGTCAACGTGTGCACGGACCACGTGCAGACGTGCGGCTCACCTTTCGAGCTGTCCCACGACGACGCGCCGACCTGCCCGTTCAAGGACATCGCGCCGCGTCCCACCGGCGGCGGCCCCGGCATGGACCTCTACGACGCGAGCAAATGGGGCCAGCTCGGGCTCACCTTCGCGTGGGCGCAGGCGCTCGCACCACACCACGTCCGCGTGAACGCGCTCTGCATGGGCGCGACCGACTCGTACATGCTGCGCAGCTTCCACAACCACAACCCCGCGCCCGAAGAGGTGGCGCGCTGGATGAAGGCCGCGGACATCGCGCGGCTGATGCTCGACCTGATGCGCGACGGCCGGACCGGCGACTACATCGGCGCCGCGGTGGGACATCCCATCGTGCTGCCCGCGCGGCGCGCAAACCCCTACGTGATCTCGGGACCGCACTGATGGGCTCGCTCACAGGACGCAGCGCAATTGTCACGGGTGCCGCCCAGGGTCTCGGCCGCGCGTTCGCTGCGGCGCTGGTGCGCGCGGGTGCGAACGTCGTCGTCTGCGACGTGCAGCGCGAAGTGCTCGAAGTTGCCGCGGGGCTCTCGGGCAAAGGCCAGGCGGTCGGCCTCGTCGCGGACGTGTCGAAGGAGGCGGACGTACTGCGCATCGTCGACACCGCGCTCACGAGCTTCGGCCGCATTGACACGCTCGTGAACAACGCGGGCGTGTGGCGGCGCACGCCCGTGACCGACCCGCTCGCGAAGGCTGTCGCCGATTGGGACTTCGTGATGGACACGAACCTGCGCGGGGTGCTGCTGCTCTCGCGAGCGTGCGTGCCGCACATCGTCGCCGCGGGCGGCGGCGACATCGTGCACATCAGCACGTATTACGTGCTGCCCGCCAAGGGCCCGGGCACCAACTCGCCCGAGACCGATCTGTACAACGCCTCGAAGTGGGCGCTGAACGGCTTCACGCAGGCGTGGGCGCGCGTACTCGAGCCCAAGCGAGTGCGCGTGAACGCGCTGTGCATGGGCGCGACGGACACGCCGATGCTGCGCGGCCTGTGGGACGGCAAGCCGCCCGCGGAGCTCGCGCGCACGTGGATGAAGCCGGCGCAGATCGCGCAGCAGCTGATCGACTTGCTGGAGGAGGGCCCGAGCGGACGCACGGGTGAGAACGTGGGCGCGTGGGTCGGGCACCCGATCGAGCTCGGGCCGAGGAGGCCCGCACACCGGACGGTCACGGGCTGACTCGGGTCTCCCGCCGGGCCTCGCAAGCGGAGCACCGCGTGACGCGATACGTGATCGGGCCGGACGTGGCGCTGCGCCTCGCCGAGCGCGAGCCGAAGCTCGCCGCGGGCCAGCGACTGCTCGCGCCGATGCTGCTTCGCTCCGCGGTGCTCGCGCGGCTCTACGCGGTCGTGCAGCGCGGCGAGCTCTCGCGCAAGGACGCCCAGCGGCGCCTCGATCATCTGCGCAGGCTGCGCATGCGCCTGCTCGCCGACCGCCTGCTGCAGCGCGTGGCCTGGGAGATGGCCGAGACGCTCGCCTGGAAGGACACGCTCGCCGCGGAGGACCTCGCGCTGACGCGCCGTCAGGCGGACGCGTTCGTGACGCTCGACGCGAGGCTCGCGAAGACTGCGGCGCGCGTCGTCAAGGTCGCGCCGATCGCTGAGCTGTTGGGTCGCAAGCGCTGAGCGAAGAGGCCGCGCTCAGCGCGAGCTCGTCACTGAACGCACCGCCGCCGCGATCTTCTCCGCATCGGGATAGAGCGTTTGCTCGAGCGCAGGGCTGTACGGGATCTGCACGTCGGGCGTGCAGACGCGGCGAATCGGCGCCCTCAGCGCGTCGAAGCACTCGTCGGCGACCTGCGCCCCGATCTCCGCCGCGAAGCTGGCGGTCTTGTGCGCCGGGTCCGCGATCACGAGCCTTCCCGTCTTCGCGACCGAGCGGAACACCGCCTCGCGATCGAACGGCACGAGCGTGCGCGGGTCGATCACCTCCGCGCTGACGCCCTCGCCCGCCAGCGCGTCGGCAGCTTGGAGGGCGTGCCCGACGCACGCCGCGAGCGCCACGATCGTGACGTCGCGCCCCTCGCGCCGCATCGCGGCGCGGCCGAGCGGAATCGCGGCGTCGCCCTCGGGCACCGGTCCGCGCGCCGCGAACAGGTTGCGGTCCTCGAAGAGGAACACCGGATCCTCGTCGCGGATCGCGCTCAGCAACAACCCCTTGGCGTCCTCAGGCGTCGCCGGTAGCGCGACCTTGAGGCCGGGCGTGTTCGTGAACAGGGCGTAGGGCCGGTCGGAGTGATGCGCGGCCATGTTCTGCGCGTACCACATGCCTGCGCGAAACACGACGGGCACGCGCCGCTGCCAGCCGAACATGCCGGCGGCCTTGCCGGCCTGGTTGATGATCTGATCGATTGCGACGTACGCGAAGCTCGAGATCACGAGGTCGACGATCGGGCGAAGGCCCGTGAGCGCCGCGCCGACGGACATACCCACGAAGCCGCTCTCCGAGATCGGCGTGCTCCAGATGCGGTTCTTCGCGTAAGGCGCGTACGGCGCGCCCCTCGTCGCAAGCAGCCCGAGGTCCTCGCCGATCAGGATCACGCGCGGATCGCTCGCGAGCGCGATCAGCTGCGCCTCGTGGATCGCCTCGACGTAGCCGAGCTCGCGCGCGCTCATCGCGAGAGCTCGCTCGCGAACGCGGGGCGCGTCGCCTCGGCGAGATCCGGGAACGCGCTCGCGCGCGCGAAGCACACCGCGTCTCCGACCTCGCGCTCCACCTCGCCTTCGAGCGCCGCGAGCGCGCTCTCGCTCGCGGAGCCATCCCGCAACAACCGCGCGCGCGACAGCGCGAGTGGGTCCCGCTCGCGCCAGCGCGCGACTTCCTCCGCAGTGCGGTAGTGCGAAGGCATGCCCGCACCCTCCGCGTGCTCGCAGTAGCGATACGTCTTCGCCTCGACGAGCGAAGGCCCATCGCCGCGCCGCGCGCGCTCGACCGCGTGCTGCACCACCTCCGCGACCGCGAGCACGTCCTGCCCGTCGACGACGACGCCGGGGATGCCATATCCGGCTGCGCGCGCGGAGATGTCCGCCACGGAGGTCGTCGACGCCGCCGATGTGGTCGCGGCGTAGCCGTTGTTCTCACAAAAGAAGATCGCCGGAAGCTTCCAGATCGCGGCGAGGTTCAGCGACTCGTGAAAGGTGCCGTGGTTGCTGGCACCGTCGCCGAAGAACGCGAGCGCGACCTGATCGGTGCCGCGCACGCGCGACGAAAGCGCCGCGCCCACCGCGATCGGCAAGCCCGCGCCGACGATCCCGGACTCGCCGAGACTGCCCACCGAAAAGTCGGCGAGATGCATGGAGCCACCGCGCCCGCCGCAAACGCCAGTCTTCTTCCCCAACAGCTCCGCGAACAGTGGCGCGAGCGCGGCGCCCTTCGCGATCGGATGCCCGTGCGAGCGGTGGTTGCCCGTCATCCAGTCGTCGTGGCGCAGCGGCGCGCACGCTCCGACGCACGCGGCTTCGTGGCCGATGCTCGGGTGCAGCGGCCCTGGGATCGCGCCGCTCTTCTGAAGCTCGAGCGCGCGTTCCTCGAACCTACGGATGCGCAGCATGCGCCGGTGCAACTCCATCAGGTCGAAACGCGCCATCACTCCTCCACCAACGCGAGCGCCTGGGACGGGCACACCTCGATCGCCTGTTCCGCCTCGAGCTTCTGCTGAGGCGTCGCGATCTCGGCAGCGAGGACGCGCGGGAAGCCGTCGTCCCCCGCAGCGAGAATCTCGGGATGGTTGTAATAACACTCACCCGCCTTGTAACAGCGGCGCGCATCTACTTTGAGGCGAAGCGGCATCACAGGCTCCGTTGATCTGTCAGGCCGATTGGATGCGCGGCCAGGCAGTCCGAGGATCCCCCCCCCCCAAACGAGGCCACTTTCGCTCTTCGCGCGGCTCCGAAGACTCCGCCTCGCTGCGCGCTTCGTTTGCGTCAGGCGTCGTACTCGATCCACAGCTCCCGCGGCGAGCGGAACCCGCCCGAGTCGATCGACGGCGCCACAATGCCCTCGTGCTGGCGGTGCTTCGGCCGCGGGTTCTTCAGCGCCTCGGCGAGACGCGTGCACGCGATCACCGCCTCTTGCCGCGCCATCGCGTAGCCCATGCAGAAGTGCTGGCCGATGCCGAAACCGAGGTGGCCGTTTTTGCCGTCGAGATACTTGCCCGAACGGTTCTCGCGCCCCATGTGCAGGTCGTCGCGGTGAATGTCGAACGTGTCGGGGTTCCGGAACGCGCGCTCGTCGCGGTTTCCCGCGGCGAGATAGAGCGTGACGCTCGCGCGCTCGGGGATGACCTTGCCGTGCAGCTCGATCTCGCGGGTCGTGCGACGATACTGCATGTGCACGACCGGGTCGTATCGCATCATCTCGCTGAACACGTTGCTCCACAGAGCCGGGTCCCGCTCGACTGCCTCGAACTGGTCCGGACGCGTGTAGAGCATGTGAAACCACATGTTCGCGATCGCCTTGTCCGTGGTGTCGCCGCCCGCCGCCAACAACAACGCCACGAATCCCTTGATCTCGGCGTCGCTCATGCGCACGCCGTTCTGGTCCGCAGCGATGATGCGCGAGAGCAGGTCCTCGCCCGGCCGCGCGCGCCGCTCCTCGATCAGCGGCGTCAAGTACTCCCACATCTCGTTGCGCGCCTGAATGCCGCGCGCGAGGTGGATGCCGCCGAAGCCGAGGCCGGCGATCAGCGCCTGGTACCAACCGACGAAGCGATCCTCGTCCTGCCGCGGCAGTGCGAGCATGTTCGAGATCACGCGGATCGGGAACTGGTGCGTGAACTCCTCCACCAGCTCCACCTCGCCCCTCCCTGAAAGCTTGGCGATCAGCTCGTCCGCGATCTTCTCGATCACGGGGATGAAGGCGTCGAGGCGGCTTCCGACGAACTGCCCTGCCACCACGTTGCGCAGGAAGCGGTGCTGCGGGCTGTTGCCGTATTCGAGGATGTTCGGCCCGAACACGTGCTCGGTGCCGAACTTGTAGGGTCCGCCCGGCTTGTAAATCGCTCGGTCGTAGCCGTCGTTGTCTTGGAAAGCGGCGACGACGTCGTGGTAACGGCTGATGATCCAGCGGTTGTGGAAGCGGTCGTGGTACGCGGGGTGGTCGTCCCGCAGGCGCTTGTAGAGTGGGAATGGATCGCGCTGGAACGCTGCCGAGTCGAACTCGCGCGGGTCGATCGCCTTCGCGAGGAACTCTTCCATCGAGCCCATGCTCAGGTCCTTTTCATGCGCGGAACGTGACCGGAAGATGCCAACACGTGTGCATCTCACCGAGACTGAGGCACTGCAAGCGCGGGTTCGCGCCGGGCGCGAGGCGCAGCTCGTGCAGCGCATCGAGCAGCACATTGGTCGCGGTCACCGCGGCGTCGCGCGTCAGCGCGTAGAGAGAACGCGGTCGGTCTTCGGGGAGCGCGGGATGCTTCGACGGCGGTCCGAGCGCGAACGCGATGCCGGATGCGAGGCCATCTGCGCGATACATGCCGCGCGGTTCGCGCTGCGTGAGGTCCTTGCGGCCGACGATGAACGCGTCGGGCTCGGCGAACACGCGCGGGTCGCGATTCGCGGCGGCGGCTACGCACACCACGAGCGCGCCTTCGGGGAAGACCTGCCCGAAGCGCTCGACCTCGTGCTTCGCGAAGCGCTTCGCGGTGAGCACTGGCGCCGAGTGCCGCAGCGCTTCGAGGACCGCGAGCTTGACCATGCGCGCCTCGGGCCGGCGGTTCTCCTGCACGCGCGCGAGCTGATCCGGGTGCGTGAGCAGCAGGAAATACAGGTTCGCGAGCAAGCCGTGCAGCGTCTCGTGGTCGCTCTCGAGCAGCGTGGCGGTCAGGTCCTCCGCCGTGATCGGGCTGCCTGCGAGACCGTGCTGCGCTGCGATCGAGACGAAGTCGTCAGCGGGTTTGCGTCGCCGCGCTTCGAGCAGCGGCGTGAAGTAGGCGACGAGCTCCGCGAACGCCTGCTTGCCGGCGAGCTCGCTCGCCGCGCTCGCGTGCACACCCCGCGTCATGCGCGAGTAGCGCTCCACGAAGGCGCCTTGCTCCGGCTCGGGAATCCCCCATGCACGCACGAGCAGCTCGAGCGGCAGGCGCGCAGCGTACTGAGTGGCGAGATCGGCGCTGCCGCGCGCGGCGAAGCCAGCCACGAGCTTCCGTGCGATGCGCGGAGTTTCCTCGTCGATCACGCGCGCCTGGTGGCGGAGCCACGCGAGCTCCGCGCGCAGGTCGCGGCCCACCTGATCGAGCCCGTAGAACCAGCGCTTCGGGCGCGTCTCGTAGTTGGCGTCGTCGACGAAGATCGAGGTCGCGTCGTCATAGCGCGAGACCCAGTAGGCGTTGCCGACCCAGTCCCGGTAGCAGGGGTAGTTCTCGCGCAGAATCGCGAAGGGCGTGTACGGGTCGACCAGGAAGGCGGCGGAGATCAGCGCGCTCGGCTTCAACTTCGCCGTGGACTCGCCCACGCGGCGGCGCTGATAGATCTCGTACGTGCGGAACGTCTGCGCGCCGGGTTTCCGGCGCGTGACTGCGACGCCGTTGCGCCCGATCGCCGTCTCCGTTCGCTCGCCGCCCATCGGCCGCTCAAGCCGGTTCGTATTCGAGCCACAGCTCGCGGATCGCGCCGAGGCCGATCGGTGCGAGGCTGACGCCGTCGATGTCCTTTGGCATGCGCGCCGTGTCGATGCGCACGTTCTTCAGGTGCTGGAGCAGGATCTGCGAGCCCGTCACCGACTCTTGGTGCGATATCCAGGCGCCTGGGCAGAGATGCGGCCCCACACCGAACGCCATGTGACTCGAACGCCCGTCCTTGCGGTACCCGCTGCGCAGGATCTTCCCCGTGTAGAGATCCCTGCGAAAGATGTCGAAGCGCTCGGGCTCGGCGAACACGCGGTCGTCGTGATTCGCGGACACGTCGACCATGTTCACCAGCGAGCCCGCCGGAATTCGTACACCGTGAAGCTCGACGTCGAACGTGTTGTGGCGCGGCTGTCCGCCGATCGAGGTCGAGTGGCGCAGCGTCTCGTGGAACGCGGCGTCCCAGAGCGATTCGTCCGCGCGCAGCCGCGCGAACTGACCGGGGTGCTGCAGCAGCAAGTACCACATGTTGAGGATCGCGCCGCGCGTGGTCTCGCCGCCGCCGCCGACGATCAGCGCGATGTTCGAGGTGATCTCCTCCGTCGAGAGGAAATCTCCGTCGAGCTGCGATTCGCACAGCTTCGAGATGATGTCCTTGCCGAGCGGATTGCCCGCCTCGTCATACAGGTAGGTGGGCTTCGTGCGCCGCTGCTCGACGATGCCCTCGACGTAGTCCTCGAGGTGCTGGCGCGCTTCGAGGCCCTTCTGCTGCGTCTCGGAGCCGCCGAGGCCGAGCATCATCGAGTTGTACCAGTAGAAAAATGCGTCGCTGGCCTCCTCCGGAAAGCCGAGCAATTGACACACCACGCGGATCGGAAACTCGTTGGCGAACGCGCGCCCGAGCTCGATCGTGCGGGTGCCGTCGGCGTGGTCGATCACCCAGTCGGCCTTTGTGGTGCCCCACGCGGCGATCATCTTGTGCGCGAGGCTGCGGATCGCGGGGATGCGGTTCTGCAGCGACTGGCCGACGAGGTGCTGGCCATAGAGGTTTCGCCGCCGCCGGTGCTCGACCCCGGAGAGCTCCAGTTGGGTGTTGCCGAGCACGCCACTCGAGCTGCCTTTTGGAATCGTGTTCCAGAGCTCGTCGTCGAAATAACAACTCGTGATGTCATCGTAGCGCGTGACGTAATAACAGTTGTGCAGCTTGTCGTGATAGACGGGGTAGTGGTCGCGCAGAATCCGGTAGTAGGGGTACGGGTTCCGCGCGAACTC
>CAYWRY010000103.1:0-15109 GCA_964460485.1 uncultured Spirochaetales bacterium
TTGCCACGAGGCGTGCGATGGCTGTGCTCCGGTCGCGCCCTGCGCTGCGCCCCCCACCCCGCCCGCCCCTCGCGCCGACGGCGCTCGGCGTTCGGCCTCGCCGTTGGAAGAGGGGAGGGAAGAGAAGAGCGCCATCGAAGACTCGGCGCGGAGGGGGAGTACGCTGCTTGGTGTAGGAGAGCTGGGCGATGGATTTCACGTTCGGGGCGGAGCTCGAGTCGATTCGCGTCGAGGCGAAGCGGCTGTGCGAGGCGTTCGACGACGAGTACTGGAGCGCGAGGGACGAGGCGCACGAGTTTCCTTGGGAGTTCTATCGGGCGTTCGCGGAGAACGGGTGGATCGGGATTCTCGTGCCGGAGGCGTACGGCGGCGCGGGGCTGGGAGTCCTGCACGCGGCGGTGCTGCTGAACACGGTGGCGAACAGCGCGGGAGCGCAGAACGCGGCGTCGGCGCTGCATCTGTCGATCTTCGGCATGGGGCCGGTGATCCATCACGGCAGCGAGGAGCTGAAACGGCGCACGCTGCCGCCCACGGCGACGGGCGAGCTGCACGTTTCGTTCGGCGTGACCGAGGACGACGCGGGGACGGATACGAGCCGGATCCGAACGTTCGCGCGCCGCGCCGGCGACGGCTTTCTCGTGAGCGGCAAGAAGGTGTGGAACTCGAAGGCGCAGCAGGCGCAGAAGATCCTGCTGCTGGCGCGCACGACGCCGCGCGAGGAGTGCAAGCGTCCGCTCGACGGCATGACGCTGTTCCTCGCGGACCTCGATCCGAAGCACGTCGAGATCCGCCCGATTCCGAAGCTGGGCCGCAACGCCGTGAACTCGAACGAGGTCTACATCCAGGACTTGCCCGTCGCGGCGAGCGACGTGGTCGGCGAGGTGGGACGCGGCTTCCATTGTCTGCTCGACGGCCTCAACCCCGAGCGCATTGTGATCGCCGCCGAAGCGGCGGGCATCGGCCGGCGCGCGCTCGAGGTGGCGACGCGCTACGCGAAGGGTCGCATCGTGTTCGATCGCCCGATCGGCCAGAACCAGGCGATCGCGCACCCTCTCGCCGAATGCCTGTCGGAGCTCGAAGCCGCCGACTTGTTGTGGCAGAAGGCGGCCTGGGCTTACGACGCGAGGCAGCCCGCCGGCCCGCTCGCGAACATGGCGAAGCTGCGCGCGAGCGAGGCGGGTTTCAAGGCCTGCGACGCCGCGCTCCAGACGCTCGGCGGCTTCGGCTACGCGCGCGAGTTCCACGTCGAGCGCTACTGGCGAGAGAGTCGGTTGGCGAGGATCGCGCCGATCTCGAACGAGATGGTGAGGAACTTCATCGCGGAGCACGTGCTGGGGCTGCCGCGGGCGTACTGACCGGACTCTTTCCGCCGGAACCACTGAGCGCGGATGACGGGGCCGGGCGGGCGGCCCCAGCGCTTCTCAGGCGTAGAGCGTCTCCGCGATCCTCGCTTCGTACGCCCTGCGCGCGTCGCCGGGGACGGGCGGAGGCTGGAGGCAGAGCGAGTCGGCAATCTCCGTTAGCGGGCGAAGCTGCGCCGCAACGTCGCCCGGTGTGCCGCACACGACGAATGTGCGCGCCATCTCGTCGGGCACGAGGTCGACGAGGTCGCGGCGCCCT
Organism: uncultured Spirochaetales bacterium; assembly: GCA_964460485.1. Taxonomy (GTDB): domain Bacteria; phylum Myxococcota_A; class UBA9160; order UBA9160; family UBA6930; genus VGRF01. The sequence goes on from CAYWRY010000103.1 coordinate 1,621, forward strand.
GCGGCCGCGCCGGCGGCGAGCGCGCGGGCCTGCTCGCCGTAGCCGTGGGCTGCGAAGTAGCTCTCGTACTGCGCGATCGCGCCGTACAGCGCGACGTGCGCCTTCGCGTCGCGCAACGACTCGCGCGCGTCGGGATTCGGGGCCACCACCTGCCAGAGGTTCACCTCCGCCTGCCGCCGCTCCCGGCCCGAGGCGCGCAGCGCCTCCGCCCATGGCCCCGTCACCTGATTGGCCGCCCAGCGCGGCGACCAGGACGGATGCCCGATCAGGCCGTCGGCCAGCGCGCCGGCCACGCGCACGAGCGGCTCGCGCAGCGCGGCGACCCACACCGGGAGGTTGGGGCGCAGCGGCTTGGCCAGGGCGAGGCGCGAGAAGTCGAGGCGCCAGAAGTTGCCGTCGAAGCGCCCTTGCTTTCGCGCGTCGCCGGAGAGGACGAGCTTCACGATGCGCACGGCCTCGGCCATGCGCGCCACCGGATGCGCGTAGTCGCTGCCGTAGTGCTCGGCGTGCGCGGAGGCGACGCCGGTGCCCAGCCCGAGCGTGAAGCGCCCCTCGCTCAGCCGGTCGAGGTCGAGGGCGGCGAGCGCAGTCTCGAGCGGCGAGCGCGTGAAGGCGAGCGCGATGCCGGTGGCGAGGCGGATGCGCGAAGTCGTCGCTGCGGCGGCGCCGAGGGGCACCCACGGGTTCGATGCGAGCTGGATCGAGAACACGCCCTCGAGCCCGCGCTCCTCGGCTTCGCGCGCCGCCTGCGCGACTCGAGCCGCCGAGCGCGACGGCGCGAGCATCGTCCAGAAGCGTTTCGTCATCGTGCCCTCCGCTCGCCGCAGCGGGAACACTAGAGCTTGTAGATGCGCCGCACGTTGCCGCCGAGCACCTTCGCGCGCGTCTCCGGCGAGAGACCGGCGACGAGGTTCTCGAGGTCCGGCACCCAGGTGTGCGGGTGGTCGGGATGCGGATAGTCGGTGGCCCACATGAACACGTCGGCGCCGACGTGGTCGAAGGTCAGGGGCGCCGCGGTTTCGTCGGGGTCGCCCGAGATGAAGCACTGGCGCCGGAAGTACTCCGTCGGCGTCGGCCGCTTACCCGAGCTGCCGCGCCCCATCGCGAACTGCAGCGCCTCGACGCGGTCGAGCATCGCACCCAGCCAGCCCGAACCGGCCTCCAGCACGCCGAGCCGCAGCGTCGGGAAGCGGTCGAGCGTGCCGAGCACGAAGAACGAGAACAGCGCCTCCTGCACGAGCCCGCGCAGGCGGATCAGGTCCGCGATGCCGCGCCGCGGCGCGGGCCAGTCGAAGTTGCCCGGCTGCGTCTCGAGCGGCGTGAAGGTGGGGTGGATCGCGAGCGGCACGTCGAGCTCCACGCACTTGCGGAACAGCACGTCGTGCTTCCCGTGTCCGTGGGGCACGCGCAGATGATTGAACGGGTTGACCCACGCGCCCTTGCAGCCGTCTCTCACCGCGCGCTCGAGCTCGGTCGCCGAGCCCTCGGGATCGAGCAGCGTGAGCTGCGCGATCGGCACGAGGCGCCCCTGCGTGTCGCGGCACAGATCCGCGATCCAGCGGTTGTAGGCGCGCGCGTAGGCGAGGCTCAGCTCGGGGTCCGTGAGCTCGCACTCCCAGAGCAGCCCGAGCGTCGGGTAGAGCAGCGCCTTCTCGAGATTCTCCTTGTCCAGCAGATCGACGCGCTGCTTCGCGTCTGCGGCGCCGTACGGGAAGTTCTCCGCGTAGCGGCGTTCCGGGCGCGGCGTCATGTCCTCCTCGCCCATCGCGCCGAGCAAGCCGAGCGAGCCACGCCGCGAGCGCACGCTCGGCCGGCCGGCGATCTCGAGGTACTCGAAGCCGTCGCCGTCGACGCGGATGCGCAGCGCGAGCGGCCGGTACTTCGCCTCGAGATGGGTCTCCCAGAGATCGGGCGGCTCGAGCACGTGGCCGTCCGCGTCGATCGTGCCCGAGTAGGGAAAGCGCTTGATCTCGTAGGCCATGGCGGCTCCTCCCGACGAGAACGGCACGCTATCGCGATGGCGTCTGGCGACTGCGACCTGGTGCGCAGAACCGCGAATGGGTTCAGCTTGCGCAGCCTTTCGGGTTGATTCCAGCGCAATCTCGGAACAGACTGGCCGGCGAGACACAGGAGGCCCCAATGCGCCGGTTCGTCTCGATCTCGACGTTCGCGTGGATCGCGGTCGCCAACGCGGCCGCCGCCCAGGAGCCCGACGCCCCCGCACCGCCGGCCACGTCGGGCGGAATCGAAGAGATCGTGATCACCGCCGAGAAGCGCGAGACGTCCCTTCAGGACACGCCGATCGCGGTCACCGCGATCACCAGCGACGCGATCGAGGAGCAGGGCCTCGAGGACTTCAACGACGTCCAGTTCGTGGCGCCCGCGATCGTCTACGGCGAGATCGCCGACATGGCGCAGATCACCATGCGCGGCATCGGCGTCGACATCTCCACCATCGACGCGGAGCCCGGCGTCGCCCTCCATCAGGACGGCGTGTACCGCGGCGGCCTCACCTCCTCGTCCGCGCTGTTCTTCGACGCCGAGCGCGTCGAAGTGCTGCGCGGCCCGCAGGGCACGCTGTACGGACGCAACTCGACGGGCGGCAGCTTGAACGTGATCACGAAGCTGCCGGGCGAGACGCTCGGCTTCGACGCGAGCGTCCTGTACGGCGACTACAGCCGCTGGCGCGCGCAGGCCTTCGCCGACGTGCCGGTGATCGACGGCATCCTCGCGCTGCGCGGCGGCTTCGCCTACGACTCGCGCGGCGGGTACACGGAGAACACGTTCACGGGCCGTCAGGAAGACGACGCGCGCTACCGGCAGGCCAAGCTCGCCGCGCTGCTCACGCCGACGGAGGACCTCGAGGTCGCGCTGCGCTTCGGCTGGCTGCGCAGCGACGTGGGCGGCGCGCCGTTCATCAAGACCGCCGATCACCCCGTGTCGAGCTCGGCCTACATCAGCGGCTCGAACCCCGGCGGGATCCTGTCATTCCCGGGCGTGTGCGACGCCGTGCTCACGTGCGTGCAGGAGTACGGCCTCGTGCTCTCGCCACCCGGCTTCCCGACCGGCAACCCGCGCAAGGTGAACTACGAGGGCGACCAGAACTACCACCGCGACAACTGGGACCTGAACGCGACCGTGAGCTGGAACGTGGCGGAGGACGTCACGCTGAAGTGGATCTCGTCCTATCTCGACCTCGCGCAGGACCTCGATCCATTCAACAACGACGGCATCCCGATCCAGCTGCTGGTGGGCGACTACGAGCAGTCGAACGAGGAGTGGTCGCAGGAGATCGACGTCACGGGCTCCGCGTTCGGCGAGCGCCTCGATTGGCTCTTCGGCTTCTTCTACTACGACTCGCAAATTTCCGAGGAGTACCGCTACACGCTGCCGGCGCTGCAGGCGACCTACGAGTCGCTGTTCGGCATCTGCGCCGTCATCGACATCAACGGATTCTGCGCCGGAGCGCCGCTGCCGGTCGGAATCCTCGCGCTGCCTCCGTTCGCGAACCCCGTCACCGGCGTGAAGCTCGACGGCCAACCGAGCGCGGTGCCGTTCCTCGAGTTCAGACTCGACCAGGACCTCACCTCGTGGGCGCTGTTCACGCAGCAGACGTTCCACGTGAGCGAGGCGATCCGCGTGACCGGCGGGTTCCGTTGGACGAAGGACCGCAAGATCGACGTGCACTCGCAGGTGCTGAATCTCTCGCCCGTGCCTGCTGGATGCCGCGACAACCGCGCGGAAGAGTCCTGGAGCGAGCCGACAGGGAAGCTCGGCGTCGACGCCGATCTCGGCGAGGAGACGCTCGTGTACGCGACCTTCTCGCGCGGCTTCAAGGCCGGAGGGTACAACGTCGGAACCTGCGACAACACCTACGACCCCGAGTACGTGAACGCCTACGAGGCGGGCATCAAGACGCGGCTCCTCGACAACACGCTCCAGCTCAACGTCTCGACCTTCTACAACGACTACGAGGACCTCCAGGTCCGCAAGTTCATCAACAACGCCGCGGAGGTCTCGAACGCCGCGACGGCGACGAACTACGGCGTCGAGGTCGAGCTGTTGTGGCTCCCGGTCGACGCCCTTCGCATCGAGTCGTCGCTCTCCTGGCTGCACGCGCGCTTCGACGAGTACGACGACGTCGACCCGATCTTCCCGGAGCTCGGCTCACAAGATCTCTCGGACAACCACCTGCTGCGCGCACCCGACTGGAAATTCTCGCTGGCGGCCCAGTACACGGCAGATCTCGCTGGTGCCGGCGCCCTCACCCTGCGCGGCGAATACGCACACACCGCCGAGCAGTTCCACACCGTGTTCAACAACGATTTCGGCGTCCAGGAGGCGTACGACATCGGAAACGTGCGCCTGATCTGGAACGCGCCCGACTCGTTGCTGCCGGGCCTCTCGGTGCAGGCGTTCCTCGAGAACATCAGCGACGTCGACTACGTGACGAACCACGCGCCGAACGCGACCACGGGCAGCACTCTCTCGACCTTCGGTCCGCCGCGCACCTGGGGCGTTCAGGTGAGGTACGCGTGGGAGGCGGAGTAGGAGTCTCGCGCGGGGTGCCGCTCGAGAGTGGGCGCGGGGTCCGCGCGTTGCGGCGAGACGCCTGGGCGGGGACGGCGCCGCCAGCGCGCTTCGAGCCGCGCCGGCGGCGTTGCGCGCAGGGTTGCCCGGTCGGGCGGCGAGGAGTGCGCGCGCGGATCGCGCAACGAAGACTCGCGCGAAGAGAGGGCGAAGAGGGGAGCGTGGCGCGAGCTACATCTTGAAGTGATCGCGGATCAACGCGAGCAGAGCGCGGTCCGGCAGCAGGCGCTTGCCGAGGGGCACGAGGATCGAGTCGGCGCCGACCGCGTAGCGGATGCGGGGGCGGCTCGCGCCGAGCGCGTGTTCGATGGCGCGCGCGACGACCTCGGGGCCCGGTGCCTTGGGCAAGAGCTCGCGGATCGTGCGCTCGGTGTTCGCGATGGGCGCGCCGTAGGCGCTCGCGGCCGTGGCGCCGCCCCAATCGGTGGCGTCGTTGAACGGCGTCGCGACGTCGCCGGGCTCGATCAGCGCCACGTGAATGCCCAGCGCGCGCACCTCGTTGTGGAGCGCGAGCGTCAGCGCGTCGACGGCGCCCTTGGTCGCCGAGTAGTGCGCCTGGAACGGGATCGGCGCGCGGCCTGCGAGCGAGCCGACGATGGCAATGCGGCCCGCCTTCGCGGAGCGCATCGGCGGCAGCACCGCGCGCAGCGTGTGGAGCACGCCGAACACGTTCGTCTCGAATTGCGCGCGCGCCCGCGCCATGGGCGTCTCTTCGACGCTGCCGAAGATGCCGAAGCCCGCGTTGCACACGGCGCCGTAGAGGCCGCCCTCGCTGTCGAGTAGGCGCTGCACGGCGCGCTGCACCGAGGCCTCGTCGCGCACGTCGAGGGTGAGCCAGCGGATGCCGTTCGCGTCGGGGCGCGCGCTGCGGCTCGTGCCCCAGACGCGGAAGCCGCTCGCGGCGAGGCGCTGCGCGGCGGCGGCGCCGATACCCGAAGACGCGCCCGTGACGAGGACTGCCCGCGCGGCGCTCATCGCCGGCCGTTCGCGTGGTGGGCTCGCAAGCGGCGCCCGGTCTCCTACCGGATCACGCCGAGCTGGCGGCCCACCACCTCGAGCGCCTCGAGGGCGGTGTCGAGGTGCGCGCGCGTGTGTGTGGCCATGTAGGAGGTGCGGATCATGGCGTTGCCGGGCTGCACCGCCGGGGAGACCACCGGGTTCGCGAACACGCCCTCGTCCTGGAGGCGCACGGCCATCTCGTAGGCGATCGCGTCCTCGCCCACGAGGATCGGAATCACGGGCGAGTCGGGGTTGCCGATCTCGAAGCCCAGCGCCGGGAGCTGGCGCTTCATGTAGTCCACGTTCTCCCACAGATGCTTGCGCCGCTCCGGCTCGCGCTCCAGCACGTCGAGGGCGGCGAGCGCCGCGCCGATCACCGGCGGCGCAGGGGCTGCGGAGAAGATCGCCGAGCGCGCGTTGTGCTTGATGAAGTCGATCACCTCGCGCTTGCCGGCGACGAAGCCGCCCACCGCCGCGAGCGACTTCGAGAAGGTTCCCATCACCAGGTCGACGCCGCTCTCGACGCCGAAGTGCTCGCAGGCGCCGCGGCCGTTATTGCCGAGCACGCCGAGCCCGTGGGCCTCGTCGACCATCACGCGCGCGCCGAAGCGCTGCGCCAGCTCGACGATGCGCGGCAGATCGGCGAGGTCGCCCTCCATCGAGTAGACGCCGTCGACGACGATCAGCTTACCGTAGTTGTGGGGCGCGTTCGCGAGCTTCTTCTCCAGGTCGCGCATGTCGTTGTGCTTGAACTTCAGGACCTTCCCGAAGCCGAGTCGCGCGCCGTCGATGATGCAGGCGTGGTCGAGGTGGTCGAGGAACACGCAGTCGTGGCGGCCGAGCAGGCACGACAGGACGCCCAGGTTCACCTGGAAGCCGGTGGCGAAGGTGAGCACCGCCTCGCGCCGCATGTAGCGCGCGAGCCGCTCCTCCAGCTCCACGTGGATGTCGAGCGTGCCGTTGAGTAGTCGCGAGCCGGCGCACCCGGTGCCGTACTTCTCGAGGGCGGCGGCGGCGGCGGCCTTCACCTCGGGATGGCTCGACAGCCCGAGATAGTTGTTGGAGCCCAACATCACGACCGGGCGCCCGTTCATGATGACCACGGGATCCTGTCCAGAAGAGACCACCCGGTAGTACGGGTAGATCGCGTGGTCGCGCAGCGTCTGCGCGCGGTCGTAGCTGGCGACTTTGTCGAAGAGATCGGTCAAAGCAGTTTCTCCGGGTTCTCGACGCGCTCCTTGAACGCGCTCAGTGCGAAGCTCGTCGCGAGGCCGTCCGCGACGCGCTCGTCCCAGGTGTAAGAGCAAACCACAAATCGCGAGCCATCGGGGCGCGTCCGGATCCGGCCCATCACGGCGAAGCCGGAGCAGGTTCCGTACTCCCACAGGTGGTGATGGCCGGTCTCCATCTGGAGGGAGCCCATGTTCGCGACGAACAGCGTGGTGAAGAGCGGGTCCGCGTCGATCATCGACTTTGGAAGTACGCCCCAGGCGTCCGCCCACTTCAGCAGCAGCATCACGAGGCGGATCAACGGCGACGGCAGGTAGAGGGCGAGGTCGATCTCCTTGTCGGACTGCGTCTTCTCGCCGCTGCGGCGGCTGTTGAGGGAGCCGAGCACGCGATCGACCATGGCGTCGAGCGATTCACCCGCCGGGAACTCGCGCTTCACGGTCATCAGCACGGAGCCCTTCTGGAGCTCCTTCAGCGCGCTGAAGGTGAGCCACAGGTCGTTGCGCTGGTACAGCCGACCGCCCGCAACGAAGCGATTCACCTCGGGATTCTCGTGCATGCCGAGCGCGATCGAGCGCAGGTAGAGATGGAACAACGTGATCTGGCGGTCGGCCGGCCGGCTCGCGTTGCGCTGCTCGAGGAAGCGCAGGGCGGCGTCCACGTCGATCTCGTGCTGGTAATAGAACGCCGACTCGTTCCGGCCCGGCGAGACGTACGGCATGAAGCGGCGGAGCTTCGGCAGATTGCGGACGAGCATTCCGTCCGAGCGGCGGCCGAACATGGGGTCTCCCGGCGAAGGGACGTCGCGGGAGGGGTGGCCGCGGCGCGCGGGACGCAGAGTAACCCCACGTTGGGGAAGCCGTCACCGGCGTAGCTGGAGCACCAGGACCCCGAGCCCGACCACCCCGGTGGGGAGCCAGCCGGCCACGATCGCCGGCAAAGTGCCCCCGTATCCCAGCGCGCTCGAGACACCGCTGGCCAGGATGAAGCCGACGCCTACCGCGATCGCCCACAGCAGGCTCGGCGCGGGTTTTCGGACGCCGATTGCGATCAGCAGGCCCAGCCAAGGCAGGAGCAGGCACTGGAGCGGCTGCGCGAGACGGGTCTGGAAGTCCACCTCGAAGGCCGTCGAGCTGTACCCGACCAGCCGGGCGTCCCGGATCTTCTCGCGGAGCTGGACGATGTCGAGATGTTCCGGGTCGCTCAGGGACGACTCGATCTCCGGGATCGACCGGGTCTCTCCGGCCGGGGCGTCCAGGAGCCCACCCCGGGAGATCAGCGTCAGCTTCGCGTCGCTGAGCCGCCAGTGATCGTGGCCGAGCGCCATGGCGACGCGGACGTCGAGGCGCCGCTCCGGCAGGCCGGTCGGTCCGAGCTCGTACAGCGTGAGGTCGCGCGCGACGCCGGCCACCGAGTTCAGCGCGCCCACATGCAGCGCCGTGTGCGCGGTGTGGGACCAAACCTCCTCCCAACCTCCCGGCGCCCTGCCCCGGATCTCCGTCGCCTTGAGGCGATCCGCGAGCGCATTCGTCTTCGGCAAGACCCGGTCGACGAGCACGAAGTAGGCGGGCATGGCCAGCGTCGCGATCACGATCACCGGCAGGAGCCCGCGGCCGAGCCGCACGCCGCACGCCTCCATGCCGACCAGCTCGCCCTCCGCCGCCATCGCGCTCACCAGCATCGCCGCGGCCACGAGCAGGCCCATGGCGATCACGCGCGACGCGAGCAGCGGCAGGCGCGCGCCGTAGAAGCGCACGACTTCGGAGAACGCTGCGCCGTACTCCGCGAACTGCTCGAGCTTCTCCAGCACGTCGACCAGCAGATAGGCGAGCAGCAGCACGGACATCCCGAGCAGGGCCATCCCGAGGTAGCGGCGCGCGATGTAGCGGGTCAGCGCCCAGCGCGTGTTGCCGCGCGCGCGCAGCGATGCGACATCGGAGACGCCCGCCGCGCGCGTCGCCGGGCGCTGCTCGCGCAGCAGCACGAAGCGCCGGATCGTCAGCACGGCGCCTCCCAGCAGCGCCGCCACGTTCGGCAGCCAGGCGGCGGCCGCGACCGGCACGTCCTCGAACTCGAGCAGGCCGTTCGACGCCTGCAGGAGCCCGTAGTAAGCGACCGTCACAGCCAGGCCCACCACGCCGCCGGCGCCGCGCGTGCCGCTGCGGACGGTCAGCGCGAGCGGCACCGCGAGCCAGGTGAGCGCGAGCGCGGCGAAGGGCGTCGAGAAGCGCCGGGCGAGCTCGCTGCGCACGGCGCGGCCGTCGGCGGGCGTGGCCGGCGTCGCGCGCCAGAGCTCCCGTGTGGGCGTTCCGGCGAACCGCCCCTCCTCGCCTTGCTGCTCTCCCACGCTCTCCTCGCCCTGGAGCTCCGTGTGGAAGCGCTTGAAGCGCACGAGCTGCGTTCGCGTGCCGGAGCTGGTGACGATCACGCCGTCCTTCAGCGTCACGAGGATCTTGCCCGGCGTCGGAACGCGCAGCGTCGCGGTCTCGGCGAAGAAGGTCTCGTCGAGGTCGCTGGCGTGGAGCATCACGCCGCGCAGGTCGTCGCCGCGGCTCGAGGCTTCGATGGCGGAGAGGCGGCGCTCGCCGAAGCGCTGGACGACCCCCGCACGCAGCACCGAACCGGGCTGCTCCAACGTGGTGCGGATGAGCAGCGCCTCGCGCGCTGCGAGCGTCGTTGGCACGACCTGCAGCGAGAGCGCCAGGCCTCCCAGCGTGCCCAGGCAGCCGACCGCGAGGACGGGCCCGATCAGACGTCCCGGGGAGACGCCGCAGCTTTCGAGCGCCAGCAGCTCCCGGTCGGCGGCGAACCGCCCCAGCGCGATCAGCGCGCCGAGCAGTACCGCGAAGGGGAGGATGCGCGCGGCCAGCACGATCAGCTCGAAGCCCACGAACGCCGCAGTGTCCTCGGGGCTGAGCCCCCGATTCACGAGCAGGACCGAGAGGCCGAGCAGGCTCTTCGTCAGGGCGGCGAGGGTGAGCCCGGCCAGGGCGAGCAAGGTCGGCAACAGCGACTCGCGCGCGATGTAGCCGAACAGGGTCCAGCCGAGCGGCCGGTGCCCCGTCGTCAGCGCCTTCGTGGCCCGCGCCGCACTCTTGGATTCGCTCGCGACCAACACGCGGGGCGCAGCTTACCCACCTTGTTGATTCGGGCCGGTTCACGAGAATGGCGCCACGCGGATTCCCAGCGGGGCGCGCAGAAAGGCGAGGCTGCGTTGCGAGCGATCATCCTCAGCGCGGGACAAGGCCGGCGCCTCTTCCCAGTGACGCGCGATCTCCCGAAGTGCCTCGTGCCGGTGGACGGGGACCGCTCGGTGCTCGAGGTGCAGCTGCGCCTGCTCGCCGCCCACGGCGTCGCGGAGGCGGTGGTGATGGGCGGCTACGGCATCGAGAAGGTCGAGCGCTTCGCCGCGTCCCATGGGATCCCCAAGCTCGCGGTGCGCGTGCGGTACAACCCATTTTTCGACCAAGCCGACAACCTGATCACGGCCTGGCTCGCGAGCCGCGACTTCGAGGGCGACTGCATCCTGCTGAACGGCGACACGCTCTTCGAGGGCGATGTGGTGCGCCGACTGCTCGCCTCGCCCGCGAGCCCGGTGGCAATCGTCGTCAACGCGAAGCCGAGCTACGACGACGACGACATGAAGGTGACCGTCGCCGGCGGCCTCGTCCGCGCGATCGGCAAGGACCTCGATGCGGGCGAAGCGCAGGGCGAGGCGATCGGCATGACCCTGCTGCGTGGCTCCGGCGCCGTGGCGATGCGCGAGGCGTTCGAGCAGCTGGTCCGCCGCTTCGGCCAGCAGCGCGCCTACTACACGACGGCGATCGCCGAGCTCGCTCGGCGCGATCTGGTGCGCGCCTGCTCGATGGAAGGGCTGTGGTGGGGCGAGATCGACTCGCTCGAGGATCTCGAGGCCGTGCGCAAGGTGTACGCCGCGCGTCAGTCCGCACGCGACCTGCCCGCGCCGGGCTGAACGACCGACGCGCGTGGCGAGCGGGAAGCAGAGTCGTGCCAAACGCGTCGACGCGCTCGTGCTCGCGGGCCGGCGCCGGGGGGAGGACCCGGTCGCCCTGGCGACCGGCGTCTCACACAAAGCCTTCGCGCTGCTGCACGGGCGCCCGCTGCTCTCCTACGTGCTCGAAGCGCTGCGCGGCGTACCGGCGATCGAGAGCGTCACCATCAGCATCGACGACGCGGACGCGCTGCGCCATCACCCCGAGTTCGGCCCCGCGCTCGCGTCGGGCGCGCTCGCAGTGCACGCGAGCGGGTCGTCGCCCGCAGAGAGCGTGCGCGACTTCGTCGAACGTTCGAAGAGCGCGGCGCTGCTGGTGACGACGGCCGACCATCCTCTCCTCCGAGCGGAGACCGTGCGCGCGTTCGTGGACGAGGCACTTGCGAACGGGAGCGATCTCACCGTCGCGCTGGTGCCCGAAGAGGCGCTGCTCGAGGTCGCGGCGCAGAGCCGGCGCACCTGGCTGCGGCTCGGTCGCGAGCGCTTCACCGGCGCCAATCTATTCCTCGCGCGCTCGCCCGGTGCGGCGAAGGTGGCGGCCTTCTGGCGCAAGGCCGAGGGGCTGCGCAAGGAGCCCTGGCGCCTGGCGGCGCTGTTCGGAGCGGTGACGCTCGCCCGGTTCATGGCGGGCCGGCTGCCGCTCGACGCGGCGCTCGCCGCGGTTTCGAAGGCCACCGGCGCACGGATCGCGGCGGTGCGCCTGCGCGACGGCCGCGCGGGAATCGATGTGGACAAGCTGGAAGATCTGGCCCTGGTGGAGCGGGTGATGCGCAGGATGGCCTGACTCGCCGCGAGCCCCGCAGCCCGGCTGGCGCGTTCGACTTCGGGGCGTCGCGCGTCGTGCGTTCTCGGGCACCATTCCCGGCGCGCCCTGGCTAAAGAGCCTTCGAGAGGATGGGATGCTGATCGATCTCGAGCGCACGGACGAGTTCGCTGCGGCGCGGCTCGACGCCGACGTCTGCATCGTGGGCGCGGGTGCCGCGGGCCTCACGCTCACGAAGCGCCTTGCCAGCCCGGGCCGGCACGTGCTGCTCGTCGAGGCGGGCGGGCGGGACTACGAGCCCAGCATCGCGAAGCTCGGCGCCGGCGAGAACGTCGGCTTCCCTTACTGGGACCTCGAGGATTCGCGGCTGCGGTTCTTCGGCGGGACGACGGCGGTCTGGGGCGGCCGCTGCGCCGAGCTCGACGAGATCGACTTCGAGCGGCGCGACTGGGTTCCCCACAGCGGGTGGCCGTTCACGAAGCACGAGCTCGCCTCGTACTACGCAGCCGCCCGGGAGATCGTCGAGATCGAGCAGCGCGCGCTGGGCGCGCGGCTCGGCCGCGTCCTCGGCGTCGAGCCCACGGTCCTCGAGGGCGGAGTGCTCGAACCGGTGTTCTGGCAGTTCGACGATCGCTGGGATCGGTTCGGCATCTCCGCGCACCGCGAGCTCGTCGAGCACCCCGGCGTGACCGTGCTGCTGCACGCGACCGTGACGCGCCTCGCGCTCGCGGAGAATGGGGAGGCGATCGCGGCCGCCGAGGTGCGAACGCTTCGCGGGCGTCGCGCGACGCTGCGCGCGCGCGTCTTCGTGCTAGCGGCAGGCGGGCTCGACAACCCGCGGCTGCTGCTCGCGTCGCGCGATCGAGCGCCGCAGGGAATCGGCAACGACCACGACCTCGTCGGACGCTTCTTCATGGAGCATCCCCACGCCCGCGGCGGGCGGCTGTTCCTTCGGCGGCCGTGGCCCGTGCTCAGCGCGTTCCGTCAGTCTCACTTCCTCGCGGGCGGCCGCTACGCGGCGACGCTGCGACCGAGCGACGCCGCGCAGCGGGAGCACCGCATCCTCAACGCCTCGTTCACGCCGAAGGTTCGCCTGCACCCCGGCAGTTCCGAGAATCTCGCCAAGCGCGTCTACGACCACGTGCACCTGCGCGTGAACCCGACGCGCGGCGGCCGCGCGCTGTGGCGCCTCACGAAGGGCTCCGCGCGCTGGCTCCAGACGCAGACCGATCCGATCCTGCCGTGGCTGCGGCTCGCGTTCGGTACGGCGGGCCTCTACCTCTCGGTGCGCGCCGAGCAGGCGCCGAATCCCGCGAGCCGCGTCTTCCTGCAGGACGAGTGCGACGCGCTCGGCATGCCGAAGCTCGCCCTCGACTGGCGCTTCAGCGCGCTCGACAAGCGAACGCTGCGCGTGGTCGCCACGCAGCTCGGGGCGGAGCTGGAGAGCGCGGGCGCCGGGCGCGTCGAGGTCGAACCGTGGCTCGAGGACGACGCGGTGCCGTGGGCGACCGATCCGTTGATCGGGAACCACTCGATCGGCGGCTACCACCACATGGGGACGACGCGCATGGCGAGTGATCGGCGGGCGGGCGTCGTGGACGCGACCTGCCGCGTTCACGGCGTCGAGAATCTCTACGTCGCCGGCAGCAGCGTCTTTCCGACCTCGGGATGGGCGAATCCGACACTCACCATCCTCGCGCTCGCGCTGCGCCTCGGGGACTACCTGGAGACGAAGGAGATGACCTCGTCCGCCGCCCAGCTGCGGAGCGCGCCAGCGGACGCCGCCGTCTAACGCGCGCGGTGCGGGGCGCGCGAAGCCGGCGTCCGCGCGCCGTCAGAGCGCCTAGCCCGGATTTCTCACCAGCCGGAGGACACCGCGCCCTCATCTGCTGCTA
>CAYWRY010000104.1:0-14827 GCA_964460485.1 uncultured Spirochaetales bacterium
CACTAGGCTCGCAGGCGTCGAGGAGCGACGACGATGGAGCAGCCCAAGCAGCCCGCGATCCCGAGGCCGTCGGGCACCGCCGTGCTCGTGCGCGACGGGCGCGCCGGGCTCGAAGTGCTGCTGCTGCATCGCGCGGACAGGGCCGCACACGGCGACTGGGTGTTCCCGGGCGGCAAGGTCGAGCCGGCGGACGTCGTCGCAGGCGACCCGGGCTCGGTCGACTCGGCGCTGCGCGCCGCGATCCGCGAGACGCAGGAGGAGGCGGGCGTCGATCTGACCGGCTCGGCCTTGCCGCCGATCGCGCGCTGGATCACGCCCGAGATCCGCCCGAAGCGCTTCGACACCTGGTTCTTTCTCGGCGCGCTGCACGCGGAGCAGTCGGTCGTGGTGTGCAATTCCGAGATGACCGAGCACCGCTGGCTCACGCCCGGCGCCGCGCTCGACCTGCACCACGCGAAGGAGTTCGCTCTCGCGCCGCCGCAGTTCGTCACGCTCAGCTGGCTCGCGGACTTCGAGCGAGCGGAGCGAGCGCTGCGCGAGATGCCCGCTCGGCCGCTCGTGACGTTCCGCCCGCGGCCCGTGCCGCTCGAGGGCGGCCTCACCATGCTCTACGCGGGCGACGCCGGCTACGAGGCGCGCGATCCGCACCTGCCCGGCGCGCGCCACCGCCTGTCGATGCTGCCCAGCGGAACGGTGTACGAGTGGCGCTAGGGGAGCGAACGCGCACGCGAAGGCGCGCGGCGCGTGGCCCGCGATGAGCGAGCCCGCGCCCGACCCGACGCGCTGTCCGCTCTGCGCGGAGCCGAACGCGTGCGGGATGGCCGCGGGCGAAGAGCGCTGCTGGTGCTTCGACGCGCAGCTCGCGCCGGGCGCGCTCGCGCGCATTCCGGAGCGCGCGCGCGGCGTCGCCTGCATCTGCGCGCGTTGCGGTCGAGCGGAACCGCCGGGGCGAGGCTGAGCGCCGCCCTCGGCCGGGCTCAGACGCCGCGGAACACCGGCTTGCGCTTCTCGAGGAACGCGCGCGGCCCCTCGGCGGCATCCTGAGAGGACATCACCTGCATGCCGTAGCGCTGCTCGATCTCGAAGGCCTTCTCCTCGGGCATCGCCTCGGTCTCGCGCAGCGTCGCGAGGATTCCGCGCACGGCGAGCGGGCCGTTCGCCGCGATGCGGCGCGCGATTTCCTTGGCCTTGGCGAGCGCTCGTCCGTCGGGCACGACGTGATTGATCAGCCCGAGCTCGTAGGCGCGGCGCGCGGAGAGATCGTCGCCCGCCAGCAGCATTTCGGCGGCGACGGCGTAGCCGATCTGGCGCCGCAGCCGCACCGCGGAGCCGGCCATCGGGAAGAGCCCGCGCTGCACCTCGGTGACGCCGAACTTTGCGCTCTCGCCGGCCACGCGGATGTCGGTGCCCTGCAGGATCTCGGTTCCGCCGGCGCGTGCGAAGCCCTCGGCGGCGAGGATCACGGGCTTGCTCGGCCGGTACGTCTTCAGCCAGGCGCCGTAGATCACGTGCGGCTCTTTCTTCACCCGCTCCATGTAGGGGTTGTCGCTCACACCGCCGCGCATCTTGCCGATCTCGGCGAGATCCATGCCTGCGCAGAACGTGTCGCCGCGACCTGTTAGGATCGCGACGCGTAGCTCCGGGTCGCCGTCGAGCTGCACCCACGCGTCGTAGAGCCGACACATCACTTCGCAGTTGACGGCGTTCTTCTTCTCGGGGCGGTTGAGCGTGACGACGAGCACGTGCTCGTCGCGCTCCACGACGACGACGGGATCCGACACGGGGCCCTCCTGGCGAGCGCGGGAGGAGAGTGCGGCGCGCTCCAGCCGTCAACGGTTCCCGTCGGAGAAATCGCCCAGCGCGCGCGAGCGCTCCGCGAGCCGTGCAAGGCAGGGCCCACCCCGGCTCGGCGAAGATCGCTGGGCGAGCATGCGGAAGGAGCGAGAAACGTCACGGATTCGACCAGTTGAGGGCGAATCTGCACCTTCGAGCGGTCCTGCCGCTCGGTTTCGCGCTCCCCCGATTTGGTGATTCACTTCACCGAAATGCGAGCACGCCGCGAGCCCAAACCGGGGGCACCTACCCCCTGTAAAAAGCCATGCCGTGATAGGCTGCAGCCCTTCCCGGAGCGCAGCGAGCGTGCCACGCCCCTGGGAAAATGACGGGAAACACTGGAGATTTCGAAATGCGAACGCTGAAGATCGTCGCGCTAGCGGTGTTGTTATTGGCGGCGCCCGCCTTTGGCGCTTCGGTCACGCTCACTGGCGTCGGTCAAACCTTCGCCTTCGACTACAACGGCATCGTCGACGTCGGCGGCGTGCCGACCGTGATGAACGGCCTCACGGCGCGCGTCGGGTTCAAAGTGACCGCGATGTACTACGACGCGTCGTTGAACCGCACGATCGTCGAGATGGACGTCGTCGTGCACAACACGACCGACGCCAGCATCTGGCAGCACGCGACCGTCTCGGGCATCGGCTTCAACACGAACCCGAACGTGAAGCGCGCCGGCAGCGGTGCGTGGGGCGACTACAACTACATCGCCCTCAACACCACGCTGCCCACGGGCGCCGGCTTCATGGTCGAGGTGTGCGTGTCCGGTCGCTTGAACCAATGCAACGGCCCGGCCAGCAACGCGACGCAGATCGGACAAGTCGGCCATGCGTCCGTGCAGCTCGCGTTCTACGGGAACTGGACGGCGCCGATCACGCTCGACAACTTCGGGGTTCGCTACGCGGACCTGTTCTCGACCCAGTACGGCATCAACGGGTACCCCGGGATCGGCGTTCCGGTGACGCCGCCGATTCCGGAGCCGGCCGCGGGCGTGGTGTTCGCCATCGGCGCGCTCGTGCTCGCCGCTGCGCTGCGCCGGCGCAACGTCGTCTAACCGCGAACTGCTCTCGGAAGCGCCGAGCTCGAGCGATCGAGTTCGGCGTTTCGCTTTTCGGGCGGCGGAAACCGCGCCCGTCCGTGGTACACCAGCGCCCTCGCACGAGAGGACGGCATGCACGTCGACTTCACCCCCGACCAGAAGAAGCTCGCGGCCGAGCTGCGCGCCTATTTCGCGAAGCTGATCACACCGGCGGTGCTGGAGGAGATCCGCGGCTCGGAGGGCGGCGGTCCGGAGTTCCGTCGCGTGCTGCGCCAGCTCGGCAAGGACGGCTGGCTCGGGATCGGCTGGCCGAAGGAGTACGGCGGGCGCGCGATGGGCGCGCTCGAGCAGTACGTATTCGCCGAGGAGATCCAGCGCACCGGCTTCCCGCTCCCGTTCCTGACGATCGGCACGGTCGGGCCGACGATCATGAAGTTCGGCACCGACGAGCAGAAGAAGCACTTCCTGCCGAAGATCCTCGCCGGCGAGATGCTGATCGCGGTGGGCTATTCGGAGCCCGGCGCGGGCACCGACCTCGCCTCGCTGAAGACGACGGCGATCCGCGACGGCGACGAGTACGTGATCAACGGCCAGAAGGTCTTCACCAGCCTCGCCGACCATTCGGACTACGTGTGGCTCGCCGCGCGCACGAATCCGAACGCGGCCAAGCACCGCGGCATCTCGATGATCCTCGTGCCTCTGGACGCGCCGGGAGTGAAGGTCACGCCGATCTGGACCGTCGGCGGCGTGCGCACCAACGCGACGTACTACGACGGCGTGCGCGTGCCGGTGGGCAACCTGATCGGCGTCGAGAACCAGGGCTGGACGCTGATCACCAACCAGCTGAACCACGAGCGCGTCTCCCTCTTCAACTACGGGCCGATGTCGCAGAACTTCGACGAGGTCGTGCGCTGGGCGCGCGAGACGGAGCATCCGCAGGGCGGCAGAGTGATCGATCGAGCCTGGGTCCAGCAGAACCTCGCCAAGTTCAAGGCGAAGCTCGAAGTGCTGAAGGTGCTGAACTGGAAGCAGGCGTGGGACATCACGCAGGGCGGGCTGCACCCGGCGCAGGCTTCGACGGTGAAGGTCTTCGCCAGCGAGTTCAACGTCGAGGGCTACCACTTGCTCGGCGAGGTGCTGGGCGAAGCCGGCGCGATCCGCGACGGCTCTCCAGGCGCGATCCTGCGCGGCAAGATCGAGCGCACCTACCGCTCGGTGTTGATCCTGACCTTCGGCGGCGGCACGAACGAGGTGCAGCGCGACATCATCGCGATGGCCGGCCTCGGCATGCCGCACTACAAGAGCTGATGCATCGTGCAGGATGCGCGCATGTTGCGGGAGTTCCTCGCGCAGCGTTGCTCGGCGGATGCGGCCGGCGGCTTCGCCGCGGCTGATCCGCTTGGCCGCGGCGCAGCGTGGGGTTGCTTGCACGGGTCGCCGTTCCGGAGAGAGCCATGGATTTCTCGTTGACCGAAGACCAGCAGGCGCTGCGCGAGCTGGCGCGCAAAATGCTCGAGGAGCTGGCGACGCACGAGCGGCTGAAGGCCGTGAAGGCGACGCCCGAGCGCATCGACCGCGAGCTCTGGCGCGAGCTCGCCAAGGCGAACCTGCTCGGCGTCGCGATCGAGGAGCGCTTCGGCGGCAACGGCACGGGACTCACCGAGCTCGCGATCGTGCTCGAAGAGATCGGCCGCGCCGTGGCGCCGGTGCCGATCTATCCGACGCTCGTGCTCGGCGCGCTGCCGATCGCGGCGTTCGGCAGCGAGGCGCTGCGCGCGAAGTGGCTGCCCCGCGTCGCGCGGGGTGACGCGATCCTCGCCCACGCGATCGTGGACGACCGGCCCGTCGACGTGGTGAAGGCGCGCCGCGACGGCGACGCGTTCGTGCTGAACGGCACGCGCTCGCTCGTGCAGGCGGCGCACGTAGCCGACGCGATCCTCGTGCCCGCACAGACGGAGGCGGGGCCCGTGCTGTTCGTGGTCGACGCGCGCGCGAAAGGCGTGCAGCTCGAGCGCGTCGAGACGACCGACGAGCAGCTGCGCCCGCACTTCCACGCCAGCGACGTGCGCGTCGGCGAGGGCGACGTGGTGGGCGCCGTGGGACAGGGCGCCGAGATCCTCGCCTGGCTCTCCCAGCGCGCGACGCTCGCGCTCTGCGCGATGCAGGTCGGCGTCGCCGAGCGCGCGCTCCAGATCACCGCGCGCTACACGACCGAGCGCGTGCAGTTCGATCGGCCGATCGGCAGCTTCCAGGCCGTGCACACGCGTGCGGGCGACGCGTTCGTCGACGTGCAGGCGATGCGCCTCACCATGCTGCGCGCGCTCCACCTGCTCGAGCACGGCGAGGACGCCACCGAGAACCTGATCATCGCCAAGTACTGGGCCGCCGAGGGCGGCGCGCGCGTCACTTACGCCGCGCAGCACCTCCACGGCGGCATCGGCGTCGACGTCGACTACCCCATCCACCGCTACTACCTGTGGGCCCGCCAGATCGGCCTCCACCTCGGCAGCGGCGCCGAACAGCTCGCAGCGCTCGGAGCGAGGCTGGCGAGCTAGCTAGCCGACTCGCCCCGAGCATCGTGACGACGGCCACGGCAACGAAGCCGCTGGCGCCTCGACGGCGCCAGCCGCTTCGCCCTTCCTCCACCGCGGCGCATTCGCCCCCAGGTTCCACCGCGCAACGCCGACGCCGAGGCGGGCAGGGGCGGGGCGAGTCGCAGCGCAGGGGCCGACCCACCACCCGCCGGCGCACGTTGCCGCGCAACGATCTCTGGGTGTGAGCGCGCTAGCACGCCCGGAATCAGCGCGGTCTCCACCACCCAATGCCGCACGCCCCGCAGTGAGGCCCCGAAGTCGCGACTGCCCCGCCCTCGCCCGCCTCGGCGCCGCCTCGCAGCTCTTCCGCACGGCGCAATGCAGCTCAGCTCAGCTCGCTCGCGCTCCTGATCACCTTTCCCACGATCCCATACGCCCGCGCCTCTTCGGGCGACATCCAGTAGTTCCGCTCCGTGTCCTGCTCGACCTTCTCGAGCGCTTGCCCCGTCGCCTCGGCGATCGTCTGGTTCAGGCGCGAGCGCGCCTTCATGATCTCCTCGGCCTCGATCCGGATGTCCGTCGCGCGGCCACCGACGCCGCCCAGTGGCTGGTGGATCATGAAGCGCGTGTTCGGCAGGCAGAAGCGATCCTTCTTCGCCGCCGCGAGGAAGATGTGGGTGCCCGCGCTCGCCACCCAGCCGGTGCCCACGATGCGCACGCGCGGCTTTACGAACTTGATCATGTCGTGGATCGTGTCGCCCGCCTCGACGTGACCGCCCTCGCTGTGCAGGAACATCGTGATCGGCTCGTCGCCCGCGGCCGCCAGCGCAAGCAGTTGCGCCGTGACCTCCTGTGCGAGCTTCGAGGTGATCTCGCCGTGCAGCAGGATCGTGCGCGACTCGAACAGTCGCTCGACGATCTTCGGGGGGATCACGACGGGGATCTGCGGCACTTCCGGCGCGTCTTCGTCTTCGGATCTCACGCGCTGTCCTCGCTCGGCAATGGGGAGTGCGGACGGTAACGGATGTCCGCTCGCAGGGAGCGCGCTCGCGACCGCCGCACGGAGCCGGCAGTCAGCGCGTCGGCGGAGAGGCGAGCGGATCCGCGAGCAGCGGCGGCGCGGGCTGCGGGAGGCCCGGCGCGCTAAAGGCGCCGTCGCGGTCCGCGTCCACGAAGATCGCGTTGGTGAAGGCGAACGGCGCATTGCCCGGCAGCAGGTCGGCGTAGACGCCCGCAGCGTCGCCCTCGGCTTCCACGAAGACGAAGGCGTCGCGCGCGAAGCGCAGCGGAAAGTTCGCGCGGCCGCCCGCAGCGACCTCTGCTCTCGCCTCGAGCGCGGCGTTCACGTAGACGCGCACCTCGCGCAGCGGGATCCAGGGCGCCGCGCGCACCTCGACGGAGAGCACGCCCTCGCGTCCCGCGAACGTCTCTCCCGGTCCCGCGTCGCCCAGTCGCGCGAGCACGAGCGGCCCGCTCGTGCCGAAGCTTCGGCCCGCGCGGAGGGCGGCGAGGAACGTCCCCTCGTCGAAGCCCGCGATGGCGTCGTCCGGCACCGCCACGTAGTTGCGTGGCACGCCGACGACCTCGCCGTGGCTGTGGGAGTCGCTGTTCGCCGTGGCGGTGCGGCGCTCGCCCTGCAGCAGCAGCGAGAGCCAGTCGGCCCGCGTCAAGCGGTAGCGGTCGAGGCGCTTGCCGTTCAGCACCTCGATGCCCGAGAAGTCGAGGTCGCGGATGCCCGCGACTCCCGACTCGACGAGCGTGCGGTTGCGCGGGCTGCCGAGGCGGGCCGTCGGGTCGAACGGCTCGCCGGCCACGCCGAGGTGGGAGAAGAACGAGCCGTCGCCCGTCTCGTCCGGGGCGCCTTCGCGCGGATGGTTGATCTGCACGAAAGGGCTTCCGCCGCTCGCGCGCAGCTCCGCCAAGACGCTGCGCACGCGCACGCCCTCGCTGCGCGGCGCGCCCCCGCGGTAAGCGGTGCGCTGCGGGCGCAGCGGGAAAGCGTTCAGGTGCCCGATCGTGAACGGCGCCTCGCCGCCGTGGAAGGTGCCGGTCACCTCCGAGCCGATCACGCTGGCGATCCGGTCGCCGAGCCCGAGCGCGGCGATCAGTGGGCGCGAGTCGACGAGGCGGTCGTGCTCGGTCGTGGCGACCACCTCGCCGCCCTGCGCCGCGAACGCGGCGAGCTGCTGTGCCAGCGGCAGCGCGGAGTCCATGCTCTCGCCGCTGTGCACGTGCAGGTCCGCGCCGATCCAGCCTTCGCTCGAGACCGCGCGCTCCGGCGCTGCGATCTCGAGGGCGCGCGTCGCCCCGGCGGCGAGCGTCAGTTCGGTCTGCGTCACGCCGTACTCGAGGCCGCGCGTCGCGATCACGCGATAGCGGCCCGGGGCGAGGGCGACCTCGCGCGGATCGGTCGCCGCCGCCGCCAGAGAGATGACGTTGTCCGCGTTGCCCTTGCGCAGCTTGCCGTCGCCCACGCGGAAGCCGAGCAGGTCGTCGTCGAAGTGGGGCGACGCGGTGTCGCCGAGCCCGACGAAGACGAGGCGCATCGTCTGGCCCCGCGGCAGCGTGAGGGTCGCCGGCGCGCCGACCGCGAACGGAGCGAGCTTCGCCCCCTTCCTGCCCACGACGAGCTCCCTGCGCCGCGAGCGCCCGCCCGGGGCCACGGCGCGCACGCGATAGCGGCCGGGCGGGAGGCGCAGCGAGAAGCGGCCGTCCGCCCCGGGACGCACCTGGCTCACGGGCGCCCCGTACTCCGTCGCGAAGTGGATGCGCGCGCGGGGATCGTCGACGCGCCCCGACACCGGCGCGCCGTTCGCGAACAGCGCATCGAGCGCGGAAGCCACGTCGGAGCGCGCGCCCACGTGGATCCAGCGCTCGACCACCAGCGTCTCGCCCTCGGCGAGCGACATCAGCGGAATCTGCAGCGCCTCCATCAGGCCGAGCTCGCCGCCTCCGAGCCAGAACGCGCGCGG
Organism: uncultured Spirochaetales bacterium; assembly: GCA_964460485.1. Taxonomy (GTDB): domain Bacteria; phylum Myxococcota_A; class UBA9160; order UBA9160; family UBA6930; genus VGRF01. The sequence continues at coordinate 8,379 of CAYWRY010000104.1, forward strand.
CAGCACGGCCGTCAGCGAGAAGTCCTCCGCCGTCACCGAGAACGCCGGCGCCGCGCGCTCCTCGCCGTGCGGGCCCCGCACTCGCGCCCCGCGCAGCTCGAGCGCGTAGGAGACCTCGGGCAGACCCTCGGCGCCCACCAGCACGTGCACGTCGGCGGGTGCCAGCATGTCGAGGGCGGTCCACAGCGAGTCGCCGCCTGGGTGCGAGAAGCCCTGCGAGCGCGCGAGCTCGCCGCGCACCACGTGGAACGAGCGCATCTGCGCGCTGGCGTGCATCGCGAGCTCGGCGAAGCCGAGGATGCGGGCGGCGCCAGCGAGGCGCGTCAGCTCGGTCGTCACGCGCAGCGTGGTGGGCTGAGCCGTGGAGAGCGCGTGCGTGATGCGCATGCGCACGCCGTCGGACTCGCCCTCGGCGATGGCGCGCGCCTCGCCGTCGGCGACCAGGGCGCGCACGCGCGCGATGGGCAGCGCGCGCTCGCGGTCGAAATCGGGGAGCGGGTGCAGGCTCGACCACTGGTCGTTGGCGTGGCCGCACAGCCCGAGATCGATCAGCGTGCCGCCCACCGGCGAGAGGAACGTCTCGTGCTCGGGCGCCGCGATCGCCGCGCACACCACGCCGTTCGAGAGCGCGTAGTCGCCGACGCCCGCATCCGCGTCGGGCCCGCCCACCGCGAGCGCGCCGTAGCGCGCCTCGCTGATGCGCTCCGCGACGAGGGCGCCCGCGTCGGCGAAGGCGCCGGCGGGGAGCGCGGCGAGGGCGGCGGCGAGGAGAGCGGCGATGCGGCTCACGGCGCCGCACGGTAGCCGCGCTCGCCCGCGCGGCGCGGTGGCCCTTTGGGGTCAGACCCCAAGGGCCACCGCCACCGCCGTCCCCGCGCTTGCACTACCGTCGCGCGCCTTCGGAGGCTCGATGCGCGTCGGCGAAGTGCGGCACCCCGAGCGCGGCGCTCACGGCAAGCCCCTCGCCGGCGTGCGTGTGCTCGCGGCCGAGCAGATGCAGGCGCTGCCCTATGCGACGCAGCTGCTCGCGCATCTCGGCGCCGACGTGGTGAAGGTCGAGCCGCCCGGCCGCGGCGAGACGGGACGCGCCTCGAATCCGTTCATGACCGACGCGGACGGCCGCCGCGTCGGCGCCACCTACCTGCGCAACAACCTCTCGAAGCGCAGCGTCGCCATCGACCTGAAGAACGCGGCCGGCCGCGCGCTGTTCAAGCGCCTCGCGCCGCACTTCGACGTGGTCGCCGAGAACTTCCGCGCCGGATCCATGGAGCGCCTCGGGCTCGGCTACGCCGCGCTCGCGGCCGAGAATCCGCGCCTGATCTACGCCTCGCTCTCGGGCTTCGGGAATCTCGCGCCCTCGCCCTACGCGAGCTGGCCCGCCTACGCGCCAATCGGCGAGGCGATGGGCGGCATCTACGAGCCCACGCGCAAGCCCGGCCAGCCGCCGCGAGTGGTGGTCGCCGGCGCGCTCGGCGACAACACCACCGCGCTCTTCGCCGTGATCGGCATCCTCGCTGCGCTCCAGCACCGCGATCGCACCGGCCTCGGCCAGCACGTCGACGTGGCCATGTACGACTCGATGATCGCGATGGCGGACATGGTCCCGCAGCTCTGGTCGATGGGCGCGCCCGCCTCCATGGCGGGCCCGGGCTCGACCGCGCTGGTGGCGGCCTTCAAGGCGCGCGACGGCTACTTCGTGATCGCCGTGCTGCGCGAGCACATGTTCGAGAAGCTGTGCAAGCTGCTCGGCACCGAGGCGTGGCTCGCGGATCCGCGTTTCGCCACGCGCGTCGGCTGGGCGCAGCACACGGAGAGCGTGATCCGGCCCGCGATCGAGCGCTGGGCCGCGGACAAGACCAAGCTCGAGGCCGCGCGCACGCTCGCCGAGCTGGGCATCACCGCGGGGCCGAGCAATCTGGCGGAGGACATCGCCGCCGATCCGCACGTCGCCCTGCGCGACATGCTGATCGAGGTGCCGCGTAGCGATGGACGGCCGCCCTATCTCGTGAGCGGGAATCCGGTGAAGATGTCGCGCCTCGCGGAAGGGCCCGTCGCGCCCCCGCCGCGCCTCGGGGAGCACACCGAGGCGTTGCTGCGCGAGCTGCTGGCGATGGACGACGCGGAGCTGGCGACGCTGCGCGAGCAGGGGGCGATCCCGTGAGCATGGCCGATGCGCTGCGAGACTTCCGCGTCGAGGGCAAGGTGGCGATCGTCACCGGTGCGGCGCGCGGCATCGGACTCGGCGTAGCGGAGCTGCTCGCCGAGGCGGGCGCGGGCGTCGTCGCCGCCGACGTGATCGCCGGCGGGCACGAGCAGCTCGCAGCGAGCGCCGCCCATCAGACCTCGCTCGCCGAGATGAAGGAGCGCAGTCCGCTCGGCGTTCCCGGCGAGCCGCACGACATCGCCATCGCCGTCGTCTACCTCGCGAGCGACGCGAGCCGCTACACGACGGGGCAGGTGCTGCACCCGAACGGCGGCGCCCTGATGGTGAGCTGAACATGCCGCTCGACCTCTCCTCGCTCCTCGCCCCTGCGCAAACGGCTCTCGTCACCCAGGAGATTCAGCGCGGCGTGATCGGCGATCTCTCCGCGCTTCCCGAGCTCGCGAAGGAAGGGCAGCGCGTCGTCCCGAACATCGCGCGGCTGTGCGCGGCGGCGCGCGCGCGCGGCGTGCGCGTGGTCCACTGCACGGCGATCCGCCGCGGCGACGGCCTCGGTGCGAATCGGAACGCGCGCATCTTCCAGTACATGGCGAAGGCGGAGCCCAAGCTGATCCCGGGTTCGCCGGCGGCGGAGATCGTGCCCGAGGTGCCGGTGGCGGCGAGCGACCTCGTGTTGCCGCGCATCCACGGGCTCTCGCCGTTCCAGGGCACCGAGCTCGACTTCGTGCTGCGCAACGAGGGCATTCGCACGCTCGTGGGCGTCGGCGTCTCGGTGAACGTCGCCATCACCAATCTCACGTTCGACGCCGTCAACGCGGGTTATCAGGTGGTGCTGCCCACCGACGCCATCGCGGGCACGCCGCGCGAGTACGCCGAGCAGGTCTTCCAGCACACGCTGCGCAACGTGGCGACCCTGGCGACGACCGACGACGTGCTCGCCGCCTGGACGTGAGGAACTGGCCCTTTGGGGTCTGACCCCAAAGGGCAAACCGTGGAGTCGCGATGAGCGCCGACCTTCCCGAGCACGTCCAGCGCAACCGCGAGCACTGGGACGCGTGGGCTCCCGATTACGCGAAGCGCGTGTCCGACGCCTGGACGCGCACGGAGCCGAGCTGGGGGATCTGGGGCGTGGCCGAGTCGGAGCTTCACCTGCTGCCCGACGACATGCGCGGCCTCGATGCGATCGAGCTGGGCTGCGGCACCGGCTACGTGTCGGCGTGGATGATGCGGCGCGGCGCGCGCGTGGTCGGCGTCGACAACTCGGCGAAACAGCTCGAGACGGCGCGCGCGCTCCAGCGCGAGCACGACCTCGACTTCCCGCTGATCCACGGCAACGCGGAGACCGTCCCGCTGCCCGACGCGAGCTTCGACTTCGCCATCTCGGAGTACGGCGCCTGCCTGTGGTGCGATCCGTACGCGTGGGTGTCCGAGGCGGCGCGCTTGTTACGGCCGGGCGGGCGCCTCGTGTTCCTGGTGAACTCGATGCTGATGGCGCTCACCACGCCCGAGCGCGAGGGTGAGGCCGCGACGAACGCGCTCTTGCGTCCCGCTTTCGGCCTCCACCGCCTCGTGTGGCCGGGGCAAAAGAGCGTCGAGTTCCATCTCACGCACGGAACGTGGATCGAGCTGCTGCGCGCGTCGGGCTTCGAGATCGAGGCGCTGCTCGAGGTGAAGCCGCCCACGAGCGCGACGTCGAGCTGGGATTTCGTGACGCTCGAGTGGGCGCGGAAGTGGCCGTGCGAAGAGGTGTGGAAGGTGCGGAAGCGGGGGTAGGGGAAGAGCAAGAGGGGCGAGGCGGCGCGAGGGGCGGGCGGGGCGGGGGGTCGCGACTCCGGGCCCTGCCGCTGAGGAGTGCGCTGTTGGGTGGTGGAGAGCGCGCGGCGTTTGGGCGCGCTCGTGCGCTCACACCGGGGATCGCTGCAAGTGAGGTGCGCGGAGACCGTGCTCCTGTCGGGCCCTGCGCTGCGCCCCCCGCCCCGCCCGCCCCGCGCGCCCCGCGCGCCGGCGTTGCGCTTCGGCACCTTCGGAGAAGAGGGAGAGAAGAGGAGGGAGTCGCGGCGGGGGCTCGCGGCGCGGAGTGGAGTCGCCGGCTAGACGGGCCGGCCCTGGATCAGCGCCTCGAGGTTCGCGCTCATGATGCGCTGCTGGTCCTTCGCGTCGAACTCCGCCAGCTCCGGGAGGAAGTCGAGCGGCTGGGCGAGGCCCTCCGGATGCGGGTAATCGCTCCCGAACAGCACCTGCGAGACGCCGATCGAGTCGGCGAGCGCTCGGATCGGCTCTTCGTAGAAGGGCGCCACGAAGACGTGCTGGCGCAGCGTCTCGTGGGGATGGCGCGCGAACTCCTTGGGCATCTGGCCGTAGGCATGCGCCAGCGCGTCGAGCAGCGGGAACATCCACTTGGAGCCGTTCTCGATGCTGGCGACGCGTACGCGCGGATGCCGGTCGAAGACGCCGTGGCAGACGAGCGCGGCGATCGAGTCGCTGATGGCGCGGCCGGAGAGGCCGAGGCAGCTCTTGAACGGATCGGGCTTGAAGGGCAGGAACTCGCTGCCGCCCTGCCACATGCGCGCGAAGCGGTCGTAGCCGGAGTCGCTCGCGTGCATCGAGACGAAGATTCCGGCCTCGGCGACGCGCGCCCAGAACGGATCGAACTCGACGAATCCGAACGAGCGGCTGCCGCGATAGCCGGGCACCGGCGCGGGCCGCAGCCCGACCGTGCGCGCACCGCGCGCGAGACACCAGTCGAGCTCGCGCACCGCGGCGTCCACGTCCATCAGCGTCACGAACGGCACGGCGAACAAGCGCCCCTCGCGCGCGAAGCCCCAGGTCTCGTGCATCCATTCGTTGAGCGCGTGGAGCACGGCGCCCATCAGCTCGTGGTCGTAACTCATGCGCTCTTCCACCGCGCTCGCGAGCGTCGGGAAGATCAGGCTGGCGTGGACGCCCTGCTCGTCCATCAGCCTCAGGCGGTCCGCGCCGTTGCGATAGGCGGGCAAGCACGCGATCGGCTTCCCGGACAGCTCGCGCAGCGAGAGCCCCTCGTGGTTCGTCGCGCGGTACCACTTCTCGTGGGCGCCGGGCGCGGCCAGTACGTCGAAGGTCGGGTTCGGGATGTAGTCGCTGATCTGGCCGCCGATCGCGAGCTTCTTGCGGCCGTTCACCTGCACGTACTGGAACTCGCCGCGCCACTTCTTCGGCAGGTGCGCGGTCATCGCCTCTTCGGGCTCGTAGAGGTGGTTGTCCGCGTCGTAGACCGGGTAGCCGAGCGGGTTCGCCATGCGATCTCCTCGCCCTAGTGACTCTCGCCGAAGAAGAGCCGGGCAGCGTTCGCGTACAGGAACTTCTCGAGCACGCCCTCGCGCAGCGGCAGCGCGGGCAGCTCCTCGAAGTGGCGCGCGATCGGGACGCTCGGGTGGTTCGAGGCCCACAGGATCTTGTCCGCGCCGCGCGTGTTCATGAAGTGGATCAGCTCGCGGGGGAGCCGCTTCGGCGCCCAGGCCGAGGTCTGCAGGTGCAGGTTCCGGTACTTCAGCATCAGCCGGATCGCGACGTCCCACCACGGATCGGCACCGTGGCACATCAGCAGCTTCAGCTCGGGGAAGTGGAAGCAGACGCGGTCGAGGTGAAGCGGGTGCTGGCACTCGCCGGGCAGCGGCGGCACCGGCATGCCGGTGTAGATCCCGCACACGAGTCCCAGCTCGATGCACTTGGTGTAGAGCGGGTAGTAGAGCGGCGTGTTCGGCGCGAGGTCGATCTGGAACGGCACGACGCGCGCCTCCACCAACTCGCGCGGGAAGGCGCGCTTCAGCGCCTCCAGCGCGCGCAGGCCGCGCATGGCGGTGCGCGGGTCCACGCTCGCGGCGAGGAAGAAGCGCCCGGGGTGCTTCTCGAGGAACGCGAGCACGTGTGCGCTAGGCGCGACGGGGTCGACGCCGAGCACCGCGCGCTCGATGCCGTGCGCGTCCATCTGCGCGACGACCTCGTCGGGCGCGAGGTCGCGGAAGAGCGCCGCGCCCTGCTTGAACGTCTCCTCTTCCGCCTGCCTCAGCCATTCGGGCTGGCCGAGGCGGCTCATGTCGACGTTGATCGCGAGGTCGATCGCTCGCAATCTGGCCACAACGCACTCCCCGAGAGCGGCGCGATTCTACGCCGGCCGAGAAGCCCGTGCGGCGGTGCCAGCGGGCGCAGCGCGGCGTGTGGAGCAGCGGGCAAGAGGCGCGGCGTGGGGACGGCCGGCGCTAGCCCGGATTTCTCACCAGCTTTCGCTTGTCGCTCGGGATGGCCGGTT
>CAYWRY010000105.1:0-14603 GCA_964460485.1 uncultured Spirochaetales bacterium
CTCGCGATCGCGATCACCTGGCCGTCGCGCGCGCGCACCTGCTCGAGGTTCGAGATCATCTTGTCGTACACCGGGCTGCGGTTCGCGATCACGACCACGGGCATGTTCTGGTCGATCAGCGCGATCGGACCGTGCTTCATCTCGCCCGCCGCGTAGCCCTCGGCGTGGATGTACGAAATCTCCTTCAGCTTGAGCGCGCCCTCCAGCGCAATCGGGTACATGATCCCGCGGCCGAGGAAGAGGAAATTCGTGGCGCGGAAGTAGCGCTGCGCGACGGCGCGGATCTGCGCGTCGAGGCCGAGCGTCTTCTCGACGATGCGCGGCAGGCTGCGCAGGTTCGCGAACGCCTGGCGCAGCTCCTCGCCGGCCAGCGTCTTGCGCGCGATGCCGAGCTTCAGCGCGAGCAGGTAGAGGGCGACGAGCTGCGCGGTGAAGCACTTGGTCGAGGCGACGCCGATCTCCGGGCCGGCGATCGTGTAGAGCACGTCGTGGCTCTCGCGGGCGATCGCCGAATCCCGGGTGTTGCACACCGCGAGCACGCGCGCGCCGCGCGACTTCGCCTCGCGCAGGGCGGCCAGCGTGTCCGCGGTCTCGCCGGACTGCGAGACCGGGATCACGAGCGCGTTCGCGCCGACGATGGGGTGGCGGTAGCGGTACTCGCTGGCGAGGTCGACCTCGCAGGGAATCCCGGCGAGCTGTTCGATCAGATACTTGCCCACCATGCACGCGTAGTAGGCGGTGCCGCAGGCGAGCAGCGTGACGCGCTCGATCGCCTTGGCGGCCGCCGGCGAGAGGTCGATGCCGTCGAGATCGAGGTCGAGCTCGTCCTCGCGCAGGCGCGTTCCGATCGTCTCGCGCAGCGCGCGCGGCTGCTCGAAGATCTCCTTCTGCATGAAGTGATCGAAGCCGCCTTTCTCCGCGCTGACCGGATCCCACTGGATCGCGCGCGGCGCGCGCTCCACCAGGTGGCCGTTCGCGTCGACGATCTGCACGCCGTCGCGCGAGAGCACGGCGAACTCCCCGTCGGCGAGGAACAGCATCTGGCGCGTGTGGGGCAGGATCGCGGGGATGTCGCTCGCGAGGAACGACTCGCCTTCGCCCAGGCCGAAGATCAGCGGGCTGCCGCCGTTCTTGGCGACCACGATGTGGTCGGGCGTGCGCGTCGAGAACACGGCCAGCGCATAGGAGCCGAGCAGCCGCTTCGCGACGAGACGCGTGGCGGTGAGCAGGTCCGCGCCGCGCTCGACCTCGCGGTCGATCAGGTGCGCGACGAGCTCGGTGTCGGTCTCGGAAAGGATCGCGCGGCCCGCGGCCTCGAGCTCGGCGCGGATCTCGCGGTAGTTCTCGACGATGCCGTTGTGGATGATGGCGACGCTGCCCGCCACGTGGGGATGCGCGTTCGGGACGCTCGGCTTGCCGTGGGTCGCCCAGCGCGTGTGGCCGAGGCCGACGCGCCCGGAGAGATCCTCTGCGCGGATCTCGGCGTCGAGGTTCGACAGCTTCCCCACCGCGCGCCGGACCTTCAGCTCGCGACCGTTCCAGACCGCGACGCCGGCGGAGTCGTAGCCCCGGTACTCGAGCCGGCGCAGACCGTCGATCAACACCTCCTGCACCGACCGCTCGCGCCCGACGTAGCCGACGATTCCGCACATGTTCCTTCTCCGCAGGTGGCAGCGCGCTCGCGGCCCGCCGGCCGAGCGGGGCTCAGCCTTCCGCTGACCCCGAGCCCGCGTGGCCGGCTCCGTGTCCGCCGCGCTTGCGCCGCTTCTTTCCCCAGCCCTCGACGTTCTTCTGCCGCGCGGCGCCGACCGCGATCGCGTCGGTGGGCACGGGCTTCGTCACCGTCGTGCCCGCCGCCACGTAGCTGTCGCTCTCCAGCGCGACCGGCGCGATCAGGTTCGCGTTGCAGCCGATGCGCACGCGCTCGCCGACGGTGGTGCGGTGCTTCTGCTCCCAGTCGTAGTTCACCGTGATCGCTCCGCACCCGAAGCTCGAGTCCTCGCCCACGTCCGCGTCCCCGATGTAGGCCAGGTGGTCGGCCTTCACGCCGCGGCCGAGCACGCTGTTCTTCACCTCGACGAAGTTGCCGATGCGCACGCCGCTCTTCAGCTGCGAGCCCGGCCGCAGGTGCGCGCTCGGTCCCACCACCACGTCGTCGCCCAGCACGCACGACTCGATCACGCAGTGGGCCTTCACGTGCACGCCCTCGCCGATGCGCGTCGGGCCGGTGATCACGACGCCGGGATCGATCTGCGTGTCGCGCCCGATCTCCACGTCCGTGTCCACGTAGACGTTCTCGGGATCGACGAAGCTCACGCCGGCGGCCATGTGGCGCTCGACGTTGCGACGGCGCTGGACGGCGGCGGCGCGCGCGAGCTCGGCGCGCGTGTTCACGCCGAGCGCCTCGTCCGCGTCCTCGAGCTGAATCGCCTCGACCGAGAACCCGCGCGCGCGCGCGATCGCCACCACGTCGGTGAGGTAGAGCTCGCCCTGCGCGTTCTTGGGCTCGAGCGCGCCGATCGCGCTCGCGAGCAGATCGCGGCTCAGCAGGTAGACGCCTGTGTTGCCCTCGCGGATCGCGAGCTCGGCTGGCGTCGCGTCCGTGCGCTCGACGATGCGCTCGACGCGTCCGTCCGCGCCGCGCACGACGATGCCCGGCAGCGGCTCCGGCGACGTCAGCATCACGAGCTGCGCGCCGGTCTCCGCCCGCTTCGCGCGCATGCGCGCGAGGCTCTCGCTGCGCAGCAGCGGCGAGTCGCCGTAGAGCACGAGCACGTCGCCCGCGAAGTCGCCGAGCTTCGGCAGCGCCACCTGGACGGCGTGGCCCGTTCCGCGCTGCTCGGCCTGCACCGCGAACTGCGCGCGGCCGGCGAACGCGGCCTCGACCTGGTCCGCGTCCCGGCCGATCACCACCACGAGCTTCTCGGCGCCGAGCTCCGCAGCGGCGGCCAGCGGATAGGCGAGCATCGGACGGCCGCAGATCTCGTGGAGCACCTTCGTGCGCCGCGAATGCATCCGCGTGCCCTTGCCGGCTGCCAGCACCAGAACTGCGAGCGCCATCGCGCGGGTCCCCGTCTTGGTTGCGCCGGCCTTTCGACGCACGCCTCCGGCTTCATCGGCGAGCGAGAGCCCCAGAGTAGTGCCCTGGCGCGCCCGGCCGTTGCGGAAAAGTCGCGGCCCCCGGGGGCGGTGACGGTGAGCGCGGGCGCGGTCCCTCGCTCGTGGGAGTAAGCTGCGCGCGACTCGAACCGGGGACGGGGGGTTGCGGGCGAATTGCGCGTCGAGGGAAACACGAGCGGCCTGAAGGCGAGCCACGTCCGACGGCTCGAGCATCTGGGAAGGCGCAGCATCCCTCCCGATCGCCTGGTGACCCACGAGCTCGCGCGCGAACTGACCGAGCTGTCCCAGGAGATCCGGCGCGTGGTCGGCGTGCTGATCGACCGCCGCGGCGCCGTCACCCACGTCATGTGCGGCGGGAACCGCGGGCTCACGATGCCGGACTGGGGTCGCATGCGCGCGGGGCCGGGCCGCCTGCGCGGCTTGCGCTGTGCCCACACCCACTTCGCGGACGCCGAGCCGCTCTCGCAGGACGATCTCACCGACCTCGCGAAGCTCCGCCTCGACGCCATGGCCACGATCGCGGTAGGCGAGGACGGCCTGCCCGGGCTCGTGCACGTCGCGGCCCTGCGCCCGGCGAACGGCGATGGCGCGGGCATCCAGTTCTTGCCGCCACGGCCGGCTTCGCTGTTCGAGCTGCCGTTCCTCGACTGGATCCGCGGACTCGAGGACGAGCTGTCGCGGACGCGGCGCGGGCGCGAGGTGGCCGGCGAGGACCGCGCGGTGCTCGTCGTCGTCACCGCCGGACGCAGCCGTGCCGAGACCGAGGCGTCCAGCGAGGAGCTGCGCGAGCTGGCGCGCTCCGCGAACGTCGACGTGGTCGACGTACTCGTGCAGAACCGCCCGCAGCCCGACCCGCGCACGCTGATCGGCTCGGGCAAGCTCCAGGATCTCGCGATCCGCTGCTTCCAAAGCGACGTCGACCTGGTGATCTTCGACGACGACCTCTCGGGCACGCAGGCGCGCAACCTGGCCGAGGCCCTCGACCTGCGCGTGATCGACCGGACGCAGCTGATCCTCGACATCTTTGCCCAGCGCGCGACGAGCCGGGACGGCAAGCTCCAGGTCGAGCTGGCGCAGTTGAAGTACGCGCTGCCGCGGCTCGCGCAGAGCGACACCTCGCTGTCGCGGCTCGGCGCCGGCGTCGGCGGGCGCGGCCCCGGCGAGACGAAGCTCGAGATGGATCGCCGGCGCGTGCGCGACCGCATCACGCGCCTCGAGCGCGAGCTTCGTAACCTCGGCGAGCAGCGCGAGCAGCGCCGTGCGCGGCGCGGGAGGCGCGGCGCGCCCGTGCTCTCGATCGTGGGTTACACGAACGCCGGCAAGAGCACGCTGCTCCGCGCGCTGACGGGGACCGACGTGCTCGTCGCCGACAAGATGTTCGCGACGCTCGACCCGGCCTCGCGTCGCCTGCGCTTCCCGCGCGACCGCGAGGTGATCGTCACCGACACGGTGGGTTTCATCCGCAATCTGCCCAGCACGCTCGTGGCCGCCTTTCGCGCGACCCTCGAAGAGCTGCGCGAGGCGGACCTGTTCCTGCACGTGGTGGACGCCGGGGCCGAGGGCGCGGAACGGCGCATGGCGGCCGTGCACGCGGTGCTCCGGGAGATGGGCCTGCGCGACCGGCCCGAGATCCTCGTCTTCAACAAGATCGACCAGCTGCCACCGGGCGCGGGTGCCCGGCTCGCGGCGGAGTACGGCGCGGTGCCGGTCTCCGCGCTGCAGCGCACGGGGTTCGAGGCGCTGCTCGAGCGCGCCGAGCTCCGGCTGTTCGAGTCCAAGCCTCTCTCGTTCGCCCTCGCCGCCGGCTACGGCGAGAGCGGGAGGAGTCTCTCATGATCCGCACGCGCATCAGCGGCGTGGGCATGTGCGTGCCCGAGCGCCGCATCACGAACAAGGATCTCGAAGCGTGGATGGACACCACCGACGAGTGGATCCGCCAGCGCTCCGGCATCGTGGAGCGGCGCTGGATCAGCGAGGGCCAGCAGCCGGCGGACCTCGCCGAGGCGGCGAGCCGCCAGGCGCTGGCGCACGCCGGGCTCGAGCCCGGCGACATCGACTGCATCGTGCTCGCGACGCTCTCGTCCCAGGCGGACTTCCCAGGGACCTCGTTCTTCCTCCAGGAGCGCCTCGGTGGCACCCAGCCGTGCTTCGACCTGCGCGCGCAGTGCAGCGGCTTCCTCTACGGGCTCGCCGTCGCGCGCGGCTTCGTCGCGTCGGGGCAATTCCGGCGCGTGCTGCTGGTCGGCTGCGAGGTGCATTCGACAGGCATCGACGTGTCGACGGAGGGGCGCGACGTGGCGGTGCTGTTCGGCGACGGCGCAGGCGCGGTGGTGGTCGAGGCGAACACGGACCCCGACGACCCCGCGGACATCCTCGCGGTGCGCATGCACGCCGAGGGGAAGTACGCGAAGAAGCTCTGGATCGAGGCGCCCGGCTCCGGCCACACACCCACGCGCCTGACTCCGGAGGTGCTCGCGCGCAAGGCGCACTTCCCGAAGATGGACGGGAAGTTCGTGTTCAAGCACGCGGTCACGCGCATGCCCGAGGTGCTCGGCGAGGCGCTGTCGGCAGCCGGCGTGAAGGCCGAGGACGTCGACCTGTTCCTCTTCCACCAGGCGAACCTGCGCATCAACGAGTACATCGCGAACGCGCTGCAGATTCCGGAGCGCAAGCTCCGTAACAACATCCAGCGCTACGGGAACTGCTCCGCCGCCTCGATTCCGATGCTGGTCGCCGAGGCGCAGGCCGAGGGCGCGCTGCAGCGCGGCCAGTTGGTCTCGATGACGAGCTTCGGCTCAGGCTTCAGCTGGGCGAGCGCCGTCTTGCGCTGGTAGCGGCTCGCGGGGCGAGCGGGCGGCTCTCGCGGCGCTGGCGAGGCGCGCTTCCCTGATGCGTCCACTCCCCCGCGACGCGCCGGCGTCGAGCGGTAGGCCCTCATCGCACCGAGCGTCGCAGTGGCGCGATTCGAGTCGAGTCGCGGGCGGCGCGCTGATGGAATCTCGGATGAATGCGACCGCATGGCGAGTCGTCGAGCGCATTGCGCGCGAGCGTGCTCTCGCTCGAGATTTGGGCGGTCTCCGCTCCTGCCCTCGCCGACGTTCCCGCCGATCCGGTCTCGTCCTCTGCGGCTCGTGACGCCGGCGGATGGCAGTAATGCGACGCGCGGATCTCGGCCGCTTGTCCGGGCTCGAGAACGAGGGAACGGATTGGCTGGGAACGGGTCGCGGGACGGCCCCAACGGGGCCGAGCGCGATCGGGCCGAGGAATGCCGCGGTGCGTCGTCCGTAACTGTCTAGAAAGACAGAAGAAAACTGTTTTCTTGACGCGTTGACGCACCGTGTTATCCATCTCCTTGCGAGCGCCGGGAGATCGAACCTCCGGCCGCAAACCCGAGAGGAGACCGACATGGCCAAGACCCACACCCGGACGAACGTCATCGACGAGGCGCGCGCGCGCTTCGAGGATGCGATCGACAGCGTCGAGCGCGACTGGAAGCAGCTGCGCAAGGACGCGGAGAAGCGTCGCAAGGAGACGCTGGCGCGCGTCGAGCGTGAAGTGAAGAAGATCCGCACGCAGATCGAGAAGAGCCCGCTGGCGAAGCGGGCGCAGGAGCTGCGCGAGAAGGCGGAAGCGCGCGCGGAGAAGTTCCGCGAAGAGCTGCGCGAGAGCCCGGCCGCCAAGCGCGCCGAGGAGCTGCGCGAGCAGGCACAGGCCCGCTTCGACGACATGCTCGGTCTCGCCGGCATCGCGACGGCGGCCGAGGTCGAGAAGCTCGAGAAGCGCGTTGCCGCCCTCGCCCGTGAGCTGAAGGCCGCCAAGGCGGCCAAGCAGCCCGAAGCGGCCTAGGCGCTCGAGCAGAGGTCCACGCAGCAGGGCCCGGCAGCGCAAGCCGCCGGGCCCTTCGTTTCTGCGGCCCTGCGCCGGCGCCGGCCGGCCGCTCTAGGATGCGGCGAGACATCGCGGCGGCCGCCCGCCACCGCGCAGCGAGGAGACCGCCTTGCCGTTCAGCGGAGTCGACTTCCTGAGGCTCGACGAGCTGCTCTCGGACGAGGAGCGGCTGGCGCGCGACACGGTGCGCGCCTGGGTGTCCGCGGAGTACCTGCCGCGCGTGCAGGAGCACGTGCGCCGCGACGGCTCGTTCCCGATGGAGCTGGTGCCGCAGATCGCGGAACTCGGCCTGTTCGGCGCGAACCTGCACGGCTACGGCTGCGCGGGCATGAGCAACGTCGCCTACGGCCTCGTGATGCAGGAGCTCGAGCGCGGCGACTCCGGCCTGCGCTCCTTCGCCTCGGTGCAGGGCTCGCTCTGCATGTACCCGATCTACGAGTACGGCTCGGACGCGCAGAGGGAGCGCTGGCTGCCGGCCATGGCGGCCGGCCGCGCGATCGGCTGTTTCGGCCTCACCGAGCCCGACTTCGGCTCTTACGCGCAGGGCATGCGGACCAAGGCCGAGCGGCGCGGCGACGGCTGGCTGCTGAACGGCACGAAGCGCTGGATCACGAACGGTACGCTCGCCGACGTCGCGGTGGTGTGGGCGCGCAGCGACGAGGGGGTGCGCGGCTTCCTGGTGGAGAAGGGCACGCCGGGCTTCGAGGCGCGCGACATCAAGGGCAAGTTCTCGCTGCGCACCTCGGTCACGTCGGAGCTTTTCCTGAAGGACGTCCTGCTGCCGGAGTCCGCGCGGCTGCCGAAGGCCGAGGGCATGAAGGGCCCCCTCTCGTGCCTGACCCAGGCGCGCTACGGCATCGCCTGGGGCGCGATCGGCGCCGCGATGGCTTGTTACGACGAGGTGGTGACCTACACGAAGGAGCGCCTCGTGCAGGGCGGACCGCTCGCCGGCAAGCAGCTCACGCAGCAGAAGCTCGCCGAGATGCTCACCGAGATCACCAAGGCGCAGCTGCTCGCGCTGCGGCTCGGGCGAATCAAGGACGAGCACAAGCTCGAGCCGGTGATGGTGTCGATGGCAAAGCGCAACAACGTGGACGTGGCGCTGACGATCGCGCGCAACGCGCGCGACCTGCTCGGCGCGAACGGGATCGTCGACGACTACCAGTCGATGCGGCACATGGTGAACCTCGAGACCGTGCGCACCTACGAGGGCACCCACGACGTGCACACGCTGATCCTCGGCGAGCACATCACCGGGCTGCGCGCGCTGTAGGGCCCGGCGCGCGCTCGGGCTGGCGAGGCCGCTGGTCGCCTCGCCTACGGCGCGCTCGGCTCGCGCTTGCGCAGCAGCGCGAGCGCGCCGCTCACGCTGCCGTGCGCCGCCGCGAGCGCGCTGCGCGCGCAGGCCTCCGGCGCACCCGACAGCTCGCAGACGATGCGCAGCGCGCGGCGCTCGAGCTTGCGCGACGACGGCACCAGGTTCGTCATCTCGTTCCCCTCGACCCGACCGAGCCGCACCATCACCGCCGTCGAGAGTGTGTGCAGCACCATCTTCTGCGCGAGCCCGCACTTCATGCGCGTGGATCCGCGGATCACCTCGGGGCCGACCAGCGGCGCGATCGACACCTCCGCCGCCTGCGCCACCGGCGAGGCGGGGTCGCAGGTGAGCGCGATGCGCCGCGCGCCGACCGCGCGCGCCTCCTCCAGCGCCGCGAGCGCGAAGGGCGTACGCCCGCTCGCCGAGATCGCGAGCACGGCGTCGCCCGGCATCAGCTCCCGCACGCGCAGCGCCTCGCGCGCCGCGTCTCCGTCGTCCTCCGCGCCCTCGGCGGCGCGCACCAAGGCCGCGGCGCCACCAGCCATGATCCCTTCGACCCTTTCCGGCGGAAAGCCGAAGGTCGGCAGCAGCTCGGCCGCGTCGATCGTGCCGAGGCGGCCGCTCGTGCCGGCACCCACGTTGAACCAGCGCCCGCCACCCTGCAGCGCGAGCACCAGCAGATCGACGGCGCGCTCGATCTCCGGCAGCACGCGCGACACCGCGTCGGGCACGCTGCGATCCGCCGCGTGGATCGCCGCGACGATCTCGCGCGTCGAGCGGCGCGAGAGGTCGCGCGTGTTCTCGCACACGGCTTCGGTGAGGAGCTCGTCGCGCATGGCTCGCCTCATCGGCCCCCGCAGGCCGGAATGTGACAGTCCTACCGCTTTGCCTATGAACCGCCCGCCATGGCGTTTCGCGTCTCCGAGTCCACCCTCGCCGGCCTCGAGTGGCCCGAGCTGGTGCTGCGCCTGCGCGCCCACCTGCGCACCCCGCGCGCTGAGGAGGCGCTCGATCCGCTCGGCCAGTCGCTGTTCGCGCCCGCGCTCGACGCCGCGCGGGAGCGGCTCGCCGAGACGCGCGAAGCGCGCGCGATCCTCGCCGCCGGCGACGTCTCGCCGGCGGCCGGCGTGCGCGACGTGGACGCGCTGCTGCCGCGCCTGGCGCGCGGCGGGGCGCTCTCCGGCGCCGAGTTGCTCGATCTCGCGGCGACGCTCCGCGCCTGCAGCGAGTGCGGGCGCTTCCTCGGCCGGCGCGGCGACGCGGCGCCGCACCTCGCCGCGGTCGCGAGCGCGATCGTGGACCACGCGGCGCTCGCCGCGCAGATCGAGCGCGCCATCGACCCGGGCGGCGAGGTCGCGGACGCCGCCTCCCCCGCGCTCGCGAACGCGCGCCGCGCCGCGCGCGAGCTCGCCAACGCCGCGAAGGAGCGCATCGAGCGTTACCTGGGCGATCCCGAGATCGCGCCCGCGCTGCAGGACTCGTTCGTGACGCTGCGCGGCGACCGCTTCGTGCTGCCCGTGCGGGCCGGTGCCCGCGACAGGGTGCCCGGCATCGTCCACGACGCCTCGGCGAGCGGCACGACCTTCTTCGTCGAGCCCGCCGCCGTCGTCGACCTCAACAACCGCAAGAAGCAGGCGGACCTCATCGTCGAACGCGAGACGCGCCGCGTGCTCGCCGAGCTGTCCGAGGCGTGCGCGCGCCACGCGCCCGAGGTCGACGCGAACCTGAACGCGCTCGCACACCTCGACCTCGCCTTCGCGCGCGCCTCCCTCGCGCTGGAGACGGACGCCAGCGAGCCGCAGCTCGACGAGCGCGGCGTCTTCCGCCTCGATGCGCTGCGGCACCCGCTGCTGCCGGAGCGCGAGGTGGTGCCGAACGACCTGCGGCTCGGCGAGAGCTTCCAGGTGCTCGTCGTCTCGGGCCCGAACGCAGGCGGCAAGACCGTGGCGATGAAGTCGCTCGCGCTGGCGGCGCTGATGGCGCGCGCGGGCCTGTTCGTGCTCGCGGCCGAGGGAGCGCGCGTGGGCGCGGCCTCTCGCGTGGTCGCCTCGATCGGCGACGCGCAGGATCTGCACGAGAACCTGTCGACCTTCTCGGCGCACATCGCGCAGCTCGCTTCCATCGTCGCGGAGGCGGACGCGGACACGCTCGCGGTGCTCGACGAAGTGGGCGTCGGCACGGACCCGAGCGAGGGCGCCGCGCTCGCGCAGGCTTGCCTCGAGGCGCTCGCCGACGCCGGCGCGCGCGTCGTCGCGACCACGCACTACAACCTGCTGAAGGAGCTCGCGGACGTGGATCCGCGCTTCGAGAACGCGAGCGTCGAGTTCGACCCGCAGACGCTCGCGCCCACCTACCGACTACGCCTCGGGATGGCCGGCGCCTCGTCCGCGACGGCGGTCGCCGCGCGCATGGGCATGCCGGCGCGCGTGATCGAGCGCGCGCGGGCGCTGATCGACCGAGAAGACCGCCGCCTCGACCAACTCCTGACCGAGCTTCAGGCCAGTCGCGCCGCGCTCGACACCGAGCGGCGCGAGGCCATGCAACTGCGCGAGGAGAGCGAGGCGGCGCGCGCCGCTTACCGCGAGAAGCTGGAGAAGCTGCAGCAGCGCCGCGACAAGCTGATCGAGGAGATGCGCAGCGAGCTCGACGCCGCATTCAAGACCGCCCACGCAGAGATCGCGGCGGTGATCCGCGAGCTCCAGCGCAAGGGCAGCGCCCAGGAGGCGGCGCGCGCCCGCGAGAAGCTCGTCGCGCTGGAGCGGGAAGCGAAGCGCAGCGAGCGAGCGGAGCGCGCGCGCGTGCCGGAGGAGCGGCAGGCGCGCGTCGACTGGCGACGCCTCGCGCCGGGAGACGCCGTGCGCGCGCCCGGCGGAGCGACGGGCACGCTCGTCGCGCTGCCGGACCGCAGCGGGCGCGCGCTCGTGCAGCTCGGCAGCGCGCGCGTCGCCATCGACGCAGACCGGCTCGCGCCCGTGAGCGCGGGCGAGCTGCCGCAGGCGCGCGGCCACGTGCAGGTGGACCTCCTGCCCGAGGGCGCGAGCGCGCGGCGCGTGGACCTGCGGGGTCTGCGAGTCGACGAGGCGCTCGCGGCGCTCGAGCAGGCGCTCGACGATGCGGCGCGCGCGAGCAGCCCGACGCTCGAGGTCATCCACGGTGTGGGCACGGGCGCGCTCCAGACCGCGGTGCGCGAGCACCTGCGGCGACTGCCGCACGTCGCGCGCTTCACGCCCGGCGCGAGCAAGGGCGGCGAGGGCATCACGATCGCGCACCTCGCCTGAGGCGAGGGGCGCGCTCCGCGGCGCGCGAGTGGCCGAGCCCGGAGACCGTCGCACGTTTCGAGCGGCGTTCGCGCCGGGGCTCTCACCTCGTCCTCAGTGAGCGCTCGCGGCTCCGCGGCGGACGCCGAGATCCGCGAGCGCGGCCGCGGCGGCGCGCACGCCCGAGCTCGCAGCGCCCTCGAGCGTGGGCGCGTTGAGGGCGTCACCCGCGAAATAGAGGCGCCGGCCGCGCGCGCGCCGATCGACCTGCATGCGGGCGAAGCTCGCGAGCGCGCGGTAGCGGCCCACGTCGAAGCGAGGCCGCGCCCAGCCGAAGCGCGCGACTTCGAGGAGCTCGGCCTTGCGCGTCGCGGCCGGACAGGCGCGTTCCAGCGCCGCCGCGAGCGAGCGGGCGATCGCTTCGTCGGACGCCTCGAGGTGCGCGCGGCTGAAGCCCGGCGCCGCGACGGCCTGCACGAGCGTCTTGCCCTCCGGCGCGAAGCCGCCGGGCGCGCCGGGTTCGAGGGCAAGCGCCGCGAGCGGGAGACCTTCGCCGCGAGGAATGCGCGCCCACACCGAGTGCGGCACGAGCGCGCCGTCGCATGCGAAGCTGGCGACCAGCGCGGACTCAGCGCGACTCGCGGCGAGCACGTCCGTCTCCGGCGTCGTGAGCAGATCGCCCGCCGCGCGCAGCGCCTCGGGCGGCGGAACCGCGAGCACCACCGCGTCGGCCTCGACGCGCGCGCCGTTCGCCAGCGCCAACTCGTAGCCGCCACTCGTCGCGCGCGTCCCGCGCACGTCGCCCGCCACGTGCCGCACCCCGCGCACGAGCTCCGCAGCGAGCTCGGCGACGGAGCGGCGCAAGCGGCCGAGGCCCAGCTCCGCCCGTCCCGCGTGGTGCCGCAGCAGCGCGACGCGACTCGCCTCCACAGGCTCGAGTCCGAGATCCGCCGCGAGCAGCGGCTGCGCCCAGCGAGCGAGCGCGCCGTCGCCGAAATAGAGGCTCACAAAATCCGTGACGCTGCGGTCGTCGAGGCGCGTCGCGTGCTCGGGATGGTCTGCGCCCAGCAGCGACTCGAAGCGGCCGAGCAGGCGTTCGAGCCGCAACAGCCGGAAACCGTCGCGCAGCGGCATGCCGGGCAGCCTGAGCCGGCCCGCGAAATCCGCCGCGTCGGTCTCCAGAAGCGCCCCGCCGTGGAGCTGCGCCGCCGCGACGGGGCGCAGCCAAGGCAGGCGGCTCGCAGTCTCGACGCCCTGGGCGAACGCGTGGAGGTTGCGGTCGCGCGCGCCCACCAGCAGCGGCGCCCCCTCGATCCGGAAGCCGGCGTGCGCGCGCTCGCGGGCGCGTCCGCCCGCCGCAGCGCGCTCCACCAGCACGACGTCGGCGCCCGCGAACGCGAGGCGGTGCGCGGCCGCGAGCCCCGCCATGCCGGCGCCGACCACTGCGATGCGAGGGGAGGACACGGGGGCCTTTCGCGGAGCCTGCCTGCGAGGGGCTGCGCTTTGTAGCCGACCGCGAACGCGCCGCGCAGGGCGCGCGTAGGGACGGCGATGACCAGCGCAACGTATCCGCTCTCGCTCATCCCCTCCCGAGCCCGCTCGCGCGCGGCGCGGGGCGCACGGCGCCCTGCGATAGCGTCGAGCGCCGTGGCCTCTGACGAAGAGCTGATGGCCCGGCTCCAGGCGGGGGACGAACGCGCGCTCGCGCAGCTCATGCAGCGCTACCAGGCGCCGCTCTACGGCTTCCTGTCGCGGCGCGTCGGCAGCGCCGCCGACGATCTCTTCCAGGAGACCTGGATTCGCATCGTGCGGGCGCGCGAGCGATTCGACACCGAGCGCCGCTTCGCGGCGTGGCTCTACCAGATCGCGAACAACCTGTGCCGCGACCGCTACCGGCGGGTCGACGCGATGCGACGCGCCGTCGACTCGTTCCGCGTCGAGGACGAGACGCTGCGCGAGACCGCCGCCGCGCCCGCATTGCCAGCCGGCGACGCGATGCGCGAGCGCGTGCTCGCGCTGCCCGACCGGCTGCGCGAGGTGCTGGTGCTGCGGTACTACGAGGACCTGGGCGAAGAGGAGATGGCGAACGTGCTCGGCGTGCCGCGCGGCACGATCAAGAGTCGGCTACACGCCGCGGTGCGGGCGCTGCGCGAATCCTTGGCCGACGCGAGCGAGGACGAAGCATGAGCGAGCTGCGCGACGACGAACTCGACCGCGAGCTGAACGCCCTCGCGCGCAACCTCGACGGCTTCCGCGTGGGGGCGCCGCCGCGCGCACTCGTGGAGGAGACGCTGCGCCGCGCGACGCTCGAGCTGCGCGCGCAGCTCGCCGCGCGGCGGCTGCCGGCCGGCTTCCGGCGCGAGCTCGCGAAGCTCGCGATCGCAGCGCTGCCCCCGCTCGCCGTGGTGATCGCCTGGAACGCTTACTTCCTGCCGCGCCTCGCCAGCACGCTCGACGCCTGGTTGCCGGCACCGCTCGCCCACGCGCTCGCGCTCGCCTACGCGGGCGGGGCGCTGCTTGGACTCGCGATCGCCGCGGGCGTCCTGCCGATCGCCGCACACCAGCGCGCTCGCCTGCGCGTGCGCGAGGCCTGAGCGATGGCGGACACCCGCATCTGCCCCTACTGCGCCGAGGAAGTGCGCGCCGAAGCCGTCAAGTGCAAGCACTGCGGCTCCTACATCGGCCGGGGGCGCAAGCTCTCGACGACCAGCGACTGGGTGCGCAGCGACTCCGAGCGCATGATCGCCGGCGTGTGCGGCGGCCTCGCGAACGTCCTCGGCCTGCCGACGGCGGTGGTGCGCCTCGCCTTCGTGTTGGGCGCGTTCTTCGGCTGGGGGATCGTGATCTACCTCGTGCTCTGGATCGTTATGCCGCTCGAGACGCGGAGCCTGCGCGGCGAGCCCCCGCGCGCAGCTCGCCGCGACCCGAGCATCGAGCGCGAGCTGGGCCCCGACGACCCGCGTTAGCGGGCGACGCGCGCGGCGAGCCGGAGTCGACGGTCCTCGGTCCGGCGCTCAGAG
>CAYWRY010000106.1:0-14221 GCA_964460485.1 uncultured Spirochaetales bacterium
TCGAACGCGATGCGCGTGTCGATCACGCCGTCCGCGTCGGTGTCCTGCTCTTGGAGCGCGAGCGCGCCGTCGGCGAAGGTGGAGATCACGTCGGGCCTGCCGTCACCGTCCTTGTCCTGCTCCTCGCGCGCCTTCTGCCCATCCGCGAAGGAAACCTTCACCGCGCCAGCTTCGGTCGTGCGCCGCTCTTCCAGCACTTGGCCGTCGGCGGCCAGCTTGCCCGCGACGTCCGGCTTGCCGTCGAAGTCGGTGTCTTCCTCGAAACTGTCGGGCTTGCCGCTCGCGAACCTCACCACCCGGTCGGCCTTCCCATCCGCGTTCTTGTCCTCTTCGAGCTGCGTCGTGGCGCCGCTCTCGTCCTGCGTGCGCCAGGTCTCGGGCTTGCCGTCGAAGTTCGCGTCGCTGCGCACCTTTGCGATCTTGCCGCTGGCCGGGAACAGCTCGACCCAGGTGTCGGGCTTGCCGTCGCGATTCGTGTCCTGCTCCTGCCTGGCGAGCTTCCCGTTCTCGTCGTAGTGGCTCCAGGCCTCGACGCGCCCGTCGTCGTCCTCGTCCAGCTCGAGGCGCTCGAGCCGGCCGTCCGCGTAGCGCTCGGTGCGCTCGGGCTTGCCGTCTCCGTCCGCGTCCAGCGTCTTGATCGCGAGCGCGCCGGCCTGATAGCGGGAGGTGGTCTCGAAGCGTTTGTCGAAGTTCGTGTCGTTGCGCACCAGCGACAGCGTCTCGCCGTCGATCTCGTAGTCGTAGATGGCGTCGACCTCGCCGTCGAAGTTGGTGTCCTCGCGCTGCTGCTTTCGGACGTCGTCGGCGAAGTCGACGAGCACGTCGGGTTTGCCGTCGTGGTTCGTGTCGGCGGCGGTCGCGAGCTTCTTGCCGGCCCGGAAGGTCGTGGTGAGGTCGAACCTTCCGTCGTCGTTCGTGTCCGAGAGCTCGACCTGCTTCACGCCGTCCTTCGAGCTGCGGCGCAGGTCGACGCGGCCGTCGTCGTCCGCGTCGAAGTCCTCCTGCTCCGGTCGGCCCTGCGCGTCGAAGGCGATCACCGCGTCGGGCGTGCCGTCCTGGTCGACGTCTCGCGTCTGCCGGCTCTCGACGCCGTTCGCGTAGACCGACACGATGTCGAAGCGGCCGTCGTCGTCGGAGTCCGCTTTGCGCGCGGTGATCTTCCCGTCGGGCGCGTACTCGGTGACGATGTCGAAGCTCGGCTTGCCGGCCGTGTCCTCGCTGACGCGCGCTTGCTTGCCCGCCGCGTACTCGATCAGCACGTCGAAGCGGCCGTCGCCGTTCGTGTCCTGCTCCTCGCGGGTCTTTTCGCCGTTCGCCGCGAATTCCGCGCGGATCTCGGGCCGGCCGTCCTCGTTCTCGTCGTCGATCACGAGCGCGGGCACGCCGCCTTTGAACTCCGTGCGCGAATCGACCTTGCCGTCGAAGTCGCGGTCCTGCTCGAGCAGCGTCGGCACGCCGTCCACGAACGTCTTGGTGGAGTCGACCTTGCCGTCGCCGTCGTTGTCGTCCTCTTGCGAGACCGGCTTGTTGTTCGCGAACTCGACCCACTGGTCGATCTTGCCGTCGTGGTCGGCGTCGCGTTCCTGGTGCGTGACCACGCCGCCCGGCGCGTAGTCGATGAAGGTGTCGAAGCGGCCGTCCTTGTTCTCGTCCTTCTCCGCGCGTTTCGGCTCGTTCTTCTCGTAGAAGATCACCTCGTCGAACTTGCCGTCGCAGTTGGTGTCCGACTTGTTCTCGAGGATCGCCTCGGTATCGGGGTCGAACGACTGCTCCTGGTAGATGCGGCAGGGGGCGGGCGCGGGCTGCGCGAGGCAGGGTGAGGCGGCCAGCAGCGAGGCGGCGAGAGTGCGAAGCGCGGCGAAGCGGGAGTTCGAGCGAGGCGGCACCAGGCTCGCTCCGATCAGTTCGTCGTCAGAAGGAAGGTGGCCTGGAGCGTCTCGCCCGCGAGGCACTGCACCGACGCGGACATCGGCTCGAAGGGCGAGGCGACGCGCATCGCTTCCGCAATCGCCTCGCCGAGCTGCGGGTTCGACGCGGAGAGAAAAACGATCTCCGAGGCGGTGCCCGCGGCGTCGATGGAGAACTGCAGCTCGACGGTGCCGTTCGCGCCGCCCTTCCAGCGCGACAGCACGCGGCTCTTCACGCGCGCGATGTACGCGTTCACTTCGGGGCGCTGCGTGCACGGCTTGCCGCCGCCCGCGCCGGTGCCGCTGCCGCCGAAGCCGCGCCCGCCGCCCTCGCCGTACACGCCCGTCATGGTGGCGCGCTCGCCGGTCTTGCCTCCGACCACGTCGCGGCCCGAGGCGACGCCTTCGCGCACGGAGGATCCGGTGCCGAGGGCGGTCGGCCCGCCGATTCCGACGGTCGCCCCGCTCGTCGTCACCTGCCGCGGGCCGACCACGACGCCCTGCGGCGCCTGGATGGAGACGTTGCCGGAGATTTGCGCGGTGGCGGCGCTCGTGTCGACAGGCGTCGCGGTGACCGCCGCGATCGACTGATAGGTGCGCGCCGCCTCCACGGTGGGCGCGGCGGTGTGGACGATCTCGCGCGGCGCCGCGATCGCGGCCACCGCCTCCACCTGGATCGCCTGGGCCGCGGCCACGTTCGCCGCGCGCGCCTGGATCACGGCGGGATTGATCACGTGCGCCTGCAAGGCCATCGGCGCAGGAGCGAAGCGGCCGGTGCTCTCGGCGATCGCGCGCGGCCGGGGCGAGCCGCTCGTGTCGTTGTCCGACGCGTCGTCGATGCGCGTGATCTCGATGATCTGTTCCTGGATCTCGGTGGGGGCGAGATAGGCGGTGAGCGCGATCGCGCCGACGAGGGCGGCGTGGATGAGCACCGACAGGCCGCTCGAGACCACCCGCTCGCGCGCGCTCGCGGGCTCGGGCATCGGCGTGCCCGGGAAGACGCCCGGCGGCGCGGCGACCGTTCGGAGCGCGCTGTCCGCGCGGCGGCCGTGGGGACGCCCCGCGCGCTTCGCCGGGCGTCGCCGCACCACGAACTCGCCGCTCAACGCCGCCTGGCTCGCCGTCACATCCGGATCCCGCAGCCGGCCCGCGATCGGGGCGCAACTGTTCGCGTTTGAAGGGTTTTTTCGAGGGCGTTGGCCAACCTACGAGAGCCCTTCAGGGGTGTCAACGAAACGCGCCATCGGTTACCCACTGCCCGCCTCGAACGTCCTCGCGAGCCAGGAGTTACGCACGGCATGAGCGCTTCCGAGATCCTCTTCCTGCTCAACCGCGGCTGGTACGTCACGTATCCGCTGGGCCTGCTCTCGGTCATCGTCTTCGCGATCTCCTTCGAGCGGCTGTGGAAGTTCCGCGGACTCGAGGCGGCGACGCGCGACGTGACGCGCAAGCTCGTCGACCATCTGCTGCAGCGCGACCTCCCCGCCGCGCGCGCCCTGTGCGAGGCGTCGACGACGCCCATGTCGACGGTATTCGCCGAGGGGCTGCGCTGGGGGAGCTACGCAGTGGAGGACGTCCAGCAGGTGCTGGCGACCGCACGGCAGGAGTTCGTGACGGACCTGAAGCGCGGCGTTTGGTTCGTCGGCACGATCGGCTCGCTCGCGCCCTACATCGGCCTGCTCGGCACCGTGATCGGCATCATCCAGGCGTTCGGCGCGATCGCCGAGTCCGGCGACGCGGGCTTCGCGGTGGTGTCCGAGGGCATCTCCGAGGCCCTGATCGCGACGGCGGTGGGTCTGCTGATCGCGATCATCGCGCTGATGCTTTACAACTATCTGAACACGCGCATCACCGCGATCAGCGGCACGAGCGCGCGCGCGAGCGAGCGCTTCATCCAGGCGCTCCTCACGCTCGAGGCCGGCAACGCCGGCGCGGAGGCGTCCCATGGCGGTTCAGCTTCCGGGGGATGACGAGGGCGGCAACGGCATCGTCGCCGAGATCAACATCACGCCCCTGACCGACGTGTTTCTCGTGCTGCTGATCATCTTCATGGTCACGTCCTCGGTCATCGCGAACACGGGCAAGAAGGTCGACTTGCCGTCCGCGCAGGAGGCGGGCAAGACGCCGCCGAAGGCCGTGAGCGTGACGATCTCGACGGACGGCACGATCCAGGTGGACGGCGACGTGGTGAAGCGCGACGCGCTGCAGGGCGCGATCAAGGCCGCGCTCGAGCAGGCCACCGACAAGGTGGTGATCCTGCGCGGCGACCGGGAGATCGTGTACGGCGAGGCCGTCTACGTGCTCGACCAGGCGCAGATCGCCGGCGCCGAGGGCTTCGCGCTGGCGACGACGAAGGTCAAGGGCGCCGACTGAGCCGCGGTCAGCCCCAGCTGGCGAGCGCCTCGAAGAACGCCGGCCAGGTCTTGCGCACGCAGCCTGGGTCGCGAATCGCGACGCCCGGGATGCGCAGGCCGGCGAGCGCGAAGGACATCGCCATGCGGTGGTCGTCGTACGTGTCGATCTCCGCGCCGCGCGGCGGGCCGGGCTCGACGCGCAGCCAGTCGGGGCCCGCCGTCGCGCGCGCGCCGAGCTTCGCGAGCTCGCGCTCGAGCGCGGCGAGGCGGTCCGTTTCCTTGATGCGCAGGTTCGGCACGTTGACGATCTCCGTCGGCCCGTCCGCGAACAGCGCGACCACCGCGAGCGCGAGCGCCGCGTCGGGCCACGGGTTGGCGTCCACCCGGATCCCGCGCAGCCGCGTCGGGCCCGCCACGCTGACGGCATCCGCGCCGCGCTCGACGGTGCAGCCCATCCGGGCGAGCGCGTCGAGGAAGCCGAGATCCGGCTGGATCGACGTGCGGGGCAGGTGCGGCGTCGTCACGCGCCCGCCCGTGATCGCCGCCGCCGCGAACCCGTATACCGCGCCCTGCGCGTCGGGCTCGACGACGTACGCGCGCGCCGCATAGCCGCGTCCGGCCCGGACGAGCACCGCGCCCGGCCCACGCCACTCCGCCTCGGCCCCGAAGTCGCGCATCACCGCGAGCGTGAGATCCACGAACGGGCGCGAGATCACCTCGTCGCCGACGAAGCGCAGCGTGACGTCGCGCTGTGCGTAGGGTGCCGCGAGCAGGATCCCCGAGACGTACTGGCTCGACGTGCGCCGCACGTCGAGCAGCGCCTCGCCGCCCACGAGGCGCGATCCCCCAGCGCGCACGGGTGGGCACCCGCCGGCGCCCAGCACCTCGACGCGTGCGCCCAAGGCCCCCAGCGCGCCCGCGAGGTCGGCGATCGGCCGCTCGCGAATGCGCTTCGTTCCGTCGAGGACGACCGCCGTCTCGGCGAGCGTGGCCGCGGCGGTGAGAAAGCGCGCCGTGGTGCCCGAGGCGCGCACGTCGATCGCGGCGGCGACGGGTGAGAAGCGCCCGTCTACGCCATAGATCTGCCAGTCGTCCGGCTCGCCTCCGGGCGCCCGCTCCATCTTCACACCCAGCGCGACGAGTCCGAGCCGCATGGCGTCCGTGTCGTCGCTGGGCGTCACGTTGCACACCACGCTGGTGCCGCGGCCGAGCGCGGCCGCGAGCAGCGCGCGGTTCGCGATGCTGCGCGAGCCCGGCGGCCGCACGGTGGCGACGAAGGGCCCGCGCGGCTGGATCGGCAGCGGGTCGGGCAGCGCGGCGGGGGACATGGGCGCCCAACGTACGGAAAGGGGCAGGCGAGGTCAGGCCGCCGCGAGCTCCGCCGAGGTCTGCGCGCTCTCGCGCGCGGGAGGGCTACGTCGCCCGCTCGGAGCGCTCGCCGCCGGTTGCGCCCCACAACCTCAGGGGCAATCCTGCGCCGTTTGCTTCGGGCCGGGCGCCGCCAGTGCGCCCCAGGCCGGCCGGGCTGCCGGCCCCTGAGCCGGCGTTCGCGCGGGCGGCTCGCGACGGGAGGAGAGCCGCGTGCCGAAGGTGGTGGTGAGCGACGCCCTGGCGCCCCAGGGGCTGGAGATCCTGCAGAAGGCCGTCGGCCTCGAGGTCGTCAACGTGCCGGGCATCTCGGCGGGCGAGCTCGCCGCGGTCCTTGCGGATGCCGACGGCCTGGTCGTGCGCAGCGGCACGAAGGTGACCGCCGACGTGCTGGCAGCCGCGCCCCAGCTCAAGGTGATCGGCCGGGCAGGGATTGGCGTCGACAACGTCGACGTGCCGGCCGCGACCCAGCGCGGCATCGCGGTCGTCAATACGCCCGAGGGCAACAACATCACCACGGCCGAGCACGCGATCGCCCTGCTCGTGTCCCTGGCGCGCCACATCCCGCAGGCCACCGCCTCGATGAAGGCTGGCAAGTGGGAGAAGAACCGGTTCCAGGGGCTCGAGCTCTACAACCGCACGCTGGGCGTGATCGGCCTGGGCAACATCGGCCGCATCGTCGCCGAGCGCGCGCGCGGCCTCGCCATGCGCGTGATCGCCTACGACCCGTTCATCTCCGCCGAGGTGGCGCAGCAGCTCGACGTGGAGCTGGTGTCGCTCGACGACTTGATCGCGCGCAGCGACGCGATCACGGTCCACGTGCCCAAGACCAAGGACACGACCAAGCTGCTGAACCGCGAGCGGCTGGCGCGCGCGAAGCCCGGCGTGCTCGTAGTGAACGCGGCGCGCGGCGGCATCGTGGACGAGGCGGCGCTGCTCGAGGCGCTGAACTCGGGGCAGGTCGCGGCGGCCGCGCTCGACGTCTTCGAGCAGGAGCCGACGCCCAAGGACCACCCGCTCGTCTCGCACCCGAACGTGATCTGCACGCCGCACCTCGGCGCCTCCACGGAGCAGGCGCAGATCAACGTCTCGATCGCGGTCGCCGAGCAGGTGCGCGATTTCCTGCTGAGCGGCGAGGTGCGCAACGCCGTCAACATGCCGTCGATCTCGCCGGAGCTGCTCCAGCAGATCCGCCCCTACCTCGTGCTCGGCGAGAAGCTGGGCCGCTTCCAGGGCCAGCTGCGCCCGGGCGCGATCGAGGAGATCGAGATCGAGTATGCGGGCGAGGTCTCCGGCCTGCGCGTCTCGGCGATCACCATCGCGGTGCTGAAGGGCGTGCTCGAGTCGGTGACCGACCGCGTGAACATGGTCAACGCGCCGGTGGTCGCGCGCGAGCGCGGCATCCGCGTGGTGGAGACGAAATCGTCGCGGCCCATGGACTTCGCCAGCGCGATCACGACGCGCGTGCGCGGCAACGTGCAGCGGCTGATCACCGGCGCGCTGTTCCACGGCGGCCAGCCTCGCATCGTGCGAATCGACGACTTCATGCTCGAGGCGATCCCCGAAGGCCCGACGATCCTGATCCACAACCACGACCGGCCCGGCGTGGTGGGCGCGGTGGGCCTCTTGCTCGGCGAGTGCGGCATCAACATCTCGCGCATGCAGCTCGCGCTGGTTCGGGAGCGCGCCGAGGCGGCGATGATCGTGAACGTCGACCAGAGCCCCAGCGAGGCGGTGATGGAGCGGCTGCGCTCGCTGCCCAACATGATCACCGCGCAGCTCGTGGACCTCGGCAAATGACCACGCTCGTCGCCGTCGGCGCGCAGTGGGGAGACGAGGGCAAGGGCAAGATCGTCGACTGGCTCGCGCTGGGCGCCGACCTGGTGGTGCGCTTCCACGGCGGCAACAACGCCGGGCACACGCTGATCGTGGACGGCCTGAAGACGGTCCTGCATCTCGTGCCGTCGGGGATCCTGCAGGACGGCACGGTCAACCTGATCGGCCCGGGCGTGGTCGTGGACCCGCGCGTGCTCCTGGACGAGATCGGCAAGATCCGCACGCAGGGCGCGCTGCGCGACCCGGCTCGGCTGCGCGTCTCCGGGCGCGCGCACGTCATCACGCCCTGGCACGTCGCGCTGGACAAGGCGCGCGAGGAGGCGCGGCGCGAGGGCGCCATCGGCACGACCGGCCGCGGCATCGGGCCCACCTACGAGGACAAGGTCGCGCGGCGCGGCATCCGCGTGGCGGACCTGCTCGACCCGCCCTCCCTGCGCGTCGCCGTCGAGCGCATGGCGCGCGAGAAGAACTTCGAGCTGAAAGAGCTGCACCACTGGCAGGCGATCGACGCGGACTCCGTCTACGAGGAGCTGTCCGCGCTCGGCCGCGAGCTCGCGCCCTACGTCGACCACACCGGCAAGCTGCTCGAGCGCGCGGTGCGCGAGAACAAGAAGGTGCTGTTCGAGGGCGCGCAGGGAACCTTCCTCGACATCGACCACGGCACCTATCCGTTCGTCACCTCTTCGAACTGCGTGGCGGGCGCCGCCTGCACCGGCGCCGGCATCGGACCGACGCGCATCGACCACGTGTTGGGGATCACGAAGGCCTACACCACGCGCGTCGGCGGCGGGCCGTTCCCGACGGAAGATCACGGCGCGGGCGGCGCGTGGCTCGGCGAGAAGGGGCAGGAGTTCGGCGCGACGACCGGTCGCAAGCGCCGCTGCGGCTGGCTCGACACCGTCGTGCTGCGCGAGGCCGCGATCGTGAACGGCTTCGGCTCGCTGGCCGTCAACAAGCTCGACATCCTGTCAGGCCTGCGTGAGATCCCGCTCGCCACGGCGTGGCGCATCGACGGCAAGCTCACCTACGACTTCCCGATGACGCTCGACGAGGTGAGCCGCGCCGATGCGGTGTACGAAACGTTCCCGGGCTGGCAGGAGCCGATCGACGCGGTGCGCCGCTACGAGGACTTGCCGGGCAACGCGAGGCGTTACCTCGAGCGCGTGGAGGCGCTGGTCGAGGTGCCGATCGACGTGATCTCGATCGGGCCCGGACGCGACCAGACGATCGCGCGGCGCGACCCGTTCCGGCACCCCCGCCGCGGCGTCTGAGCGCGGACCGGGGTGGCACTCAGCCCTTTGCTGGCAGCTTCACCACGCGCTTCTGGAGCGGGAGCGCACCGATCGCCGCCTTCTTGGCTTCGGCCGCGGCAGCCGTCTCGGTGAGCGCAGGCGCCTGAGCCTCGCCGCGAGCCGGCTGCGGCGCTCGTGGCGCGCTCGGCTCCGGCGCCGCGGCCTGTGCCTTCAGCTTCTGCACGCGAATCAGCCGCTCGTAGGCCGCCGCGATCTGGGGAACCAGCACGCCGAGCGCCGCCACAGCCGTCGCGCCGAGCGCGCCGCTGGCGGGCTGGACCACCAGCAGGTTCACCACGCGCTCGCGGATCGCGATCGGGAAGACCGCGAACTCCGCGCTCTCCTCGCTGCGCAGGGCGCGGGCGAGGCGCTTGTCGAGCGACGAGGTCGGCAGCGCGCGCTGCGCCTCGCGGCTCTCCACGCAGCGCGCGAGCACGCTGTCCGGAGCGAGCGGGATCAGCGTCGCCTCCACGTCGACCATCTGCCGGCCGCGCTGGGCGGCGAGGCCCGCGGCCATTCCGTCGCGGACCACGAACAGCGCCGCGACGGTGGCGAAGCGGCTGGCCAGCGCGAGCCCGGCGTCGATCACCTGCGCGCGGTCGTCGCACTCGGCAATCGTGCGCTCCAGCTGCTCGATGGAGGTGGGCGGAGTGCGCCGGTCGGTCGACACCGGCTCCGGATCCACCTCGAGCATCGGCTGCGGGTCGTCGGCCACGGCCCGCTTCGCCTTGGGCGGCGCGGCGACAGGCTCTGGCACGGGCGTCGTCCCGTGGAGGGCTGCGCTCGCGGGAGCGCCGAGCGGCAACGGCGGCGCGGCGACCCTGTCCGCGACGAAGAATGCGTCCCGGTCGCTCAGCTCGAAGTTGGCGGCGAGCGGGCCGATCTCGAGCGGCGCCTCCGCCTGCTTCGCGCGCTCGCTCTCCGCCCGCTTGCGCTGCTCGGCGCGACCGCGCATCGCGCGCGCGCGGTTGCCCTCGTCCAGCAACGTGCGGAAGCGTGCGGAGGGCGCGACGGCGAACACGCGGTGCATGAGCTGCGCGAAGCGGAACTCCGCGAGCGCGTAGGGCACGATCACGCAGCCACTCGCGAACGCGAGGCTGTCGAGCACGTCGGGGCTCTGCGGATCGACCATGCCCACGTGCAGCGAGCGCTTCTCGAAGAACAGCGGGAAGGCGCGGTGGCGCTTGATCAGGTCGACGTGCAGCGCCGCCCGCGCGCCCGCGTCGGGCCGCTCGAGCCATTCGCGCGGGATGTCGGGCAGGCCGTGGTAGCGGGCGAGGGCGGTGTCGAGCTGCTCGGGCGCGAGAATGCCGAGCTCGATCAGTGCGGTGCCCACGCGCCCGCCGTAGAGCACCGTCGCCTGCGACGCCTCTTCGAGTTCCGCGACGCTGGCGTACTCGTTCTGCAGGAGGAATTGCGTAAAGGTGTTCGGCACCACGACCCCACGGGCTTCACCCGTTCCCGCGGCGCATCGGCGCGCCGGGCGCGAAGCTTGTGGCCTCGCGGGCCAGCGCGGCCTAGCCCGGCGAGGGCGCCGGTGTTACTTCCCGCCGCGGGGGCCGTTAGCTCAATCGGTAGAGCAGCGGGCTTTTAACCCGTTGGTTCTGGGTTCGAGTCCCAGGCGGCCCACCAACCGGCGACCGCGCGCGTTGCACCCGCGCTGCGATGCCGCTGCCGATGGGTTGCGGGCGGCGCTTCCGCCAGAACGTCTCGCGCACATCGAGCCGCCGTGCGAGCGTCGCGTCTCCTCAGCGAAGGAGCGCTGCCCCGTGGCCACCATTCTCATCACCGGCGCGAACCGAGGCATCGGCCTCGAGATGACGAAGCTCTACGCGGCGGCGGGCCACCGCGTGCTCGCATGCTGCCGAGCGCCCGCGAAGGCGGAGAAGCTCGCCGCCGTCGCGCGGCAGCACGCGGGCGTCACGCCGCTCGGTGTCGAGGTCGCGAGCGAGGAATCCGTCGCCGCGCTCGCGCGGGAGATCGGCTCTCGGCCGATCGACGTGCTCATCAACAACGCGGGCACCCCCGGGCCCCCTCCGCAGAAGCAGTCGCTCGCGAACATGGACTACGACGGCTGGCTGGACACCTTCGCCGTCAACACGCTCGCGCCGCTGCGCGTGCTCCAGGCCTTCCGCAGCAACCTCGCGGTGGGCACGAACCCGAAGGCAGTGACGATCACCAGCCAGATGGGCGCGCTCGGCCTCGACATGATCGCCATGTACGCGTACTGCACGTCGAAGGCGGCGGTGAACAAGCTGATGCGCATGGCGTCCTTCGAGCTGAAGAAGGAAGGCATCGCGGTGGCGCTCATCCACCCCGGCTGGGTGCGCACCGACATGGGCGGCCCTCAGGCCGACCTCGCGCCCGAGGACAGCGCGCGCGGGATCGTCTCGGTGATCGAGAAGCTGAGCCTCGCCGAGACGGGCTGCTTCAAGAAGTGGAACGGCGAGACGCACGTCTGGTGACCGCGAGCCCGCTGCCGCGGGATTGAGACCGCCGTCGCGTTCGCCGGGCGCGCCCTCGCGATACCGTGCCGCATCCGCGGAGGGCGACCCATGTCCCAGCTTCGATTCGACGGGCGCGTGGCGATCGTGACGGGCGGCGGGCGCGGGCTCGGCCGCAGCTACGCGAAGCTGCTCGCGTCGCGCGGCGCGAGCGTGCTCGTGAACGACAACGGCGCCGCGCTCGACGGCAGCGGCGGCAGCGAAGAGCCCGCGAAGGGTGTGGTCGAGGAGATCCTCGCGGCGGGCGGCATCGCCGTGGCAGACACACGCAGCGTCGCGAGCGCGGAGGGCGGCGAGGCGATCGTGGCCCACGCGCTCGAGTCTTTCGGACGCATCGACATCCTGATCAACAACGCCGGCATCCTGCGCGACAAGGCGTTCCACAACATGACGCACGAGATGTGGGACGCCGTGCACGGCACGCACCTGCGCGGCGCCTTCAACGTGACGAAGCCCGCCTACGCCAAGATGCGCGCGCAGGGCCACGGGCGGATCGTGATGACTTCGTCGCCGTCGGGCACCTACGGAAACTTCGGCCAGGCGAACTACTCGTCGGCCAAGATGGGGCTCGTCGGGCTCGCGCGCACGATCTCGATCGAGGGTGCGAAGTTCGACGTGAAGGCGAACGTGGTCAGCCCGAACGCAGCGACGCGCATGACCGAAGGGCTCACTGGCGAGCTCGGCCCGCACATGGCGCCCGAGAAGGTGGCGCCCGTAGTCGCCTACCTGTGTCACGAATCGTGCGCGCTCGCGGGAGAGATCCTCACCGCCGGCGCCGGGCGCATCGCGCGCGTCTTCGTCGGCGAGGCGGCGGGCATCTTCAACCCGAGTGCGTCGATCGAGGACGTCGCCGCGTACTGCGCCGATCTCGCCAAGGACACGTCCTACACGACGCCGCGCGGCGTGCCCGACGCCAGCGCGCTGCTCGCGGCCGCGCTGAAGGCGGGTGCGTGAGCGGGCGCCTCGCGGGCCGCGTCGCCGTCGTCACGGGCGGCGCGAGCGGCATGGGCCGCGCGACGGTCGAGCGCTTTCTCGAAGAGGGCGCGTCGGTCGTGGCAGCCGACCTGAACGAGGCGAAGGGCGCGGAGCTCGTGGCGGCGCGCGCCCAGGCCGGCGACGGCAAGCGGCTGCGCTTCCTGCGCGCAGACGTGGCGGAGGAGGCGGACGTCGCGCGCCTGATCGACGCCGCGCTCGCGGAGCTCGGCCGCCTCGACGTGATGTTCAACAACGCCGGCGTGGGCGGCGCCTTCGGCCCCATCACCGAGACCTCCGTCGAGGCGTGGGACGAGACCTTCGCGATCGACACGCGCTCGGTGTTTCTCGGCATCAAGCACGCGGCGCGCGCGATGATCGCGGCCGGGCGAGGGGGCTCGATCATCAACACCGCATCGGTGGCCGCGCTTTCCGGCGGCGCCGGCGCGCAGGCCTACTCCGCGGCGAAGGCGGCGGTGGCGAGCATCACGCAGTCCACGGCGCTCGAGCTCGCCCCGCACCGCATCCGCGTGAACGCGATCTGCCCGGGCGCGATTTACACGCCGCTGATGCACGGCGGCAACGAGGCGGCCGCGGACGAGTGGGTGAAGCGCATCCAGCCCTGGCCCGACCGCGGCGAGCCGCGGCACATCGCCGGCGCCGCCCTCTTCCTCGCCAGCGACGACGCCGAGTTCGTGAGCGGCCACCTGCTCGTCGTCGACGGCGCCCTCACCGCCGCCGGCCCGCGCCTCATCGACCACTCCGCCGGCTTCCGCAAGCTCCGCACGCTCTCCGGCATCGCATACGGCACGACGGGCCGAAAGCCGCGCTACCGGAAGCTGACCGAATAGCCGCGCACGCCCCGAACGTCCTCGAGCCCAGCCGGTACGCAGTAACAATCTCGTGCTCGGCGCGAATCTCGGGCGCCTCGATGGCGCCCGAGATTCGCCCTCCCCGACGAGTCTGGATGCGTGAAAGCGGTTCCACCTCGCAGCGCCGGTCAGGTGACAGGGGTCGGAGCGCTCACCGCGCTGGCCTTCGCCGCCTGCCTCGAGGATCCCGCGCGCTTCCGGCGCAGCCGAACCGTGGGTGCCGACCTCGGTCTGCGTCCGCGGCAGCGCCAGTCGGGCGAGCGCGATCCGCAGCTCGGCATCACCAAGGCTGGGGACGAGCAGCTGCGGCGCCTGCTCGTCAGTGCGGCGCACTACATCCTCGGGCCCTTCGGACCCGACTGCGATCTGCGCCGCTTTGGCCTGCGCTTGGTGGCGCGCGGCGGGGCCGGTGCCAAGCCCCGCGCCGTCGTCGCCGTCGCGCGCAAACTGGCGGGGCTCGCGGATCACCGTCCACTGCTCGCTGCGCGGATCGAAGGCCGGGAGGGAGTCGCTGCGAGGCGGTCTCCGCGATTACCCAGACGCGGGCCTCGGGGGTTCAGTCGGCGCGCGCGGTGCGACCCTCGATGAAATCGATCGCGGCCGCGGGCGCCGCCGGCTCCTCGTTCGCCTCCTCGCGGCCGCCGTACGCCGCGAGCGAGACCGGAAGGGCGAGCGCGAGAAAGCGCGTGGCTCTCATCTGGGCTTGGTAGCGCGCTCGCCTCGCGGCGACCGCGAGAGCACGCACGGTCACAGCGTGCGAGGATCGAGGCTCCGGCGGCGACGAAGGGAGGCGGCATGACCAGCGCGCTCAGGATTCGCGGCGGGGCGGCCAGGGCCATCGCCGACATCACCTCGCTCGACTCCCACGTGCCCGCGTTCGGCTCCGCCGCCTACCCCTGCGCGAAGGCTGGCGTCGAGATGCTGTCGCGCGATGCGGCGCTCGAGCTGGCGCGCCACCGCATTCGCGTGAACACCGGCTCACCCGGCCTCACCGACACGCCGCTCACCGCCGGCCTCCGCGACGTCGCGGGCCTCGAGGGCCGCATTCCTCGACCGCATCCCCCTGCGCCGCTGGGGCACGCCCGAGGACGTGGCCGCCGCCGCGCTCTTCCTAGT
>CAYWRY010000107.1:0-13988 GCA_964460485.1 uncultured Spirochaetales bacterium
TCACGGTGATCGCGTCGAGCGTCGCCATCGCGAGGCCGGCGCCGTTCACCATGCAACCCACGTCGCCGTCTAGGCCGACGTAGGCGAGGTCGATCTCCTTGGCCGCCCGCTCGCGCGGATCCTCTTCCTCGGGATCGCGCAGCGCCGCGATGTCGGCGTGCCGGTAGAGGGCGTTGTCGTCGAAGTTCAGCTTGCCATCCAGGGCGAACAGGTCGCCCTGCTTGGTGACCACGAGCGGGTTGATCTCGACCAGCGAGCAGTCCTTCTCGACGTAGAGCCGGTAGAGCGCGCTGAGGAAGTCCTCGAGCTTCTTGGTCTGCGGCGCGTCGAGCGCGAGAGCGCGCGCGATCTTGCGGCACTGATAGGGCTGGAGTCCGACCACTGGGTCGATGAACTCGGTGTGGATCTTCTCGGGGGACGTCTCGGCGACGTGCTCGATGTCCATGCCGCCCGCGGTGGAGGCGATCACGGCGAAGCTCTCGGTCGCGCGGTCGAGGGTGAGCGCGAGGTAGAGCTCGCGCGCGATCTCGCTGCCGGCCTCGACGTAGACGCTGCGCACGAGCTTGCCCTGCGGGCCCGTCTGGTGCGTGACGAGCGTCATGCCGAGGATCTGGCTGGCGAGCTGCTTCGCCTCCGCCGGCGATTTCGCGAGCTTCACGCCGCCGCCCTTGCCGCGGCCGCCCGCGTGGATCTGCGCCTTCACCACGACGAGCGGCGTGCCGAGGGCCTTCGCGGCGTCCTCCGCCTCGGCCGGCGTCGTCGCCAGCTGGCCGCCCGGCACCGCCACGCCGTAGCTGCGGAACAGCGCCTTCGCCTGATACTCGTGGACGTTCATGCGCAACTCCCGGGGACGTTCATACTCGGTTGTGACTTCGGGGACAGGCTTGGCCTGGCGGCGGGCTGCGTGCCGGCGAGGGCTGGCACCGAAGTCACCGCCAGGTATGAACGTCCCCTAAAGCTTGATCTCCGCGACGAGCTTCCTGACGTGCTCGACGCTCGCATCGAACAGCTTGCGCTCGTCGGCGTTCATCTCGACCTCGAGCACGCGCTCGACGCCGCCGGCTCCCAGCACGCACGGCACGCCCACGTACAGCCCCTGCACGCCGTACTCGCCCTCGAGCAGGCACGCGCAGGCGAGCACGCGCTTCTTGTCGCGCAGGATCGACTCGGCCATCTCGATCGCCGAGAGCGCCGGCGAGACGAACGCGGAGCCCGTCTTCAGGAGCGCGACCACCTCGCCGCCCGCGTTCTTGGTGCGCTCGACGATCGCGTTCAGCTTGTCGGCGGCGATCAGCTTCGTCACCGGGATGCCGGCGACCGTGCAGTAGCGCGTGAGCGGCACCATCGTGTCGCCGTGCCCGCCGAGTACCAGCGCGGTCACGTCCTGCACCGAGACGCCCAGCTCCCAGGCCACGAACGCGCGCAGGCGCGCGCTGTCGAGCACGCCGGCCATGCCGACGACGCGGTTCTTCGGGAAGCCCGAGACCTGCTTGAACGCGTAGACCATCGCGTCCAGCGGGTTGCTGACCACGATCACCGTCGCGTTCGGCGCGTTGTCGCGCACGCCCACCGCGACCTGCTTCATGATGTTCAGGTTCGTGTTCAGCAGGTCGTCCCGCGACATGCCCGGCTTGCGCGCGAGGCCGGCCGTGATGATCACCAGGTTCGCGCCGCGGATCGCCTCGTAGCTGTTGGCGCCGCTGAGCTTCGCGTCGCTGTCCGCGAGCGGGGAGCCCTCCGCCATGTCGAGCGCCTTGCCTTGGGGCAGGCCCTCGACGACGTCGTAGATCACGACGTCGCCGAGCTCGCGATAGGCGAGCTGCTCGGCGAGCACGCCGCCGATGTTGCCGCCGCCGATGAGCGCAATCTTGGGACGCGCCATGCCTGTCTCCTGTGTGGCGAGCGCGGGCGTTCGCCGCACTCTCTGGGGGGTCGATCCGGCGCCCGCGGGCCGCGGGCGCGCCTACATGTGCGAGATCATCGCGTCCGCGAACTCGGAGCACTTCAGCAGCTTCGCGCCGTCCATCAGGCGGTGGAAGTCGTAGGTCACGGTCTTGGCGGCGATCGCGCCATCCATGCCCTGGATGATGAGGTCTGCGGCCTCGTTCCAGCCCAGGTGGCGGAACATCATCTCACCGGAGAGCACCACGGAGCCCGGGTTCACCTGATCGAGGTTCGCGTACTTGGGCGCGGTGCCGTGGGTGGCCTCGAAGATCGCGTGGCCGGTCGCGTAGTTGATGTTGCCGCCGGGCGCGATGCCGATCCCGCCGACTTGCGCTGCCAGAGCGTCCGAGAGGTAGTCGCCATTCAGGTTCGGCGTCGCGATCACGTCGAAGTCCTTCGGACGCGTGAGCACCTGCTGCAGCGTGATGTCCGCGATCGAGTCGCGGATCATCAGCAGCTTCTTCCACTTGCCGTCGCCGTGCGTCGGCCAGAGCGCCAGCGCGGCCTCGATCTCCTTGCGCACCGTCGCCTGTTGGGCGGGCGTCATCATGTCGTAGCCGGGATCGACCAGCTTCGCGTTGTCCTCGACGGAGAGCCCGGGCTTCGCCTCCTTGTTGCCGAGGATCCAGCTCTCGCGCTCGGTCACGCACTGCGCGCGGAACGCGCGCGTCGCGAGGGCGTAGCCCCAGTCGCGGAACGCGCCCTCCGTGAACTTCATGATGTTGCCCTTGTGCACGAGCGTCACGCTGCGGCGCTTCTGGGCGAGCGCGTAGGAGATCGCCGCGCTGACGAGCCGCTCGGTGCCCTCGCTCGACACCGGCTTGATGCCGATGCCCGAGGTCTCGGGAAAGCGGATCTTCTTGACGCCCATCTCCTTCTGGAGGAAAGCGATCACCTTCTTCGCGTCGTCGCTGCCGGCCGCCCACTCGATGCCGGCGTAGATGTCCTCGGTGTTCTCGCGGAAGATCACCATGTCGACGGCTTCGGGGCGCTTCACCGGCGAAGGCACGCCCGCGAAGTAGCGGACCGGACGCAGGCACACGTACAGGTCGAGCATCTGGCGCAGCGCGACGTTCAGGCTGCGGATGCCGCCGCCGATCGGCGTGGTGAGCGGGCCCTTGATGCCGACCAGGTAGGTGCGGAACGCGTCGAGCGTCTCGTCCGGGAGCCAGTTGCCCGTCTGGTTGAAGGCCTTCTCGCCGGCGAGCACTTCCTTCCAGGCGATCTTGCGCTGACCCTTGTAAGCCTTGGCCACGGCGGCGTCGAAAACCCGCACTGAGGCACGCCAGATGTCCGGCCCGGTGCCATCGCCCTCGATGAAGGGGAGGATCGGGTCGGCCGGGACGTTCAGCTTGCCGTTCGCGAGGGTGATCGGGGTGGGCATAGGGGGCGCGATTTAGCCGATCCGACGGTGAGTTTCACCGGGAAAGCTGCGCCCCGGGCCCCCTCAGAAGCGGGAACGGAGGGAGCGAATCTGCCAGTCCGCCTTCCCCTCGTTCCGCGTCGCGCACAGGATGCGATCCCCGTCCGTGCGGACGTTCACCAGGCCGTAGACGACGTTCGTGAGTAGCCTGGCCCGGTGGGCGCGGCGGGCCGGGCCGCCCTCGGCTTCGAGCTTGGCGTTCTCGAGCGCCCTGCCGGAGACCGAGACCTCTTCGCCGTCGGTGGCCACCGAGACCCTCTTCAGCTTGCCGAGGTCGACGCTCCGCGCCAGCTCCGTGGAGTAGACGAGCGGCGACACGAGCGCGTCGTCCTCGAGCTGCATGAAGCCCGTGGTCGCGCTCGCGGCGACGATGTTCGGGCGCGGGTGGTCGTGCCCCTCGTTGTCGCCGGACGAAATCACCGTCACGGCCGGCCGCATCGCCTGCAGAAAGCGATGGGAGACGTCCTCGCTCCCGTGGTGGCAGGCCTTCGCAACGTCGCACTCGAACTCCTGGATCCTGCCCTGGTACTGCTCGAGCAGCGTGCGCTGGGCGGCCGCGTTCAGGTCGCCGGTGAGGAGGATCCGCGCGCGCCCGTAGTCGAGCCGCAAGAGCACGCTGTGGCCGTTCGTCTGCTTGCTGTCGGCGCCGGCGAACCGCTTCAGCGCGGGCTTGCCAGCGATCTGGAACTCGACCGGCCCCAGCACGCGGATCGCGACGCCGCCCGCGGCGGGCTCGAATCCCGGCACGTAGTCGGTCCCGCTCCCCAGGCGCTGCACGGGAGTGGGCGAGCCCGCTCTCGTCTTCGTCGCGAGCACCCGCGCGAAGAGCTTCGCCCACTCGCCCGCGAGCTGCGGCGAGGAGCCGCCGTCGAGCGCCTTCGCGACCGACGCGCGGTTCTCCAGCAGCCGGCTCCAGTACGCGTCGCCATTCTTCGTGACGGTGGGACCGAGCTCGCGGGCCGAGCCGCTCTTCCACCACGACAACCCCGCGTGATAGAAGCGCTCGACCGTCACGTCCTCGGCGTCCAGCTCTGCGACGTCGCGCTCTTCCTCCGACAGGAGATCGGAGAGGCCCCCGTAGTGATCCTGATCGTTGTGCGATGCGATCATCGCGTCGAGAGCGATGGACTGCTGCCGGTAGTCTCGGAAGAACTTCCAGTCGACGAAGTCCGCGGCGTTCTTGCCCGTGGCGAGGCTCGCGCGCGGGAAACCTCCGTCGATCATCACGTGCCGGCCGTCGGGTGTGCGGATCAGGATCCCGTCGCCTTGGCCGACGTCCACGAAATAGAGCTCGAGGAGCGGCTTCCCGCCGAGGTTGGAGCGCTTCACCGTGCCGGTGAACCCGCGCGCCATCACCTCGGCGTGCGTGGCGCCGCCCCCCGTCACCTCGACCCGATCGCCCCAGAGCAGAAACGCGACGCGCTGCTTGCCCTCGTCGTCCCGCCACTCGAGCTTGGCTTCGTCCACGGACACGTAGTCGATGGCCACGTCGATCCCTCCACCGGGCGAAACACACTGCGCCCCGGGGCGCCAACGCGCCGTGAACCAGTTCACAGCGCTCAGGCAAGCCGAGCGAGCCGCCCCTGCACGCGGTGGATGGGAATCTCCGCCGGGCACACGCGGCTGCACGCGTCGCAGCCGGCGCAGGGCGTGCGAGCCGCGAGCTCGCCGGCGAGGCCCTCGCGCAGCAGCTCCGTCTCCAGGCGCGACGCGGCGATCACGGCCTCGCGCGGGTCGAGCGGGGGCGCGCCGCCCACGCGGGCACACTCGAGGGAGCACAGGCCGCACACGAGGCACCGCGACGCATCGAGCTGGAGAGCGCGCGCGGCGGCGTCCGGCGCGCGCACGCCGTCGGGCCCGTAGTGGGCGAGGAACTGCGCGGCGGGGTCGCCGCGGCGGCGCACGAAGAGCTGGCGCAGCACGTGGAGCGCGCCGGTGCGGAGCTGGAGCGAGAGCGCGCGCCAAGAGCCGGTGCGCGTGAACTCGCGCAGGAAGCCGCGGTAGCCGCGCGTCATCCGGCCGCCTCCGCGCCGGACGCCTGCACGCGCGCGCCCCGAGCCGGCGACGCCCCTACGGTGCGCAGCGCGCTCTGCGCCGCCACGAGGCCCGTGAGCAGGGCGACGCCGAGCCCCGTACGCTCGCGCGCGGGGTCGAACCCGCCGATCAGGTCGCCCGCGCAAAACACGCGCTCGGCAGCGGGCTCGCCCCCGGGTGCGAGCGGCTGCAGCGCGGCGTCGACGCGAACGCCCGCGGTGTAGAGCGGCTGCCAGGTCGCATAGCCCTTGCGCACGGAGCGATGCGGCGGGATGCCGTCGACTCGGCGGCCCTCGGCGTCGTGCAGGGGAAGGCCCAGCAGCGGCTCGCGCACCGCACCGGCGTGCGTGCCCAGCCCGCCGCTCGCGAAGCGGCCGGTGGCGAGCACGACCGCGCGCACCGCGAGCTTCGAGACGGCGCCGCCGAGCACCTCCACTTCGAGCTCGTGCGACGCGCCGCGGCCGCCGGCGCGCAGCGCGCGCACCCGACCCGCGACCGCGCGCGCGCCGCTCGCCGCCACGGCCGCGCGCAGCGCGCGCTCGAAGCGGAAGCCGGCCAGCGCGTGCGGCGGGAACGACAGCAGCTCGGCGACCGGAGAACCCGCCGACTCCGCGAGCTGCGCAGCGAGCGCGCGCGTCCTCGCGACGCCCAGCACCGGCGGCGCGAGCAGCACCCGGCCCGCGCCGCCGAGCCCGCGCAGCGCGCGCGCGAGCGCGTCGCCGGCCGCCGGCGCGTCGAGGAACGCGGCGACGCGCGCCGGCTGCTCGTGCAGCGCACCCGCCGGCCACGCCACCGGCAGCGTGCGCACGCGCTTCTGCGCGAGCCCCAGCGCGGCCAGCTCCGCGGCGAGCCCGCGCTCCGTGAGGCGCGCGTCGTAGCCGGCGAGCCCGGGCGCCTCGAGCAGCGCGATCTCGTCACAGGCGGAGAGGTTGCCGCCCGCGGGCCCCGGAGTCGCGAAGTCGACGGGCCGCAGCGTCCCGGGCGAGCATGCCAGGAGCGCACTCGCGTCCAGGCTGCCCTCGAGGCCCGCGCCGTGCGGAGCGAGCCACGCGCGCAGGCGCTCGACGCCCGCGCGCGCCGCCGCCCGAGCCGCGTCCACGTCGGCGCCGAACAGACGCGCGTACGGATGCGACGGAGCCTCGCGCAGCAGCAGTGCGATGCGGTCGCTCGCGCACAGCGCGCCGCCGCGCAGCGGATCG
This sequence comes from uncultured Spirochaetales bacterium, assembly GCA_964460485.1. Taxonomy (GTDB): domain Bacteria; phylum Myxococcota_A; class UBA9160; order UBA9160; family UBA6930; genus VGRF01. The sequence goes on from CAYWRY010000107.1 coordinate 6,601, forward strand.
CGCGCTGCGAGCCAGGGGACGCCCGGCGACGCGGCCGCGACGTCGAAGGCGCCAGCGCCGAGCGCCGAGGCGCCGGGCGGGCCCGCGATCTGCACGACGTCGGCGCCGCCCTCGGCGAGCGCGAGCGCCGCCGCCGCGCCGGCGAGGCCACCGCCCACGACGGCGATCGTCACGGCAGCGCCTCGAGCGCGCCGATCATCCCGAAGAACACCGCGCGGTGGATCTCCATCTGCGCGACCTGCGGACCCGAGAGCGCGGGCGCCACGTCGTGCCAGCGCGCCGCGGCGAGCTCCGCCACTTCGCGCACGGCGCGCGCGCCGTCCCAGCCCAGTTCGTCGGCGAGCACCTGCGCCGCGAAGCCCGCGCAGCTCGCGCCCTGACACGCGCCGTTGCCGAGGCGCAGGCGCAGCGGGCAGTCCGCGAGCTTGCGCAGCCCCTCGCTGCGCGCCGCGTGGCGCAGCTCCGCTTCCAGCACGGGCTCGCAGGCGCACACGGTGCGCGTCGCGGCCGGCGCCGCTTCGAGCACGGCCGGCGCGGCGGCGCCGTGGCGGAAGCCGAGCCGCAGCGCGGCGGCGATGCCGATGCCGAAGCGCCGCGCGAGGCCGGCGTGGTCGAGCGACGCGTCGCCGCCCGGCAGCGGAGTGGTCGCGGTGACGCACGGCGCCGTCACGCCGAGCTGCGCGCACAGCCGGTTCGCCACGTCCTCCGCCATCAGGCGGTAAGCGGCGAGCTTTCCGCCGGTGATCGTCCACAGCCCCGGCGCGGCGCCCTCGGCGCCGTGATCGATCACCCGGTAGTCGCGCGACAGCTCGTCCTCGTATGCGCCGAAGCCGTACAGCGTGGGCCGCACGCCTTGGATCGCGTGCACGATGCGGTGCTCGCGCACGCGCGGAATCGAGCGCTCCATCGCTTCCATCACGTAGGCGACCTCGTCCTCGCGCGTCTCGATCTTGTCGAGGTCGCCGTAATAATCGTCGTCGGTGGTACCCGCCATCGAGTTCTGCTCGTGCGGGAAGGTGAACATGTCGCGCCCGTCGACGCCGCGCGCGTAGATGGCGAGGTCCGAGACGCGGCGCTCGAACACCAGATGGATGCCCTTGCCCGGGCGCAGGCGCAGCTTCTCGCCGGCGAGCTCCGCCAGCTCCGGTCCCCAGGGCCCGCCCGCGTTCAGCACGAGCTGCGCCTCGATCGCCGTCTCGTCGCCGCGGATGCGGTCGCGCACGCGCGCGCCGGTGACGCGGCCGCTCGCGTCGCGCAGCAGGGCGACCGCCTCGGTGTGCGTGAAGACTCGCGCGCCGTGGGCCGCGGCGTCGAGCGCGTTCGCGACGCACAGCCGCGCCGCGTCGATGCCCCACTCGTCGAGGGTGAAGGCGCAGTCGATGCGCGGCGAGAGCGCGGGCTCGAGGGCGAGCGCCTGCGCGCGCGTGAGCCGCGTGTGCGGGCGGCCGTTCTTCAAGGGCACGAAGCGGTCGTACATCTCGAGCCCGATCTCGACGATCTCGGGCCCGATCGGGTCCTCGGGAAACACGGGCATCAGGAACGGGATGCGGAACACGAGGTGGGGCGCGATGCGCTGGATGGCGCCCGAGTCGACGCAGGAGTGATGAGTGACCTCGGGATCCCTCTGCAGGTAGCGCAGGCCGCCGTGGATCATTCCCGACGACGCCCAGGTCGTGCCGGAGCCGAGCTCCCGCTTCTCCACCAGCACGCACGGCACGCCGCGCAGCGCGAGGTCGCGCGCCGTGCCCGTGCCGTTGATGCCTCCGCCGATCACGAGGACCTGTGTGCGGAGGACGCGCGTCACGGCCTGCGCGGCTCGTCGGGCTCGGGCGGCACCACGCGCACGTGCACCTCGTCGAGCTGCCGCTTCTCGACCTCGCTCGGCGCGTCCATCAACAGGTCCTGCCCGCGCTGCGTCTTCGGGAACGCGATCACGTCGCGCAGGCTCTGCGCGCCCGCCAGCAGCATCGCCATGCGGTCGAGGCCGAAGGCGAAGCCGCCGTGGGGCGGCGCGCCGGCGTCGAGGGCGTTGAGCATGAAGCCGAAGCGCGCCTCCATCTCGTCCTTCGCGTAGCCGAGGATCTCGAAGATGCGCCGCTGCACGTCGCTGCGGTGGTTGCGAAGCGAGCCCGAGCCGAGCTCGAGGCCGTTCATCACCACGTCGTAGTGCGTGCCGCGCATCGCGAGCGGGTCGCTGTCGAACAGGCCGAGGTCCTCCTCCAGCGGCGCCACGAACGGCATGTGCATGAAGGTGAGCTTGCCGTCGTCGCCGCGCTCGAAGACGGGGAAGTTCAGCACCAGCAGCGGCGCCCACTCGCGCGCGTCGACGCGCCCGAGCTGGCGGCCGAGGTCGACGCGCAGCCGGCCGAGGATCGCGTTCGCCTTCGCGAAGTCGTCGGCGGCGAAGAACAGCACGCTACCCGGCCGTGCACCCGTGCGCTGGGCGATGCCCGCGCGCTCGCTCTCGGACAGGAACTTCGCGATCGGCGACTGCCACTCGCCGTTCGCCGTCACGCGAATCCAGGCGAGGCCCTTCGCGCCGAGCTCCTTCTTGACGAAGGCCTCGAGGCGGTCGATCTCGCTGCGCGTCAGCGACTCGGCGTCGTGGACCGGCAGGCACTTCACCACGCCGCCCCTCGCGACCGGCGCGCCGAACGCCTTGAAGTCGGTGCTGCGGAACAGGTCCGTCAGCTCCACCAGCTCGAGCAGCACGCGCGTGTCGGGCTTGTCGCTGCCATAGCGGCCCATCGCCTCGGCGTAAGACATGCGCGGGAACGGGCGCGGCAGCGTCACGCCGATCGCGTCGCGCCACGCGCGGAACGTCACGTCCTCGAGCACGGCCAGCACGTCCTCCACGCCCACGAAGCTCATCTCGAGGTCGATCTGCGTGAACTCGAGCTGACGGTCGGCGCGCAGGTCCTCGTCGCGGAAGCAGCGCGCGATCTGGAAGTAACGGTCGAAACCCGAGACCATGAAAAGCTGCTTCATGATCTGCGGCGACTGCGGCAGCGCGTAGAACGCGCCGGGCTGCAGGCGGCTCGGCACGAGAAAGTCGCGCGCGCCCTCGGGCGTCGCCTTGGCGAGGATCGGCGTCTCGATCTCGAGGAAGCCGTGCTCCGCGAGCGCCCTGCGCGCGCTCTGGTAGAGCGCGTGGCGCACGCGCATGCCGCGCTGGAGCGGCGGGCGGCGCAGGTCGTGGATGCGGTGACGCAGGCGCGTCGTCTCGTCCGCGCCCGATTCCTCTTCGATCGCGAAGGGCGGCGGCGTCGCGACGTTCAGGAGGCGCAGCTCGCGCGCGACGATCTCCACCTCGCCGGTGGGCAGCTTGGCGTTCACCGTCTCCGGCGAGCGGCGTTCGACCACGCCGCGGACCGCCACCACGAACTCGCTGCGCAGTTCCCCAGCGCGCGCGTGCACCTCGGCCGAGACCTCCGGCCGGAACACGCACTGCACGACGCCTTCGCGGTCGCGCACGTCGACGAAGATCACGCCGCCGTGGTCGCGGGCGACGTGCACCCAGCCCATCACGACGACCTCGCGGCCGATCGCGTCGGCGCGCAGCGCCCCGCACGCGTGCGTGCGGCGCAGCGCGCCGAGCGGATCGAGCCGGGCGCTCGTGCGCGCGCTCCCCGTCCCCGCCCCGCTCTGGCCGTCGCTCATGGCCCCCGCCCTCGAAACGCCGACCAGGAGCCCCCGAAGTCAGCGAAATCGTGAAGGAAAACGGCCGGGGATTAGCAGAGGCGCGCGGCAGGTGTCACCCGCGCGCGCCCAGCGCTCGTCACGTCGCGCTTGTCATTCGGCCGCGCTGCCCATCATGCTGGAGCGCGGCGATGCCAACCAGGGAGGACGTTCGATGGCCAAGGCCGTGAAGCGCAAGGCGAAGCGCAGCCAAAAGCCGATCGCGCTGCATCCGGCGATCGACAGAGGTGTGCGGGGCAAGGCGAAAGCGGGCTTCGCGGGCGGCACGCTCAGCTGCCGCTGCGCGAGCGACCCGGTGACGGTCGCGATCGCGGGCCAGACCGCGCACAACCACGCGTGCGGCTGCACGAAGTGCTGGAAGCCCGCCGGGGCGATCTTCTCCCTCGTCGCCGTCGTGCCGCGCGACAAGGTCTCCGTCACCGCTGGCGCCGACAAGCTGAAGGTCGTCGACGCGAGTGCGGCGATCCAGCGCCACGCCTGCAGCCACTGCGGAACCCACATGTTCGGGCGCATCGAGAACACGCGGCACGCGTTCTACGGCCTCGACTTCGTGCACACCGAGCTCTCGAAGCAGAAGGGCTGGTCGCCGCCCGAGTTCGCGGCCTTCGTCTCGTCGGTGATCGAGGGCGGCACCGATCCAGCGAAGATGCCGGCGATCCGCGCACGGCTGCGCAAGCTCGGGTTGACGCCGTACGACTGCTTGTCGCCGCCGCTCATGGACGCGCTCGCGACCCACGCGGCGAAGCTCTCGGGCGCGCTCTCGAGCTGAACTTCGGGCGGCGGAGAGCGACCCGGCGGCCGAGACCTAGCCGAGCTCGCTCGCCGAGCACACCCGGTTCCGCCCCTCGGACTTGGCGCGATACATCGCCTTGTCGGCCGCATCGAGCAGCGCCTCGCGGGTGCGGCCGTGGGCGGGATAGGTGGCGAGGCCGACGCTGCAGGTGAGCCGCAGCGTGCGGCCACCCTCGGCCTCGAAGGCGTGGTCGGCCACCCACTTGCGGATGCGGTCGGCGATCACGCGCGCGCCGCGCTCGCCCGTGTCCGCCAGCAGGATCGTGAACTCGTCGCCGCCGTAGCGCGCCACGGTGTCGACTTGGCGGACCGACTGGGCGAGCAGGCGCGACAGCTGGCGCAGCACGCTCGTGCCCACCAGGTGCCCGTGGTTGTCGTTCACGAGCTTGAAGCGATCGAGGTCGATGAACAGGATCGAGAGCTCGCTGCCGTAGCGCTCGGAGCGGCGCACCTCGCGGTCGAGCGCCTCGAGCAGGTAGCGCGCGTTGTAGACGTCGGTCGCGTCGTCGACGAAGGCGCGGTCGCGCGCGCGGCGATAGCGCTCGGCGTTGCGCAGGGCGACGCCCGCGTGCGCGGCGACCACGGCGAGCCGCGCGAGCGTCTCCTCGCCGGGCGGCGCGTCGAGCAGGCAGAGCAGCCCCACGTCGCTCTCTTCGCCCCGCAGCGGCACGACCAGCACCGGAGCCTCGGGCAAGCCCACCGCCCGCAGCAGCTCGTGGAGCGGACCCGTTTCGACGCGGGCGACGGCGGAGTAGGCGTTCCACTCGACGCGCTTGCCGTTCGCGATCAGCGCGCGCAGCCGCTCGCTCTCGCGCTCCGGAAGCCCCTCGGTGTGCACGCCGATCGAGTCGGTGAGGTCTGGCCGCCGGAAGAGCGCGAAGCCGCGCGCCTTGCCGGCGGCCCGCCCCGCGATCTCGAGCGCGAGCGCGAACACCTCGTCCACGTCCAGGGCGCTCGCGAGCGTGCGCGCGGCCGCGTAGAGCGCGAGCTCGCCGCGCAGGCGCTGGTTCTCGGCGACGAGCCGGCGCCGCACGAGCGCGCGCTCGAGGCACAGGATCAGGTCCGCGGCGCGCACCGGCTTCTGCAGGTAGTCGGTCGCCCCCATGCGCAGCGCGTGGACGGCGCTGTCCACGGTCGCGTTCGCCGTGACGATCACGAACTCGCTGCCCGGCTGTCGCCGCTGCACGCGCTCGAGCAGGTCGAGGCCCGAGAGCTCGGGCATGGTGAGATCGCTCAGCACGAGATCGAAGGAGCCCTGCTCGAGCGCCGCGAGCGCCTGAGGAGCGCCGTCGCAGCACACCACCTCGGCGCGGCTCGCGAGCACGTCGCGCGCCAGCTCGCGGTGGAAACGGCTGTCGTCCACCACGAGCACGCGCGGCCTCTGTTCGGCGCCCGTCATCGCGATTCCTCGGGCAAGCCATCGTCCGCGCGCAACGAGCGCTTGAGCGCGGCGGATTCGCTCGCGAAATCGAGGGCGACGGGCATCGGGCGCATGGGTAGCGCCCGGCGCGGGCGCGGCCTATCTGAGCGCGCGATGCGACCCACGCGCGATCCCGCGGCGGCGGTGGCGTTCCCGAGGCCGGCGAGCGCGTTCGAGCGCGTGCGCGCGGCGCTGGCGATCGCGCTGCGCCGCGCGGGCGCTACCCAGGCGCTGGTGCTCTCCGCATTCGCCCTGCGCGCGGCGTTCGCCTCGCGCGAGCGCCGGCTCGTGCTGGCGGCCCGCGCGCTCGGCCGGCTGAAGGGTCCGTTCGCGAAGCTCGGCCAGCTCGCCGCGGTGCGCGTGGACGTGGTCGCGCCCGAGGCGCGCGCCGCCCTGCTCGCGCTGCGCGACGACGTCCCGCCGCTGCCGGCGAGCTGGGTGCGCGCCTGCGTCGAGCGCGCCCTGGGCGTGCCCCTCGAGCAGCGCTTCGCACACTTCGATCCGCAGCCGCTCGGGGCCGCCTCGATCGCGCAGGTTCACGCGGCGCAGCTCCACGACGGCCGCGCGGTGGCGGTGAAGGTGCAGTACCCGTGGCTCGCGCGAACCGCGCGCGTCGACCTCGCGCTCGCGCGCCTGGCGCTGCGCCTCGTGGTGGGCGCGGCGACCGACGACGCGACGTGGCGCGAGTTCGCGCGCGGCTTCGCGAGCGAGCTCGACTTCGCCCGCGAGGCGGAGTCCGCGCGCGCGATCGCGGCGAACCTCGCGGGCGACGCGAGCGTGGTCGTACCGCGCGTGGTCGCCGAAGTCTCGGCGGCGCGCGTGCTCGCGACCGAGCGCCTCGCGACCCTGCCGATCGCGCGCGACGCCCTGCTCGCCCGCGGCATCGCGCCCGCCGCGGTGCTCGAGATCGTCGTGCACGCCTACGCGCGGCAGATCTTCCTCGACGGCGTATTCCACGCCGACCCGCACGCCGGCAACCTGTTCGTCGTCGACGAGCCGAGCGCCGCGCAGCAGCCGCGGGTGCTGTTCGTCGACTTCGGCCTCTCCCAGCGCCTCGAGCCGACGCTGCGGCGCGAGCTGCGCGTCGGGATCCTCGCGCTGCTGAACGGCAAGCTCGACGACTTCGTGGCCGGCATGCAGCGCATGGGGATGTTCGCGACCGGCGCCGAGTCCGGCGTGCGCGCCGCGGTGGCCGAGATGTTCGCGCGCATTCGCGGCGAGGGGGGCAGCGCGCTCGCGCTCTCTGGCGCGCGCGTGCTCGCACTCAAGGACGAGGCGCAGCGGCTCCTGTTCGCGACGCCCGGCCTCGCGCTGCCGCCCGACCTGCTGCTCTACGCGAAGACGGTCACCTACCTGTTCGCGCTCGGCCGCGAGCTCGCGCCCGACGTCGACGTGATGAAGCTCGCCGCGCCGTACTTGTTGCGGTTTCTGGCGACGCGGGAGTAGCGCTCCCAGCCGGCCTGCGGGCTCGGCTCAG
>CAYWRY010000108.1:0-13987 GCA_964460485.1 uncultured Spirochaetales bacterium
CTCGAGCGGCAGCGGCGCGGCGATGTCGGCGACGAAGTCGCAGGCGCCGCGGTCGATCACGCGGTCGATCGTCTGCTTCGCGCGCGCCTGCACCTGCGCTTCGAGCCGGCCGAGCGCGCGCGGGGTGAAGCCGCGCGAGACGATGCGGCGCAGCCGGCCGTGGCGCGGCTCGTCCATGTTCAGCATCGAGCCGAAGAATTCGGTGAACTGCTCGGGCAGATCGGGAATGTTGGTGCCCCTGCCGGAGCAGAACAGCTCGGGCGAGCGACTAACCTCGAGCACGTCGGCGTGCTTGGTGACCGCCCAATAACCCGGCCCGCGCGGCAGCGGCAGGCCCGGCGGCGGCTCGAACTCCTTGTGGAACGACACGGGCCGGTGTTTGCGCAGCGACGCGAAGGCGGCCTCGCGCTCCGGCCCCGGGCGATTCCAGAACTCGATGTCCGAGAGGTCGACGGAGTCGACGGGCGGGAGCGCAGGGAGCCGCATCGCCTACCGGCCGCCAGCCGCGGGCGCTGCGGCGGGAGCGGCCGCCGGAGCCGCCGCCTGCGACGCCGCCAGCTCGTTGCGCTTGGCGGTGATGTAGACGCGGATGTCGTCGAGCTCCTGCTTCGTCATCCACTGCGAGAGGTTCGGCATGCCCTTCGCGAGCAGCTGGCCCTCCATCACGATCGGCGCCAGCGCGTCGGAGAAGAACAGCTGCGAGGTGCGCAGGTCGGGCAGCACGCCGCCCGATTGCGCGCCGACGCCGTGACAGAACGCGCACCAGCGGTGGTAGGCGAAGTTGCCCGCCTTCACGTGCGCCGCGTCGAGGTCGCCGGCGATCGCGGTGACCTCGCGGTTCAGCTTCTCGAGCGCGGGAATCTGCGCCGTGCCGCCGAGCTTGAAGACGAGCAGGCGACCGGCGTTCTTGTTACTGCCGGCGCCCTCGTTCGCAGCCTGCGAGGCGTCGCCGCCAACCAGCCCGAACGCGCCGCCCCAGCCCGCCATCACCGCCACGTACTGCTCGCCGTCGAGCTCGTAGGTGGAGGGCGCGGCCATCACGCCGGTTCCCGCCGCCGTCTCCCAAAGCACCTTGCCGGTGGCGGCGTCGATCGCCGCGAAGGTGCCGTGCGCGCTGCCCTGGAACACCAGGCCGCCCGCGGTGGCGAGCGTGCCGCCGTTCCACGGCTCCGGGTACGGCAGCTCCCACGCCGGCGCCTGCTTCAGCGGATCCCACGCGATCAGGCGGCCCGATACGTCCTTGCGCGGGATCGCGTCGCCGGTGGTCGGGTCGTTGCCGTTGTTCCAGCCGCCGGGCCGGTACTCGAACTTCTTCTCGAGCCCGAATGCCCAGGCGATGTCGTTCGCCGGGATGTAGACGAGGCCGAGCTTCGGGTTGAAGGACATCGGCTGCCAGTTGTGGCCGCCGAGCGGCGACGGCTTGATCGTCTGCGTCTGGTCGTCGTAGTTCGCGATCTCGCTCTCGACCGGCCGCCCCGTCTTCAGGTCGACGTGCGTCGCCCAGGTGATCTCCACGTAGTTCTTCGCGGAGAGCAGCTCGCCCGTCGCGCGATCGAGCACGTAGAAGAAGCCGTTCTTCGGCGCCTGCATCAGCACCTTGCGCGGCTGCCCGTCGATCGTCAGGTCGGCGAGCATGATGTGCTGCACGGCCGTGTAGTCCCAGTTGTCCGCGGGCGTGGTCTGGTAGTGCCAGACGAGCTCGCCCGTGTCGGGGCGCAGCGCGAGGATCGACGAGAGGTAGAGGTTGTCGCCGCCGCCGGGGCTGCGGATCTTGCGCGCCCAGGGCGAGCCGTTGCCCGTGCCGACGTACATGAGGTCGAGCTCGGGATCGAAGGCGATGGCGTCCCACACGGTTCCGCCGCCGCCGATCTTGTGCCAGGTGTCGCCCGTCCACGTCGGCAGCGCCTTGTCGAGCGCCGGGTTCTCCTGCGCCTTCGCCGGATCACCCGGCACCGTGTAGAAGCGCCAGACGAGATCGCCGGTCTCGGCGTCGTAGGCGGAGACGTAGCCGCGCACGCCGAGCTCGGCGCCGCCGTTGCCGATCATCACCTTCCCTTTGATCACGCGCGGGGCCATCGTGATCGTGTAGGGCTTCGTCTGGTCGACGGTGACCTTCTCCCAGACGGGGATGCCCGTCTTCGCGTCGAGGGCGACGAGCCGGCCGTCGAGCGTGCCCACGTAGATCTTGCCCTTGTAGGCGGCTACGCCGCGGTTCACGACGTCGCAGCAGGCCTTCGGGCCGACCTCGCCGGGCACCTTCGGGTCGTAGCGCCAGATCTCCTTGCCCGTCTTCGCGTCGACCGCGTAGACGATCGACCACGAGCCCGTCGTGTAGAGCACGCCGCCCGCCACGATCGGCGTCGCCTCGAGACCGCGCGTGGTGTTGGTGTCGTAGGAGAACGCGAGGCCGAGCTGCGCGACGTTGCTCGTGTCGATCTGGTCGAGCGTCGACCAGCGCTGCTCCGCGTAGGTGCCACCGTAGGTGAGCCAGCTCTGCGGCTCGCTTGCAGCCGCAACCAGGCGCGCGTCGTCGATCGCCTCGACGCCGGGCGGAGGCGGCGCCGCGGTCCCGGCGGCGGGCGCCGCTTCGGGTGCAGCGGCGTCGCCCCCGCCGCAGGCGACCAGCGAGATCGGGAGAGTTGAGGCGAGCAGCAGCGAGAAGAGTTGGGCGCGCATTACTCGACTTTGACCTCGATGATGAGAGGAGTGCTGAACAGGATCCGGCCCGAGTGGCCTGCCACGCCGCCGCGCACCATCCGGCCGCGGATCGGGTCCGACACGATCCCGAGCGGCGACGCCTTCTCGGTGCCGTACCAGAGCGCGGCGACGAGCGGGTACTTGCCCGGGCGGCTCGGCGCGCGCAGCGTCCAGAGCACCTGGGCACGCGCCCACTCGGACTTCACCGCATCCGAGCGCAGGCCGGTGACGTTCACGTAGCAGAGGTTGCGGGCGAGCGAGAGCGGCCGCTTCGCGAGCCAGTCGGTCTGCTCCTGGAAATCCTGGCCGAGTACCTGCGGCTCCTGCGCGACGAACCAGCCGACCGCGGTCGCCGGCCGCGCCAGCCAGCGCTGCGGCGTGTCGACGAGCGCGACGCCCACGACCGGGCCCGCGCCGCCCGCGACTTCGACCTTCACGCGCAGCTCGCCGTTGAGGGCGACTCTCGGCGGCGCGCTCAGCGTGATGCGCGTGTTCGCGTCGACGGCGCGCACGTGCTCGGCGAGCAGCGCGCGCTCGTCCGCCGAGAGCGCCTCGTAGGCGCCCTCGCCCGCGCGGATCAGCGCCACGTGCTTGTTCACGGCGAGCTCTTTTTGCGCGCGCTCGGGCGGGAAGCCGGCCATCATCTCGGCGTTCGCCGAGGAGTGGCAGCTCGCGCAGTAGGGCGCGGCGTCCGTCTGGAAATCCGGCGTCCCACCGGGGAACGCGCGAGCGGCCGACGCGAGCGCGAGAACGGCAGCAGTGGCGCACACGATTCTCATGGCTCCCCCTCCTCGAACTCAGGATGGCACCGCGCGCACTCGGCGCGCACGGGCTCCGCGTGAAGAAAGTTGCGGTCCGCGAGGCCCCCGCGCTCGTGGGCCCGATGGCAGGTGACGCAGCTCACGCCCAGCTCGCGGTTGTGTACGGAGAGCGCGTGGAATGGCGGCGCCTCCCCGCTCGCGCGCGCGGCGGCGGCGCTGGCGAAGCTGGCGTGGCACTTGCGGCAGTCCTCGTCGCGCAGCGGCCAGCGCATGCCGTGCGGCTCGTCGAAACGCCCGCTCAGGTAGACCAGCGCGTCGCGCGCGGACAGCAGCTTCACGCGCGCGCGGCCTCCGAATCCCGTGCCGCCGTGGCAGTCGATGCAGCGGAAGGCGCCGTCCGCGCGGGCCTCGTTTCCAGCGGCCGCGTGGGCCACCGCCAGCGAGACGGGCGGGCGCGCCGCGAAGTCCGACGCGTTCTCCGCGTGAAGCGGCGTTCCGTCCGCGAGGTGACAGGCGGTGCAGAACGCGTCGTCGTCCTCGAGCCGGTCGGTGCCCCACCAGCCGAGCGGCGCCGCGATCGCGGCGAGAGCAATGAGCGGCAGAACGGCGCGGCGCACGGCGCGCGACTGTCGCACGCGAACTTCGCCCAGAGTAGAGTCGCGCGCCTCGCGCACGCCCGAATCCGCGCGTTCCCAGGGAGATCTCGATGGCGGCCCGCAACGCGGCGATCCTCGGCAAGCTCGGCGTCTGGACCTGGCTCGACATGTTGCCCATCGCGCAGGCGGCGGAGTTCGCCGCCGAGATCGAGAGCCTCGGCTACAGCGCGCTGTGGACGCCCGAGGCCGTCGGCCGCGATCCGTTCTCGCTGATCAGCCGCCTCTCGGCGAGCACGAAGAAGCTCGTGTTCGCGACGGGCATCGCGAACATCTACGCGCGCGACCCGATGTCGATGCGGGCGCTCCAGCACACCGTCGGCGAGATCACCGGCGGGCGCTTCGTGCTGGGCCTCGGCGTCTCGCACATCCCGCTGGTCGTGAACGTGCGCCACCACGAGTACGGCAAGCCCGTCGCCACGATGCGCAACTACCTGGAGGCGATGGAGAAGGCCATCTACGCCGGGCCGAAGGCGGCGGCCGAGCCGCCGATCGTGCTCGCGGCGCTGCGCCAGAACATGCTGCGCCTCGCGGCGGAGCAGACCTCCGGCGCGCACCCGTACAACGTGACGCCCGAGCACACGCGGCGCGCGCGGGAGATCCTCGGCCCCGGGCCGACGCTCGCGCCCGAGCAGATGGTGCTGCGCGAGACGAACCCGAAGAAGGCGCGCGAGATCGCGCGCAAGAATCTCGCCACCTACCTCCCGCTGCCGAACTACTACGAGAACTGGCGCTGGCTCGGCTTCGAGGAGGCCGACTGGCAGGGCGGCGGCAGTGATCGCCTGATCGACGCGATCGTCTGCTGGGGTTCCGAGGACCGGATCCGTGCCCACGTCCAGGCGCACTTCGACGCCGGCGCGGACCACGTGTGCATCCAGCCCTTCCGCCCCGACGGCCAGGCCGGTCCGGATCTCGCGCTGCTCCGCGCGCTCGCGCCCGGCGGCACGCCGGCACCGAAGGCCTCGCGCGCTCCGAGTGTGCGCAGCAGCGCGGCAAAGAAGAGGCCCGCGAAGAAACGCGCCGTGGCGAAGAAGAAGCCGGCGCGAAAGCCGGCGGGGAAGAAGTAGCCGCGTCGAGTGGCCCTTTGGGGTCAGACCCCAAACGGCCACTCGAGGGCCAGGGAGCGGAGCGATGCCGCGCAGCTTCTGGGGCTGGGGGCTCGACGAGCTGCGGCCGACGCCGGAGCAGGCCGCGGCGATGGCGCGCTCGCTCGAGGCGCGCTTCGGCCGCGCGCTCGAGGCCCCGCGGCCGCTACCACGCGCGGAGAACCTGCGCCTGCGCGCGCCGCGCATCGCCGCGCCGAGCGCGCTGCGCGGGATGCTCCGCGACGCGCCCGTGGAGCGCGCGGGCCACCACTACGGCAAGTCGTTCCGCGACATCGTGCGGGGCTTCGCCGGCGATTTCCCCGAGCCGCCCGACTACGTCGCCTACCCCGCGAGCGAGTCCGATGTCGCAGCCGTGCTCGACTGGTGCGGCAGCGCGGGCCTCGCCGTCATCCCCTACGGCGGCGGCTCCTCCGTCGTCGGCGGCGTCGAGACGGCGCTGCCTCACGCGCCCGGCGTCGTCTCCCTCGATCTCGGGAAGCTGGGCCGCGTGCTCGAGGTCGACGGCACGTCGCGCGCCGCGCGCATCCAGGCCGGCGCCGTCGGGCCCGCGCTCGAAGACCAGCTGCGCCCGCACCGGCTCACGCTGCGTCACTTCCCGCAGTCGTTCGAGTTCTCCTCGCTGGGCGGCTGGATCGCCACGCGCTCGGGCGGCCACTACGCGACGCTCTATACGCACATCGACGATTTCGTGGAGTCGCTGCGCGTCGTGACCCCGCGCGGCGTGCTCGAGACGCGGCGCCTCCCGGGCAGCGGCGCCGGCCCGAGCCCCGACCGTCTGTTCATCGGCTCCGAGGGCATCCTCGGAGTGATTACGGAGGCGTGGATGCGCCTCCAGGACCGTCCCACCTTCCGCGCCGGCGCGTCCGTCCTGTTCCGCGGCGCGGACGGCTTCCTGCGCGGCGCCGAGGCGGTGCGCGCGATCGCGCAGGCCGGCCTCTACCCCGCGAACTGCCGGCTGCTCGACGCCGCCGAGGCGCAAGGCGCGGGCGCCGGCGACGGCACCCACGCGGTGCTGGTGCTCGGCTTCGAGTCCGCCGACCACGAGCTCGCGCCGTGGGTCGCGCGCGCGCTCGCCCTGTGCCGCGAGGCGGGCGGCGAGGTGCCGGCGGGCGCGGGCGAGACGCGCAAGACGAGCGGCGAGAGCGGCGGCGGCGATCGCGAGGGCGCCGCGGGCGCCTGGCGCAACGCCTTCCTGCGCGCGCCCTATGCGCGCGACGCGCTCGCGCCCTACGCGGTGCTGATGGAGACCTTCGAGACCGCGATCCCGTGGAATCGTTTTCCGGACTTCCACGCGCGCGTGATGGCGGCGACTCGAGACGCAGTGCAGCGCGTGTGCGGAGCCGGAACGGTCTCCTGCCGATTCACGCACGCGTATCCGGACGGCCCCGCCCCTTATTACTCGATCAGCGCTCCGTCCCGACACGGCAGCCAGCTCGCGCAGTGGGCCGAGATCAAGGCGGCGGCGAGCGACGCGCTGATCGCAGCGGGCGGCACGATCACGCACCACCACGCCGTCGGCCGCGACCACCGCCCCTGGTACGACCGCCAGCGCCCGGATCTGTTCGCCGACGCGCTGCGCGCCGCCAAGCGCAGCCTCGACCCGCGCGGCATTCTCAATCCGGGCGTGCTGATCGATCCCTAACAAACGCGCGCGGGCACCCAGAAAACGAGGCGCCGGCCAGGTTTCCCTGGCCGGCGCGACACCGCGACGTAGGGTGCCTCTCCGCCGCGGCGCCCGTCCTCGTGGGACGCCGGCAAAGTGAAGCGTGACTCTCAGTCCGCCGCTGCCACCAATTCTAGGAATTCCGCGAGCGCGCATGCCGCCTCGACCGCGCTGCGAGCGCGGATCGGCGCCCGTATGTTCCGCCGCAATGGCGCGAATCAACGAGCACTACCGGAAGCTCCAGGCCGGCTACCTGTTTCCCGAGATCGGACGCCGTGTCCGGTCCTTCCAGAGCGCGAATCCCGACGCGAAGGTTATCCGCCTCGGCATCGGCGACGTGACCGAGCCGCTCGTCCCCGCGGTGACCGAAGCCATGCACCGCGCCGTCACGGAGATGGGCACCCGCGAGGGATTCCGCGGCTATCCGCCGGACACGGGCTTCGACTTCCTGCTCGCCGCCATCCAGCTGCACGACTACGCCGCGCGCGGCATCGAGGTGGGGGTCGACGAGATCTTCGTCTCCGACGGCAGCAAGCAGGACAGCGGGAACATCCAGGAGATCTTCGGGGCGGACTGCCGCGTGGCGCTCTCCGATCCGGTCTACCCGGTCTATCTCGACAGCAACGTGATGGCCGGGCGCACCGGCCCGGTGGACGGAAGCGGCCGCTTCGCCGGCGTGACCTACCTGCCCTGCACCGAGGCGAACGGCTTCGCCGCCGAGCCGCCGCGTGAGCCCGCCGACCTCGTCTACCTGTGCTCGCCCAACAACCCCACCGGCTCGGTGATGAGCCGCGCGCTGCTCGAGCGCTGGGTGCGCTGGGCGCAGGAGCGCGACGCGGTGATCGTGTTCGACGCCGCCTACGAGGCCTACATCCAGGACGACACGCTGCCGCGCTCGATCTACGAGATTCCTGGCGCGCGCAGCGTCGCGATCGAGATGCGCAGCTTCAGCAAGCGCGCGGGCTTCACCGGCGTGCGCTGTGCGTTCACGGTGGTGCCGAGGGAGCTCACGGGCACGACGGCGGGGGGCGAGCGCGTGCCGCTGCACGGCCTCTGGGCGCGGCGTCACTCGACGAAGTTCAACGGCGTGCCCTACGTGACGCAGCGAGCGGCCGAGGCCGTCTACACGCCCGAGGGCAAGAAACAGACGGGCGAGCAGGTCGCGTTCTATCTCGAGAACGCGCGCTGCCTGCGCGAGGGACTCGGCGCCGCGGGCTTCACGGTCTTCGGCGGCGTCCACGCGCCGTATCTGTGGATGCGCACGCCCGACGGGCTCAGCTCGTGGGAGTTCTTCGATCGCCTGCTGTCCCAGGCGCACGTCGTCGGCACGCCCGGCAGCGGCTTCGGCCCGAATGGCGAGGGCTACCTCCGCCTCTCCGCGTTCAACTCGCGCGCCAACGTGAACGAGGCGATTGCGCGGATCGGCCGCGCCTTCGGCAGGAACTGAACTGGCCCTTTGGGGTCAGACCCGAAAGGGCCAAACCGGGATGATCGAGCTGAAACGCGAGGGCGCGGTGTTCGTGCTGCGCATGGACGACGGGGAGAACCGCTTCCGCGACGACAGCGTCGCGGCCTGGAACGAGGCGCTCGACGAAGTGGAGCGCAGCGAGGGGCCGAAGGCGCTGGTCACGACCGGCACGGGCAAGTTCTATTCGAACGGCCTCGACCTCGAGTGGGCCTTCCGCGAGCGCAAGGACTCGTTCCCGGACTACATCCTCGCGGTGCTCGCGGTGCTCGGCCGCGTGCTCACGCTGCCCTGCCCCAGCGTCGCCGCGTGCAACGGGCACGCCTTCGGCGCCGGTGCGCAGCTCCTCGCCGCGCACGACTTTCGCCTGATGCGCGCCGACCGCGGCTTCTTCTGCATGCCCGAGGTCGACATGGGCGCGCGGCTCCACCCCGGCATGACCGCGCTGCTCGCCGCGCGCTTGCCCGGTCAAACCGTGCACGAGGCGCTCGCCACCGGCCGCCGCTTCGGCGGCGCCGACGCGAAGGCCGCCGGCATCGTGGAGGAGGCGCTGCCCGAGAGCGAGCTCCTGCCCCGCGCCCTCGCCATCGCGGCGCCGCTCGCTGCGAAGGCGAACCCGGTGATGGGGCAGCTCAAGGCGGACCTCTACCCGCACGTCCTCGCTGCGCTGAAGCAGCGCACGCCGCTCGCATGAGCGCGCAGCGCGGAACCGGTGAGCTCGCGGGTGAGATCACTGGCGGCGCGAGTGGCAGCGGCGCCGCCGCCGCGCGCGCCTACGGCGCAAGGCTGCGCGAGGCCGCGCGCGTGGTGGAGGAAGGCGTCGCGACCCACGAACAGGTGAAGCAGTTCGATGGGGACTGCTTCCGCTGGCCGGTGGGCCCCTTCGCGATGGTGAAGGGCGCGACGAGCGGGTGGAAGAAGTGATGGGGCTCGGTGCGCAGCGGCCAGCGCTGCGACGGCGAGCGGGGCGCGGGTGAGATGCCCAACAACTCGGCACGCTTCGACTTCTCCGGCGCGCGCGTCCTCGTCACCGGCGGCTCGAACGGCATCGGCCTCGGCATCGCCAACGCCTTCGCCGACGCCGGCGCGCACGTGACGATCACCGGCACGAAACCCGGCGCGCGCGACTACGCGCACGACCTGGCGCGCTTTGCCTATGCGCCGCTCGAGGTGCGCGACAAGGCGGCGATCGCGCGCGTGGCGGGCTCGCTCGGCGGGCTCGACGTCCTCGTCAACAACGCCGGCGCGAACTTCCCGTTCCAGCCCAGCGAATGGGACCCGGACGTGTTCGAGGACTCGGTGCGCGTGAATCTGTTCAGCGCCTGGCGCATGTCGCTGGCGTGCAAGCCGATGCTCTGCGCGAGCGCGCTCGCGGGCGGCGGCTCCGTGATCAACCTCGCGAGCATGGCCTCGTTCCGTGCGGTGCCGATCGTGCCCGGCTACGGCTCCGCGAAGGCGGGCATCGTGGCGCTCACGCGCAACCTCGCCGTGCAGTGGGCGAGAGAGAACGTGCGCGTGAACGCGGTCGCGCCGGGGCTCACGGACTCGAACATGACGACGCCGATGAAGAGCTTTCCCGAGATCGAGGCGGCGGAGATGGCGAAGATCCCCATGGGCCGGCGCGGCCAGCCCGAGGAGATCGCGCCCGCCGTGCTGTTCCTCGCGAGCGCGCAGGCGAGCTACGTCACGGGCGCGACGCTCGCGGTGTGCGGCGGGTTCGCGGCGAGCTGAGCGGCGACGACCGCCGCGCCCGCGCGTCGCGCTCGCTCTCACCCGCTGTAGGTCGCCCGCATCCGCCTCACGTGCCCGCGCGCGTCGAGCTCCATCACCTCGGCGGTCTCTGTGCCGCGCTGGTTCGCGTAGCGCAGAACGATCGTGTCCACGCCCACGAAGATCTGCTTCAGCTCGAAACGCAGCTGCGGGTTCGCGGCGAGGCCCTTCGCGAAGTACGCGCGCAGCGCCGGCTTGCCGCGCACGTGGCCGTCACCGGCCAGGAGCTGGGCGGCGACCGGCGACGCGATCTCCACGTCGTCCGCGTAGTGGTGCATGATCGCGTCGAGGTCGTGGGCGTTCCACGCGGCGACCCACTCCGCCGCGAGTCTCTCTGCGTCGGCGCGCGCGATCACGCCCGCGCCCCGAAGCGCTGCGCCGCGCGGGCGCGCGCCTTCGCCGCCTCCACCGCGCGGTCGCGCGGCTGCGCCGTCGTCACGAGCGACCCGAGCAGCTCCTGCGCCACCGCGGCGACGCGCTCCACGGCCAGCTCGAAAGCTTCCTCGTTCGCCTGCGACGGCTTCGTGAAGCCCGAGAGCTTGCGCACGAACTGGAGCGAGGCCGCGCGCACCTCGTCGCTGGTCGCGGGCGGAGCGAAGTTGAAGAGCGTGCGGATGTTGCGGCACATCGCGGATCCTCCTCGGGCGGGCGCGGAGCCAAATCCCGCCGAGCGTGTGCGATCCCGGGGCGTTTCGCACGTCGGCCTCGTCGCTCCCCGGGGCGTTGCTCGCCCGCGAACGCGCACGCGCCCTACACCGCCAGCTTCACTTCGCGCACGCCGAACAGCAGCCGCCCGCCGAGACGCGCGACCAGGGCGCGCCCGGGCGGCGTCGAGAGGAACGCGATCACGAGCGCGCGCACGAGCTCGGCGCCCGTGAAGGTGCCCATCAACACGAGCGGCGGGCGCTTCGCGAAGGCCTGGATCGCGTCGATCTCCGGTCCGCGCTCCGCCTCGACGCGCGACGCGGCCGAGTCGAGCGCCGCGTCGCTCGCTCCGCCGCGCAGCGCCGGCACCAGATGATTTGCCGCGACCACGGCGTCGCGCAGGGCGACGTTGATGCCCTGTGCGCCGACCGGTGACATGGTGTGCGCCGCGTCGCCGATCAGCAGCGCGCCCGGCTTCCCCCAGCCGAGTACGCGATCCGTCTCGGCGTCGAGCAGGAACGGCCGCGTGATCTCGCTCGCGTGCGCGCGCAGATGCTCCGCCAGGTCGGGCGAGACGTGCGCGGCCATCTCGCGCACCCACTCCTCGGGCCCGCGGCTGCGCAGTGCTCCGAAGCTGCCCTTGCGGATCACCCAGGCGATCTGGAGCAGGCCGTCCGGCGCGGGGATCGCGAGCAGCAGTTGAGCGTGGCCGACGTAGGCGCGCACCGGCCGCCCAGACCCGTAAAGGCCGGGCCAGGGCAGCTTCGCCCAGACCACGTCGAGCGGCGCGCCGATCTCGCGCACCGGAAAGCCGCCGCGCCGGCGCACGACCGAGGCGCGCCCATCCGCGCCGATCACCAGCCGCGCGCGCAGCTCGCGCGTTCCCTGCTCCCCCTCGACGCGCGCGCCGCACACGCGGCCGTCCGCGTCGCGCAGCAGATCACGCACGGCCGTGCCTCGCAGGAACGCGAAGCCGGCGTGCGCGCTCGCGCGCGCGACGATCGCCTCGAGCAGGTGCGGCTGCGACACGATCACCGCGCGCGCGCCCGGCGGCAGCACGTCCGCCGGATCGGCGGAGAGCGCGAGCTTGCCGTCGCGATACAGGGCGAGCCGATCTGGCACGGCGTGGGGCACGGCGTCCAGCAGCTCGCCGAGGCCGCACTGCGCGAGCGCGTCCACGCCGCTCGGCATCAGCGCCTCGCCCCGGAACTCGCGCGCGAAGTCGTGCTGGCGCTCGACCAGCGCGACCGAGACGCCGCGCGCGGCGAGCGCGTGCGCGAGCGCGGCGCCGGCCGGCCCCGCGCCGACGATCAGCACGTCGGAGATTTCGCCCATTGGGGGTTGTTAGCCGAAGCTCCGCGCGGGCGGCCCTCGCGGTCCCGCGCCTCGGGCGCGCGCAGCCAACGGGCGCCTCGCGCGCAGCCGGGCAGCCCGCGCGCCGTCGCGCTGTTACCGTGCGCCGCCCCATGAGCTCCGAAGCCTGGTTCACGCTGGCGGTGGTGATCGCGATGTTCGTCGGGATGGCGCGCGGCATGGCGTCGCCCGCGACCGCGGTCCTGACCGCCGTGATCACGCTGCTCGTCGCCGGCGTGATCGACGCCGGCCAGGCCTTCAGCGGCTTCTCGAACTCCGCGCCGATCACGGTCGCCGCGCTCTACGTCCTGGCCCGCGCGGTCGAGGACTCGGGCGCCCTGCGGCCACTCGTGCGCGGCGCGCTGGGCGGCAGCACTACGGACGTCGTGCGATTGCTGCGCATCTGCGTGCCCTCGGCCGCCGCCTCGGCGTTTCTCAACAACACGCCGATCGTGGCGATGCTGATCCGCCCAGTCAGCGAATGGGCCGAGCGCAGCCGTCTCCCCGCCTCGCGCTACCTGATGCCGCTCTCGTTCGCCGTGATCCTGGGCGGCGTCGTCACGACCATCGGCACCTCGACGAACCTCGTCGTCTCGGGGCTGCTCGAAGAGAGCGGGCAAGCGCCGCTCGGCCTCTTCGAGATCACGCACGTCGGCTTGCCCGTGGCCCTCGTCGGCCTGGTGGTCGTCGCGCTCGCGGCGCCCTGGGTGCTGCCCGACCGCCAGCCGCCGCGCAGCGACCTCGCGGACCCGGGCCGCGATTTCTCCGTGCGCATGATCGTCGAGACCAGCGGGCCGCTCGACGGCCGCACCGTCGAAGAAGCCGGGCTGCGCCACCTCGAGGGCGTGTTCCTCGTGGAGATCGAGCGCGACGGCGAGCCGATCGCGCCGGTCGCGCCGACCACGGTGCTGCGCGAGGGCGACCACCTGCTGTTCGTCGGGCAGGCGCGCCTGATCCTCGACCTCCAGAACGTCGAAGGCCTCGACTCGGCGGAGCGCGTCCACATGGCGAGCGTCGATGCGCCGGCGAGGCACGTCGTCGAGGTCGTGATCGGCCGCGAGTCGCCGCTGCTCGGCCAGACGCCCAAGGAAGTCGGCTTCCGCGAGCGTTATCAGGCGGCGATCGTCGCCATCCACCGCGAAGGGCAGCCGCTGGTCGCAAAGCTCGGCCAGGTGAAGCTCCGCACCGGCGACACCCTGCTCCTGCTAACCGACCCCGGCTTCCGCGAGCGCTGGCGCGGCCGCCCGGACTTCCTGGTGATCAACCCCCTCGACGAGGAGACGGCAGAACCGCCCGTCCAGCGGGGACGCGCGGCGTGGGTGGGCCTCGTCGCCTTCACCGTGGTGGGCCTCGCGGGCAGCGGCGTGCTGCCGATCCTGCAAGCCTCGCTGCTCGGCGCGATCGCGCTCGTCGCGACGCGCGCCCTCAGCGCGCGCGACGCCCGCGACGCCGTCGAGATCGACGTGCTGGTCGTGATCGCGGCCAGCTTCGGCCTCGGCGCCGCCATCGAGCAGTCCGGCCTCGCGGCGTCTCTCGGCAGCGGCATCGTCGACGCCTTCGCGAGCTACGGCTGGCGCGTCGTGCTGCTCGGCATCGTGCTCGCCACCGTCGCCCTCACCGAGTTCATCAGCAACAACGCCGCAGCGGCGCTGATGTTCCCGATCGCGATGGCCACCGCCTCGCAGCTCGGCGCCGACACGCGCGCCTTCGCCATCGCGGTCGCCGTCTCGGCCTCCGCCTCGTTCCTCACGCCGATCGGCTACCAGACCAACACGATGGTCTACGGCCCCGGCGGCTACCGCTTCGGCGACTACGTACGCCTGGGCCTGCCGCTCACGTTCGCGTCGATCGCGGCGTGCGTGCTGACGGCGTAG
>CAYWRY010000109.1:0-13865 GCA_964460485.1 uncultured Spirochaetales bacterium
GTCGACCTCGCGCGGCTCGCGGGCCGCAACCCATCGGGCGTGATCTGCGAGATCATGAACGACGACGGCACGATGTCGCGCATGCCCGACCTCGTGAAGTTCGCGCGCAAGCACGGCCTCAAGATCGCCACGATCGCCGACCTGATCGAATACCGGCTGCGCAACGAGAAGCTGGTGCGCCCCGCCGGCGACTGCGCGCTGCCCACCAAGTTCGGCGGGGAGTTCCGCGCGATCGTCTACGAGAACGACATCGACCACATCGACCACGTGGCCCTGGTGAAGGGCGCGATCAGCCCCGACGACGAGGTGCTCGTGCGCGTGCACAGCGAGTGCCTCACCGGCGACTCCTTCGCGTCGTTGCGCTGCGACTGCGGCGAGCAGCTCGAGGCTGCGATGAAGCTGATCGAGGGCGAGGGCAAGGGCGTGATCCTCTACATGCGCCAGGAAGGGCGCGGGATCGGCCTCAAGAACAAGATCAGGGCCTACGGCCTGCAGGACCGCGAGGGCCTCGACACGGTTCAGGCCAACGAGCGGCTCGGCTTCGCCGCAGACCTGCGCGACTACGGCGTGGGGGCGCAGATCCTCCACGACCTCGGCGTGCGCAAGATGCGCATCATCACGAACAATCCGGGCAAGCGCGCCGGCATCGAGGGCTACGGCCTCTCGATCGTCGAGCGCGTGCCGCTCGAGATCACGCCCAACGAGCGCAACCTCCAGTACCTCCGCACCAAGAAGGAGAAGCTGGGGCACGTTCTGCACTTGATGAGCTAGCCGCGAGCTCGCCGGCGCGGGGCGCAACTGAGAAAGAGGAGCCGCCATGTTCGCGTCGGTAGACGACGTCATCAGCCAGCTGAACGCGCAGGGCTACGTCTGTGGAAAGAGCATCGCCACGGTCGTGTACCTCGCGACGAAGCTCGGCAAACCCGTGCTCGTGGAAGGACCCGCGGGCGTCGGCAAGACCGAGCTCGCGAAGGTCGTCGGCAAGGCGACCGGACGCCCGATGATCCGCCTGCAGTGCTACGAGGGACTCGACGAGGCCAAGGCGCTGTACGAGTGGGAGTACTCGAAGCAGCTCCTGTACACGCAGATCCTGAAGGAGAAGTTCGCCGAGGCGATGGCCGGCGCGACCACGCTGCGCGACGCCGCCGAGCGAGTGGGCGCGCAGGACAACGTGTTCTTCTCCGAGCGCTTCATCGTGCAGCGCCCGCTGCTGCGCGCGATCCAGGCCGCGGTGCCGTCGCTGCTGCTGATCGACGAGGTGGACAAGTCGGACCCCGAGTTCGAGGCCTTTCTGCTCGAGGTGCTGTCGGACTTCCAGGTGACGGTGCCCGAGATCGGCACGCTGACCGCGACGCATCACCCGATCGTCTTCCTCACCTCGAACGATGCGCGCGAGATGAGCGACGCGCTGAAGCGCCGCTGCCTGCACCTGTACATCGACTTCCCCGACGAGGCGCTCGAGACGAAGATCCTCGAGACCAAGGTGCCCGGCATCGACGTGCGCCTCGCCGAGGAGCTGGTGGGCGTCATGGCGCGGCTGCGCAAGCTCGACCTGAAGAAGACGCCGTCGATCTCGGAGACGCTGGACTGGGCGCGCGCGCTGCTCGCGCTCAACGCCGGCCAGCTCGACGAGGGCCTCGTTCGCGACACGCTGAACGTCATCCTCAAGTACGAAGCGGACATCAAGAAAGCCCAGAGCGAGCTCGGCCGCCTGATCACGCGCAAGGCGGACGCGCCGGCCGCCGCCCCGGCGGTTGGCGCCGCGTCCGCCGCGGCGACGCCTGCGCAGCCGCAGGCCGCCACCGCGAAGAAGGGTGTGCTGCACTGAAGAACGAAGTGACGTAGCGGCGAACGCGGCTCGAGAAGCGCAAGCGGCCGCGCGCCGGCGAAGCCGGCGCAGGCCGCGCAGCGAGCCGCAGGCGAGCGGAGAGTCGCACGAGATGGAGAAGAAGATCATCGAGTTCGCGAACCTGCTGCGGAAGAGCGGGATCCGCGTCTCCGTGGCCGAGTCGATCGACTCGTTCCTCGCGATCGACGAGCTGTCCTTCGACGATCGCGAAATCTTCCGCGACGCGCTGCGCACCACGATGGTGAAGCGCTCCGAGGACATCTCGAGCTTCGACCAGCTTTTCGACCTCTACTGGTCCTCGTTCTACGACGGCCTGCGCAACGCCTTCGACCAGGCGCAAGGGCAGATGGGAGGCGAGTTCGACCTCGAGAAGCTGATGGAAGCCATCAAGCAGGGCATGCAAAACATGCAGGGCCAGATGGACCTCAGCGAGCTCGCCAAGGCGCTGCTCACCCAGGATCTCTCGCAGCTCGAGCAGCTGATCCGCGAGGCGGCCCAGAGCGCGGGCACCGAGCGCATCGAGAACATGCTCCAGATCGGCTTCTTCACGCGCCGCACGATGGAGCAGCTCGACGCAGAGGGCGCCGGCAAGCAGCTGCGCGACCTCGCCCAGCAACTGCGCGAGGGCGGCATGCCCGACGCGCAGGTCGACGCGCTGCTTGACCTGATCGAGAAGTTCCTCGAGGCGCTGCGCCAGTCGGTGCGCAACTTCACCGAGCGCGAACTCCAGCAGCGAAACTTCGACTACATGGAGAAGTTCCGCCGCGAGAGTCTGCTGGAGAAGAGCTTCTACAACCTCACGGAAGACGAGATCAAGCGCATGCGCGAGGTCGTCGCGCGGCTCGCGCAGCGCATCAAGAACGTGCTGACGGTGCGCAAGCGGCGCCTGAAGCGCGGCAAGCTCGACCTGCACACCATGCTGCGCCGCAATGCCGGCCACGGCGGCGTGCCCTTCGAGCTGATCTTCAAGCAGCGCAAGAAGGACCGGCCGAAGCTGGTGATCTTGTGCGACGTCTCGTCCTCGGTCGCCAACGTGTCGCGCTTCATGCTCCAGTTCATGTACTCGCTGCAGGAGTGCTTCACCAAGATCCGCAGCTTCGTGTTCGTCTCCGAGCTCGGCGAGGTGACGCCGGTCTTCAAGGAGAAGGACATCAACGGCGCGATCGAGAAGGCACTCGACGGCGGCGACGTGATCAACGTCTACACGCGCTCCAACTTCGGCAGCGCCTTCCACTACTTCTGGCAGAACTACCTGTCCGCCGTCGACCAGAAGACCACCGTGCTGATCCTGGGCGACGCCCGTAACAACTACAACGACCCGCGCGCCTGGTGCTTGCGCGACATCGCGAACAAGGCGAAGGACGTGGTCTGGCTCAACCCCGAGAGCCCGAGCGCCTGGGGCTTCGGTGACAGCGTGATGGACAAGTACTTGCCGTACGTCGACGTCGCGGAAGAGTGCCGGAACCTGAAGCAGCTCTCGAAGGTGGTCGACCGGCTCGTGCTCTAGCTGCGAGGCGGGCTGCTCGGCTGTGTTCGCCGCGTGAGAGCGCCGCCGGGCCCGGGCGCCGGGGCGCGCCCCGGCCACGAAGAATCCGGTGATGCGGCCTCCGCGCGCCTCGGCGCCCGGGCCCGGCGACTCGTGCTCGTCGCGCGAACGCCGATCTCACGCGCGCGGCGCGCAATCGAGAGCGCTCCGCGCGTGCGGCGCAAAGGAGAAAAGCAGAAGCCCCGCCGGAGTTTGCTCGGGCGGGGCTTCGGTCAGGGCGGAGGGCGGCGGATAGATGATGGGGGGTGAGAGGTTTGACATTTCGTCGAGAAATGCCTTATCCGCCGCCGCTCCAGAAATCGTGTGGAGCGATTATGCGTTGGTGGCGCGCGCGTTGTCAAACGTCTTTTCGGAAAAAGCTCCTCGGCCGGAGACACCGAGCGGTGTCCAAAGGCGCGGGCCGGCGGTGCCGGGGCGCCCGACGGGCAGCGGCCGCTCGTCCCAGACGCGAAAAACGTCGTAACTCCGCTGGTTTCGCGATCGTCGCGCGGTAAGGTCCGCGCCTGATGGCGCGCCGTTTCCACATCCGCAGCTACGGCTGCCAGATGAATGCCCACGACGCGGAGAAGGTCGCCAACCTCCTCCACCACGCAGGTTTCGAGCGTGCCGCCGCCGAATCCGAGGCGGACCTCGTAATCGTGAACACCTGCTCGATCCGCGAGAAGGCAGAACACCGGCTCTACAGCGACCTCGGGCTCTTGCGGCAGTGGAAGGCCGAGCGGCCGGGTCGACTGGTGGGCGTCGGCGGCTGCGTCGCCCAGCAGGAGGGTGACTCGCTGCTCCGCCGCTACCCGCAGATCGACTTCGCCTTCGGCACCCACAACCTGCGCTGGGTCCCCGACATGGTCGCCGCCGCAGACCTCGGCCGGCGCGAGGCCCGCTTCACGGACGACCTCAGCCTCGCGCGCTTCGACCTCCCGCACCGGCACCCCGCCTTCGAGACGGAGACTCCCGGCCGCGCCTGGCTCACGGTCATGGAGGGTTGCGACCTGTTCTGCGCGTACTGCGTCGTGCCGCTGACCCGCGGCCGCGAGATCTCCCGCCCCGCGGACGCGATCGTCGCCGAGGCGCGAGAGCTCGCCGCGACGGGCGTCCGCGAGCTGACGCTGCTCGGGCAGACGGTGAACGCCTACGGGCGCCACGACGTCCGCCGTGGCCGGACGGCTTCCGCGGGCACGCTCGCCTTCGGAGAGCTGCTGGGGGCGCTCGCCCGGATCCCGGGAGTCGAGCGGCTGCGCTACACGAGCCCGCACCCGGCGTTCTTCGACGACGCGCTCCTGCGCGCCCACGCGGAGCTGCCGCAGCTCTGCCCCCACGTCCACCTGCCCGTGCAGAGCGGCTCGGACCGCCTGCTCGAGGCGATGCGGCGCCGCTACACCGTGCGCGACTACCTGAGCGTCGTGGAGGCGTTGCGCCGTGCGCGGCCGGGGCTCGCGCTCACCAGCGACTTCATCGTGGGCCACCCGGGCGAGACGCGGGCCGACTTCGAGGCCACCCTGGCGCTGATCCGCGAGGTCGGCTTCGTCGACAGCTTCTCCTTCAAGTACTCGCCGCGGCCGGGCACCGCGTCCGCCGCGCTCGCGGAGACCGTCTCGCCCGAGGAGTCGCAGGAGCGCCTCGCAGAGCTCCAGGCCCTCCAGCGCGACCTCACCTTCGCCGCGCATCGGGCGCGGGTGGGAGAGCGCGTGCAGGTGCTGGTGGAGGGCGCGAGCCGGCGAGGGGCTGCGGGAGCGGACGGGGTTCCGCTCCAGGGCCGCGACCCGCAGCACCGCGTGGTCAACTTCCGGGCCCCCGCCGACCGCGCCCCCGCACCGGGCGATCTCGCCTTGCTGTCGATCGTCGAGGCCACCCCCCACTCGTTGATCGGCTCGCTCGTCCCGGAGCGATCGCTTGTGAATCCCGCTGCGCGCCACGCCGAAGAGTCGGCGCGGCCGGCGGCCTGAGCGGGCGCGCTGCGCGAGGATCCAAACGGAAGGGGGAGGGACGCCGTGAGCCTGGGCCGCATCCTGGCCGTCGACGACCAGCTCTACTTCCGCGTCTACCTCGAGGACCTGCTGCGCGAGGCCGGCTACGAGACCATCACGTGCGCCGGCGGCGCCGAGGCCCTCGCGGCGCTCGAGGGGGGCGGCGGCTTCGACGTGGTGATCACCGACCTCGTGATGCCGGGCATGGACGGCAGCGAGCTCGTTCAGCGCGTGAAGGAGCGCTGGCCGCAGCAAGAGATCATCGTGGTCACGAGCCTCGGAGACGTGAAGACCGCGGTGGATGCGATGAAGCTCGGCGCCACCGACTACCTGCTGAAGCCCCTCGATCGCGCGGCGCTCTTGCGGAGCCTCTCCGGGATTCGCGAGCGGCGTCAAATGCGCGAGGAAAATCAGCGGCTCACCAGCGAGAACCTCGAGCATCTCAGCGCCTTCGCGCAGTACGAGCGCATCCTGGCGCTCTTCGCGACCTCGTCCGTCGACGCCCTCGCCGATCGCGTCGTCGAGATGCTCTGTCTCGAGACGAACGCCCACGGCGGCGTGGCCTGGATCGCGCGCGAGGAGGCGCCCGGGCGCCTGCGCCTCGCCGGCGTGAGCGGGCTGGTGCGTGTCGAGGACGAGCTGAGCGAGCTGCGCGCCGACCGGCTACCCGCCGAGCTCGCGCCGCTCGCGCAAGCCGGTGCGCGGCCGCAGCGCGTGGCCCCGAGCGGGCAGAGAGCGCGGGCGAGCCTGTACGTGCCGCTCGCGCGCGCCGGCCGGCTGCTCGGCTTCGTGCGCCTCACCGACAAGCTCGACGGCGGCGAGTTCGACGAAGGCGACCAGCTCGCCGTCGAGCGGCTCGCCGCCTTCGCGAGCCAGGCGCTCGCCAACGCCTTCGCGACTCGCGCGCTCGAGCGCCGCTCGTTCCGCGACCCGGTCACGCGCGCCTACACCAAGGCCTACCTCGACGACGTGGCCGAGCACGAGCTGCAGAAGGCGCGGCGCTTCTCGCGCAACTTCTCGCTGCTGCGCATCGAGATCGACCAGTTCGACGTGGCCAGCGAGGGCCGCTCGGCGGGCGAGCTCGAGACGCTGCTGCAGGCGATCGCGGCGGCCCTCGCGCGCGGGCTGCGCGCCGCCGACATCCTCGCGGTGGAGAGCGACGGGCGCTACTTCGCGCTGCTCTCCGAGACGGACGCGATCGGAGCCGCCGTGAGCAAGCGCCGCATGCGCAGCGCCCTCGAGCGCTGCGAGGCGCTTCGCGTGCTGCCCGAGGCGCCGGTCGTGCTCGCTGCGGCGGCCACGTTCCCGAGCGACGGCGCGACCGCGGAGGCGCTCGGCGAGGCGCTCGCCGCGCGCATCGCCGAGGACCGCGCGAGCTTCCTGCGCGCCCACGCCCTCGAGCACGCGCCGTTCCGCGGCCTGCTCGACGCGCTGCTCGCGCAGGCGCCGTCCGGCAATGGAGCGCTGGCCGAGCAGGCCGCCGCGTTCCTGCTCGGCGAGGTGGCGCGGCGTCCGGAGGAGCGCGGCCTCTTGTTCGTTGGGCCCGGCGGCGCGCTGCGTCCAACCCTGCGCGAGGCGCTCGAGCAGCTTCGCGGACTGAACGGGAAGACCGACGTGGTGATGGTCGCCGAGCGCCCGGACGACGGACCGCAGGGACTCCCGGTGACGTGGATCTCGCCCCTGCGCGCGGGCACCGACTCGCCCTTCGTCGTCTACTTCGGCGAGCGGCCCGCCTACGCGCTCGTGCGCGAGGCGGGCAGCGACGACGGCGCGGCCTCCCTGTATCACACTGCGGATCGCACGCTGGTGGAGCACCTCACCTTCCAGCTCGGCCGCGATCTGGGGATTCCGATCGGTGGATGACACGATCCTGATCGCCGACGGCGACCGCGCGCGCGCGCGTCGCCTCGCCGAGCCACTCGCGGCGCGGGGTCTCGCCGTGTCCTTCGCCGAGACCGGCGCGGCCGCGCTCGAGGCGGTGCTCGCGGACGTGCCGGGCGCCGTGATCGCGAGCGACGCGCTGCCGCTGATCGACGCGACGCGCCTCGCGGAGATCCTGCGCGCGAACCCGCGCACGCGCCCGGTGCGCCTCGTCTACTCGGGCGCCGACGCGGTCGCCCGCCGCAAGCACTTCGACGAGGCGACGGCCGGCGGCGCCGCCGCGGTCGCCGACTGCGTGTTCGCGCTGCTGGGCAAGCGCGAGCAGCAGGCGCCGATCGAGCGCGCCACCGCCAGCGCGAGCACGGTCGAGGGCGATCTCGCCCAGATCGCGCTGATCGACGTGCTGCAGCTGCTGCACCAGAACAACCGCACCGGCCGCTTGATCGTGAAACGCGCCGACGGCTCCCAAGCAGGGGACCACGGCGAGATCTGGTTGCGCGACGGCAACGTGCTGCAGGCGAAGGCGGCCCCGCGTGCCCAGGACGAGAAGGCGCTCTACCGCATGCTCGGCTGGCGCGATGGGAGCTTCTCGTTCGTGCCGAGCGAGGAGACGCGCCCGGCGCGCATCCAAGCGCCCACGCGGACGCTGCTGCTCGAAGGCGTGCGCCAGCTCGACGAGTGGAACCGGCTGGTGCGCGGGCTGCCGCCGGACTCCGCCCACGTGGCGCTCGCGATCCCGCGCACCCAGCTCCCGAACATCGTGCATCCAGTGGCGCAGGAAGTGCTGCTCCTGCTCGACGCCTACGACGACGTGCGCTCGATCGTCGACCACTGCACGCACTCGGACTACCAGGTGCTGCGCACGCTGCAGACGCTGATCGACCGCGGCATCGTCCGGCAGCGCCGCGATCGCGAGCGGCGCACGACCGGCCAGGGCTTCGCGCTCTTCGACGCCGACCAGGCGAAGCGCCTGCGCGAGTGGCTCGAGGCGGGCCGGGGCCGACGCGGCGGGGTCGCGCCGGCCAAGCTGCTGCTCGCCTCGGCCGACCCGGACGCGACCCGCGACCTGGTGCGCGCCCTCGAACAGCTTCCCGGCGCGACGCGCAGGCAGCCACCGGACGCGCGGCCGGTGCAGGCGGCGGATCTCGCGCCGCTCGTGCGTCTGCGCGTGGCGGACGGGCTCGCGATCGAGCTGATCCAGGTCCCCGCCAGCCCGCTGTACGCCCCGCTCTGGCCGGCCGCCGCCCACGGTGCGCTCGGCCTGCTCCTGATCCACGTCTCCCCGGTGAGCGAGTCCGAGGCGCGGCTGCGGGCGCTCGCGGAGGCCTTCCAGCGCATGCCCGACCACCGCACCTTTCACGTACTGCTGCTGCGCAAGGGCGAGCGGATCGCGCCCGAGGAGATCCAGGAGAAGCTCACCGTGCTGGCGAACGCCTCGCTCTTCCTGCTCCACCTCGACGGCGAGCGCGACTCTGCGCCGCTGCTGCGCACCATACTCGGGCGGGTGATGCCGTGAGCGCGGCCGACCTCGCACGCATCGCGCTGTTCGGCGACCTCACGCCCGGCGAGCTGACGTTGCTGGCCAGCGTGGCGGAG
Organism: uncultured Spirochaetales bacterium; assembly: GCA_964460485.1. GTDB lineage: Bacteria > Myxococcota_A > UBA9160 > UBA9160 > UBA6930 > VGRF01. The sequence continues at coordinate 8,837 of CAYWRY010000109.1, forward strand.
GAGCAGGTGCTGAAGGCGGGGGAGATTCTGTGCCTCGAGGGCAGCGAGGCGGACGGGGCGTACCTGCTGCTGGAGGGCGCGCTCGACTGCTCGCGCGAGGGCATCAGCGAGCTCGGCCGCATCGAGGCCCCCGCCGCCCTCGGGCTCGCGGCGCTCGCCTACAACGGGAACCGCGAAGCCTCGCTGAAGGCGGCCGGCCGGGCGCGCGTGCTGCTGCTCACGCGCACCGGCTTCCACCGCTTCTCCCAGGACGCGCCGGGAGGCGCGGTGCGCGTGCTGGAGGGCGTGGTGAACGAGCTGGCCGGTGCGCTGCGCGGCTCGCTCGAGCTGCTCGTCCCGCCGCGCGGTTGACCGTCGGAAGGCCCCTTCGTATGTTGCGCCGCCAATCCGGGGCGGCGAGCGGGACTTCTCCTCTCGGGCTTGGTCTATCTCGGCGCCGGCGGAACGCGGAGGCGCGATGGACGAAAGCCGGATTCGCGAGGCGCTCACCTTCGACGACGTGCTGCTGGTGCCGGGCGCGTCCGACGTGCTGCCGAAGGACGTCTCCCTAACAACCCAGCTCACGCGGGAGATCGAGCTGTCCGTGCCGATCGTGTCGGCGGCGATGGACACGGTGACCGAGCACGCCACTGCGATCTGCCTCGCCCAGCACGGCGGCATCGGCGTGATCCACCGCAACCTGCCGGTGCAGGCGCAGGCGGCCGAGGTCGACAAGGTAAAGCGCTCCGAGTCGGGCATGATCGTCGACCCGATCACGCTGCCGCCGGACCGCACGATCCGCGACGCGATGGACGTGATGGCGCGCTACCGGATCTCGGGCGTGCCGATCACGCAGGGCGGCAAAGCGGTCGGCATTCTCACCAACCGCGACCTGCGCTTCGTGAAGGACGCGAGCCGCCCGATCTCGAGCGTGATGACGAAGGACGCGCTCGTGACCGTGCCGCCGGGCACCACGATGGAGCGCGCCAAAGAGCTGCTCCACGAGCACCGCATCGAGAAGCTGCTGGTGGTCGACACCAGCGGTGCGCTGCGCGGCCTGATCACGATCAAGGACATCGAGAAGAGCGAGAGGTTCCCGAACGCGTCCAAGGATGCCCTCGGCCGCCTGCGCTGCGGCGCGGCGGTGGGCGCGGGGCCCGACGCGCTCGACCGCGCGCAGGCGCTCGTGAACGCCGGCGTGGACGTGATCGTGGTGGACACCGCGCACGGCCACGCGGCCGGCGTGCTCGACACGATCCTGGGGCTCCGCCGCAGCTTCCCCGAGCTGCCGATCATCGGCGGCAACGTCGCCACGGCGGAGGGCGCGGAAGCGCTGGTGAAGGCCGGCGTCTCGGGCGTGAAGGTGGGCGTCGGGCCGGGCTCGATCTGCACCACGCGCGTGGTCGCCGGCGTCGGCGTCCCGCAGCTCACGGCGGTGATGGACGCGGCGCGCACTGCCGCGCGCTTCGGCGTGCCCGTGATCGGCGACGGCGGCATCAAGTACTCGGGCGACGTCGTGAAGGCGCTCGCCGCCGGCGCGAGCACGGTGATGATCGGCTCGCTGTTCGCAGGCACCGACGAGTCGCCCGGCGAGGTGATCCTCTACCAGGGCCGCTCGTACAAGGTCTACCGCGGCATGGGCTCGCTGGGCGCGATGGCCGAGGGCAGCAAGGACCGATACTTCCAGGGCGACGTCGAGGACAACCGCAAGCTCGTGCCCGAGGGCATCGAGGGGCGCGTGCCGTACCGCGGCAGCCTCTCCAGCAGCATCCACCAGCTGCTCGGCGGCCTGCGCGCCGGCATGGGCTACTGCGGGGCCGCCACGCTGCCGGACCTCCGCGCCCACGCGCGATTCGTGCGCATCTCCCAGGCGGGGCTCGTCGAGAGCCACGTGCACGACGTGATCATCACCAAGGAGGCGCCGAACTACAGGATCGAGTAGCGCCAACGGGCAACGCGAGCGCGCGAACCCGGTGGCTCCGCGACTGCGAGGAGAGCGCCTGCAGCCGGCGAGGCTGCGCCTCGCAGCTGATGCGCTGATCTCGTCGCTCGCCCGCTCGGGCGATCACCCGGAAAGGCAACATGTCGATCGACCCGCACGGCGACCGCATCCTGATCCTCGACTTCGGCGCGCAGTACAGCCAGCTGATCGCGCGGCGCATCCGCGAGCAGCGCGTCTACTGCGAGATCCAGCCGCCGAACTGGGCGCTCGCCAAGATCCGCGCCTTCGCGCCGAAGGGCATCGTGCTCTCGGGTGGACCTTCGAGCGTCTACGCCGAGGGCGCGCCGAGCTGCGATCCGGGCATCTACGCGCTCGGCGTGCCCGTGCTCGGCATCTGTTATGGCCAGCAGCTGATGGCCTACCAGCTGGGCGGCGTGGTCGAGAAGGCCGACGCGCGCGAGTACGGCCGCGCGCTGCTCCACGTGGAGAAGCCGCACCCGCTGTTCGCCGGGCTCGGCGACGCCGACCGCAACGTCTGGATGAGCCACGGCGACCGCGTGCTGCGCCTGCCCGACGGCTTCGAGACGATCGCGACCAGCGCCAACTCGCCCTTCGCCGCGGTGGCGCACCGCGCGAAGCCCCTCGTCGGCGTGCAGTTCCACCCCGAGGTACTGCACACCGAGGGCGGCGACGTGCTGCTGCGCAACTTCGCGCTCGGCATGTGCGGCTGCCGGCCCGACTGGACCGTGGACGCGTTCGTCGAGAGCGCGATCGCGCGGGTGCGCGAGCAGGTCGGCGCCGGCCGCGCGATCTGCGGTCTGTCCGGCGGCGTCGACTCGTCGGTCGCGGCGGCGATCGTGCACCGCGCGATCGGCGACCAGCTCACCTGCATCTTCGTCGACCACGGCCTCCTGCGCGAAGGCGAGCGCGGCGAGGTGGAGCGCATCTTCCGCGAGCACCTACACGTGAGACTCGTGACCGTCGACGCGAGCGAGCGCTTCCTCGCGGCGCTCGCGGGCGTGGACGACCCCGAGCGCAAGCGTCGCATCATCGGGCACCTGTTCATCCAGGTCTTCGAGGAAGAGGCCACGCGAGCCGGCGGCGCGGATTTCCTCGTGCAGGGCACGCTCTATCCCGACGTCATCGAGAGCGTCTCGGTGCGCGGCCCGTCGGCCACCATCAAGACGCACCACAACGTGGGCGGCCTGCCGGAGCGCATGCGCCTCGCGCTGGTGGAGCCGCTGCGCGAGCTGTTCAAGGACGAGGTGCGCGCGGCGGGCCGCCGGCTCGGTCTGCCGGAGGTGATGGTCGGGCGGCATCCGTTCCCCGGCCCGGGCCTCGCGATTCGCGTGATCGGCGACGTCACGCGCGAGCGGCTCGCGATCCTGCGCCGCGCCGACGCGATCCTGATCGAGGAGATCCGCAGAGCCGGCTGGTACGATCGCATCTGGCAGGCGTTCGCGGTATTCCTGCCGATCCAGAGCGTCGGCGTGATGGGCGACGAGCGCACCTACGAGAACACCATCGCGCTGCGCTGCGTGTCGAGCGCCGACGCGATGACCGCGGATTGGTCGCGCCTCCCGCACGAGCTGCTCGCGACGATCTCGACCCGCATCACCAACGAGGTGAAGGGCGTGAACCGCGTCGTCTACGACGTGTCGTCCAAGCCGCCCGCCACGATCGAGTGGGAGTGAGCGGTGGCCACTCCGTTCACCCACCTCCACCTGCACACGCAGTACTCGCTGCTCGATGGCGCGATCAAGCACAACCCGCTGTTCGAGCGCGTGAGAGCGATCGGCCAGAGCGCGATCGCGATGACCGACCACGGCAACCTGTTCGGCGCGATCGAGTTCTACGAGAAGGCAGTGGCGAACGGCGTGAAGCCGATCATCGGCTGCGAGGCCTACATCGCCGCGGGCTCGCGCTTCGACAAGGAGAAGCGCGAGCGCGACGCCGGCGGCTTCGACGCGATCAGCCATCAGCTGCTGATCGCGACCAACGACGTCGGCTACCGGAACCTGATGGTTCTGATCTCGAAGGCCTATCTCGAGGGCTTCTACTACAAGCCGCGCGTCGATCTCGAGCTCCTGGCGAAGCACAGCGAAGGCCTGATCACCACCTCGGGGTGCCTGTCGTCGCTCGTGTCCCGCCGCATCCTGGCCGGCGAGCTCGACGCCGCCTGGCAGATCGCCGAGGAGTTCAAGCGCACGTTCCCTGATCGCTACTACCTCGAGCTCCAGCGCCACGGGATCCCCGATCAGGATCGCGTGAACGCAGAGCTCGTGAAGATGGCCGCCGATCTGCGGGTACCGCTGCTCGCCACCAACGACGCGCACTACCTCGAGCACGCCGACCACGAGCATCACGACGCGCTGCTCTGCATCGGCACCGCCGCGAGCCTCGACGATCCGAGCCGTTTTCGTTTCGACGGGCGCGGCTTCTACGTGAAGAGCGGCGACGAGATGCTCGAGCTCTTCCACGATCACCCGGCCGCGGTGCGCGCCTCGATGGAGATCGCCGAGCGCTGCTCGGTCGAGATCCCCATGGGCAAGTACCACATGCCCGAGTTCCAGGTGCCGGCGAACACGACGCGCGAGCGCGTGCTCGCCGAGAACGCCCACGCGGGGCTGCGCCGCCGGCTCGGACTCGCGCCGGACGAGCCGCTGCCGAAGAAGCTCGCGCAGTACGAGAGGCGCCTCGACTACGAGCTGGGCGTGATCCAGCAGATGGGCTTCGCCGGCTACTTCCTGATCGTCGCCGACTTCATCGGCTACGCGCGCGGCCACGGCATTCCGGTCGGCCCGGGCCGCGGCTCGTCGGCGGGCAGCCTGGTCGCCTACAGCCTCGGCATCACCGGCGTCGACCCGATCGAGTACGACATCATTTTCGAGCGCTTCCTGAACCCCGAGCGCGTCTCGATGCCCGACATCGACGTCGACTTCTGCATGCGCGGCCGCCAGCAGGTGATCGAGTACGTCTCGAAGAAGTACGACGAGCCGGAGCGCGGCGACGACGGGCGCAGGGTCGCGCAGATCATCACGTTCGGGACGCTCCAGGCGCGCGCCGTGCTGCGCGACGTGGGCCGCGTGATGGGCATGCCGTTCGGCG
>CAYWRY010000110.1:0-13804 GCA_964460485.1 uncultured Spirochaetales bacterium
CTCAGTGCTCTGGAGTGCGGCCGAGCAGGAACTGCGCGAGCCGGCGGATCTGCTCGTTCGGGTGCTCGTGCTCGATCTCCCGCAGCACCGCCGCGCCGTCACTACCGAGCAGGGAGAGGCCCGCGAGCGCGGGCTTCGTAGCCTCGGCGTCGTTCGCGCGCGGGCCGAAGGCGCGCGCGCGCAGCAGCTGCGCGGATTCGCGCGGAAACGCGGGGAGAATGCGCAGCGCGGCGGCTTGCACGTCGGCGTCCGCGTCGAAGAGCGCGTCCGCGGCCGCCTCCGCCGCGCCCACGCCCTCGCGCCGCGCGAGCGCCTCGAGCGCGGCCGCGCGCACGCTGCCCGCGTCGCCGCCGCGCGCGATCGCGGCGAGGCGCGCCGGGTCGTGCGCGCTCGGAGCGCCGCGCAGCACGGCGGCGCGCACGGCGGGATCGCGCGAACCCGCGTAGCGGCGCACCTCCTCGGGCGAGAGCGCGCCCATCGCCCCGAGCGCTTCGACGGCGGCGGGCGCGAGCGCGCCGCCCGCCGCGGCCGCGTCTCGGATCGCGGGAGCGAGCGCGGTCAGCTTGCGCCGCCCGGCGAGCGCGACGACGGCGGCGCGGGCGGACGGGTGGCTTGCCGAGTCGGCGACCAACGCGCCCAGAGCGCCCGCGTCCTCTGGACTCAGCTTCGCGGCAAGCGAGGGGATTGCGCCCAGCCGCGCGACGGCTTCCTGCGCCAAGGGCAGCTCTCGCGTCCGCGCGGCCGCCACGAGGCGCACGAGCGCCGCGGCGCCCGCTGCGCCGTCGCGCGCTCCGGGCGGCAGCGCGAGGAACGCGCGCAGCGGCGGGAGGCTCTCCGCCGCGATCTCGCGGGCGAACGCTTCGCCGCGGCCTGCGACGGCGACGGCGTTGCGCTTCGGGAAGCGCGCCGTCCACAGCGAGCCGCTCGGCAGCGAGTCCAAGGCGACGAGCACGCGCTCGCCGTCCGCGAAGCGCACGGCGCGGCTGGGCGCGAGCTCCTCCCACGCGATGCGCAGACGCATGCCCGGACGCGCGTTGCCGCGCAGAACCTCTTCCACCGCGAGCAGCGCGCTGAATCCTTGGGGATCGAGCTGGCGCAGCGCGCCGATGCGGCCCACCACGACGTGGACGGCGCGCTCCGCCGGCGCCAGCAGCTCGCCCCCGGCCGCGCGCGGCTTCGTCGGCTTCGCGCTCGCGTCCCCCGCCGCGGGCTGGGCGAACGCGCTCGCGCCAGCGAGGAGCGCCGCGCAAGCAGCCGCGAGCGCGCGCAGCGCGAGCATGCGCGCGGTCGGCCCCGTCTCGCGCTGCGGCGCTTCGCTCAGGGCACCACCGACACGCCGGGCGGGTCGAACGCGGCGTCGCCGTCCACGTCCACGAACAGCGCGTTCGTGAAGCCCAGCGCGCGCACGCCCGCCTCGCCCGCGGTCACGTTCACGAGATCCGCCAGCGTGGGGTTCTGCGCCGCCGAGAGGTTGCGCGGGAACACGGGGAACATCGGCGCAGAGCTTCCGCTGGTCCCCTTCACCACGACGACGATCCACTCGTCGCGCGTGAGCCCGCTGAGCGACACGGTGTGGTGCGTCTCGAGGCGCTCCGCGCCAGGGACGCTGGGCACGACGTTCGTAGTCGCCACGCTGAAGTCCGTTCCCGCCTGGAGCGTGGTCGTCGGCACCGCGTCGTAGAGCGTCGGCGTCGTCCCGTTCGTGCCGGCCACGCGCGTCGACGCATTGCGATAGATCTCGATCGTGTCGTAGGGCGCCCAGACCGGCGCCTGCACGTGGATCTCGAGGTCGACGGAGCCGTCGGTCGCGGTGACGAGCGTCGCGCCGCCGAGGGAGAAGTCCGCGGCCTGCGTTCCCTCCACGAGCCGCGCCTGCACGTAGAGCCCCTGGCCGCCCACCGCGCGCCCACCGCTCACCGCCGCCGCGATCTCGGCGTCGGAGATCGCGTTCGGCGCGTCGCTCGACGACGGCGTCCAGGTGCGCGCGCCGGCGGTCTCGAGGTCGACGACGCTGTGCGTGTCGGTGTCGGCGATCGCGGTGGTCGCTATCCCCTGGTTGAGCAGGTTCATCCAGATCCCGATGCGCTCGTCCAGGAACTGCGTCTGGTGGGAGTTGTTGCTGCCGTTCCACAGCTCGAGCGCGTCGAACACGTTGAAGAAGTTCGCGACGGCCGGGTTCAGCCGGTAGAAGGCCGGACACGGGCTCGCGACGCTGCCCGGGCAGGGCCCGAGATTCGACTGCGGCGGCGTCTGCGCGGTGTCGATCTTGAGTGGGTCGAAGTGCGAGTCGATGTGGTTGATCTGCACGACCGTCGGCAGCGCGGCGTTCTGCGCCTTGCTCTTCACCTCGGCCTCGATCTGCGCAGGGGTGAGGCCGTAGCTGCCGAGCGACGGGAAGTCGGCGCCCGGCGCGGCTGCGCCCGCCCAATCCGTGGAACCGCTCGACGCCGCGCGCGAGAGGTCCTGCGCCTGCGGATAGGCGTTGAAGTGGCCGTAGTCGAAGCTCGTGATCTCCTCGCCGATCGTGGTGTGCAGGAACGGGGTCATGCCCAGCGACGCGATCACGGGACCGAGATCGGTGATCGCGTCGTGGTCGGTGGCGATCAGGTTGTCGACGCCCTCGGCGGCGAACGACTCGACGCGCCGCGCGTTCGCGACGCGCGAGTCCGGGCTGTTCAACATGTGCACGTGATAGTCCGAGGAGACGAAGCCGCTGGTGTCGAGCACGCGCGCGATCTGCGCGTTCACCACGGTCGTCCCGCCGGCGCTCGTCGCGACGGGCGCGCTGAACAGCGACCATTCGCTGCCGCGCGAGACGTAGACCTGATAGCTGCCGGGCTCCACGTCGACTTCGGCGACGCCGTTCGCGCCGGCGAAGGCGAGCGCGGCGAAGCCGGTGTTCAGCACGTCCCGCGAGACGTCGTTCAGCACTCCGGTGTTCGAGGCCGGTAGCAAGGTCGACGCCTGGGAGAAGATCGTGGGCTCGGGGCTCGGGTCGAAGCCGATCACGCTCACGCGCGCGGGCGTCGGATCGCCGTTCGCGTCGGTCACGTTCACGCGCAGCCGTCCGGTCGCCGGCAGCGCGAAGTTCTCCGTCACCACCCCGCCCGCGGCGAGCACGACCGGGTGCACGGGGGGCGCCGCGGCGCCGCCCTCGTACGGGTAGCCGAGCTTGCCGGCGACGGCGCCGTAGCTGCCGGCGGGCACCACGCCCGAATAACAACCGTTCGCGTCGGCCACGAAGTGCGCGACGACGTGGTCGATCTTGCCGGCGCTGGTGAGCCCCAGCGCGACGCGCGCGCCGGGCAAAGGCGCGCCGCCGGCGGTCACGCAGCCCTCGAAGGTGCCGGTCGGCTTGCCGTCGAGCTGGGCGCGCAGCGCCGTCGCATTCGCCGCGCTGCCGTCGCCCACCGCGAAGTGCGCGGTGAAGGTGCGGCTACCGCCCGCCGGCACGATCACCGGCCCCGGCGCCGCAGACGGCACGGCGAGCAGCGTGGCGATCGACTGGCTGTGCAGCACGAACGAGACGCCGGAGGTGGTGAAGCTGCTCGAGCTCACTGCCGACGACGCGAGCTGGATCGGCAGGAGCGCGTAGTCGACGCCCTCCGAGGAGTCGAAGCCGAAGTAGCTGAGCGCCAGGTTCGCTCCCGCCACGAGCTGCTCGCCGAGGCCCGCGACCGGATCCTGCGCGGTGTCGGCCCACTGCTCGAGCGTGCCGCCGCCGTTCACGTAGTAGCCGGCCCAGAAGCGCCGCTGCACGGTCTCGCTGCTGAACACCGTCGTGCTCATCTGGATGTCGCTGCGCCCGGGCTGCAGCGCGTACTCGATGCAGGCGTCGATCGCGTAGTCGCGGTCGTCGGCCGCGGCCGGGAAGGACGCGCCGAGCTGGGCGACCTGCGACGAGGCGTTCACGTAGTCGAGGATGTCGTCGGGGCCGCAGGCGCGCAGGATGGCGGGCGTGCCGTCCTCGCCGTCGTTCACGACGGTGATCGTGGTCGGGTTCACGACCGTCTCGATGTTGAGCGAGGTCGAGAGCGCGAGGAAGGCGTCGCGGCCCTCGCGGCCCACGATCTCCGCGTCGATGATCTCGCCGCCGAACTGCCCGACGCTGTGCAGGTCGCGCTGCGGCGCGTCCTGCACCACGAAGCGCGCCACGTCGTTCTCGAACAGCCAGTCGCCCACGCGGCTGTGGCCCAGCGGGCCGGTGATCAGCTCGCTCGTGTCGACGATGCGGCGCACGCGCGCCTTCGGCGGCAGCCAGGCAAAGCTGTTGCGCACCCGGTAGCTGACGCCATTCGTGCCCTTGCCCGTGACCTCGAGCAGGTTCTGGTCGCGCAGCGGCGCGCCGGGGTTGTAGGCCGCGGTCCACGTCGTGGGCCCGCCGGAGAGCGCGACGGGCACGCCGTTGAGCGTCGCCGCCAGTGTGCCCGCCACGAGGCCGGAGTCGGTGACGATCTGCACCGTGAACGAGGGCGTGGTGAGCGCAGCGCCGTGGGTCGGGAAGACGCTCACGATCCCGAGCGGTCCGCAGCTCCAGCCGAGCAGGGCGCCGAGAGGGAGGAGCAGGGCGAGCAGCAGGCGAGCAGGACGCACGGGCGGGCACCTCCAAACGCGCGCAAATCGGCGGGGATTATGAACGCTGAGGGCGGCGTTGAGGCGGTTTTGTCGTGGGCGAATCCCGCCAAAACCTCTTGAGAGCGGGAGGCGCGAGCGCTTAGGATGGGCCGTCGGCGTTGGGAACGCCGCCAGGAGGCAGGACCGAGATGCGCGGAATGCGGATCGCTCGCGGCGCGGGGCTCGCGGGCGCGCTGCTGGCGTTCGCGCCTGCGGCGTCCGCCGGCACTCTCAGCGGCAGCCTGACGATCCTGCTCGGCGGCCTCCCGCCGCTCGGCGTGACGGCGAGCGGGACCGGCACCTCGTCCGGCAGCGGCGTGACGGTCGACGCCTCGGTGTTCGCGACGACGGGCGCTTCGGTCCCGGGCACCACGCCCTTCGTGACCCGCGTGATCCTCACGGCTGCGAACGGGCCCGGCGCGTTCACGGGGCTGCCGCTCGCCGGCGCGATGGCGGTGGGCGGTCGCGCGCGGCTGATGGCCGGCGGCTTCACGGCGTTCTCGATCCCGCTCACGGTGAACGGCACGCGCGGGGTCGGCTTGGGCGGCGCCGCGATCCAATCGGGAACTCCGGCGAGCTCGCTCTCGCTCCTGGGCGGCAACTGGACGACCGGCTGGGTGACGATCACGGGCGTCGGCTCGAGCTCGAACCTGAGCGCCGCCCTCGCCGGCAGCGACGCGCGAACGGCGAATGGCCTGGGCACGCTGACGCTCGTCACGCCGATCCGCATCTCGCACTCCCAGCTCGGCTCCGTCGCCGCCTTCGGCGTGCTCCGGCTGACCTTCGCGCCCGAGCCGGGCGCCGTGGCGCTGCTGCTCGCCGCCGCCGCGCTGCTCGGCCTGGGCGCGCGGCGGGCGCGCCAGCTCGGCTGACTCTCCGCGCGCGAACGCGCGTGGGCTCCCCTGCGTAGGCCCTGCGTTCGGGCGCGCCCGCCCGACGCGGAGGAAGCGCATGGATTCGCACGACGACGACGGCATCCGAGGCTCGCTGCACCGGATGCATCGCGATCGCCCGGAACGTCGGCTGGCCGGCGTGTGCGCGGCGCTCGCCGACCATCTCTCGCTGCCGCTGCCCGTCGTGCGCGCAGGATTCCTGATCGGCGCCCTGCTCCCGTCGGTGAACGGGCTCGTGATCGCCGCGTACCTCGGGCTCTGGTTCGTGACGCCGCCGGCGCTCGGCGAGCCGAGCGGGCTCGAGCGCGTGCTGGAGGCGGTTCGCGACCTGCTCGGCGTCTCGCGCGAGCGGCCGCGACGCGACGACGACTTCAGCTCCGATGAGCTCCCCAGCGATCCCAGTGTGTGAGGCGCTTGCCGGGAATGCGCTGGGCGCGCGAGAACGACTCGCCGGTGAACCAGGCGACCGGTAGCAGCGCGACCTGGGTGAAGCGCTCGAAGGGAATCCCGAGCAGCTCCGCCGCCTCCTTCTCGAAGGGGAGATGAAGCGTCGTCCAGGCGGAGCCGAGCCCGCGCGCGCGGGCGGCGAGCATGAACGACCACACCGCCGGCAGGATCGAGCCGTAGACCGACGCCTGCGCAAAGGCGGGCGCGTTCTCGACGCGCCCCTCGATGAGCGGGATGAAGTGGACGGGGACCTCGTGCAGGTGCTCGGCGAGATACATCGCCGAGTCGAGCACGCGCGGGCGCTGCGCGGCGCGCGGATCGCCCTCGCCGTACTGCGGCTGATCCGTGCGATTCACGTAGGGCAGGAACGCGCGCTTGTAGAGATCGGCGAGCGCTCGCCGCTTCGCGGCGTCGGTGACGAACAGGAACTGCCAGCCCTGGGAGTTCGAGCCGGTCGGCGCCTGGAGCGCGATCTCGAGGCACTCCTCCAGCAGCTCCGGCGGCACCGCACGCGAGAGGTCGAGGCGTTTGCGCACGGAGCGCGTGGTGGTGAGCAGCTCGTCGGCGGCCTTCAGGTCGATGGGCATGGTCGGGGGCTTCCTTTCTCGGGTTGTCGGGAGTCGCGCGGGAGGATCAGGCCAGCTTGCGCACGAGCGGCTCGGTCTGCTCGACGAAGCGGAGCGCCTCGTCCTCGCCGCGACCCGGCATCAGCAGGATCAGGCGGTCGACGCCGAGGTCGGCGTAGGCGCGCGCGGCCGTCTCGTCGACTGCGCGCGGCGGCGTGATGCTGATCTCGAGCGCACCGAGCTCCGCGGGCCGCTGCACGCGCTCGCGCGCGGCCGCGATCCCGGCGAGATCGCCCTTCGCCGCGGCGAGGTCGCGCGCGAAGCCGTACCAGCCGTTGCCACGGGCGAGCGCGCGTGCGAACGCGCTCGGGCTCATGCCGCCCACCACGATCGGCGGGTGCGGCTTCTGCACGGGGCGCGGCTGCGCGTCGACGCCGGAGAACTTCACCGTGCGGCCCGCGAAGCTCGGCTTCGGCTGCGTCCAGAGCGCGCGCAGCACGTCGATGTACTCGTCGGTGCGCGCGCCGCGGTCCTCGAAGCGCGCGCCCAACGCGTGGAACTCGGGCTTCAGGTAGCCGGCGCCGAGCCCGAAGATCAGCCGCCCGTTCGACAGCACGTCGACGCTCGCCAGCTCCTTCGCGAGCACGAGCGGATTGCGCTGCGGGAGGATGATGATCCCGGTGCCGAGCTTCGCGCGCTGGGTGTGCGCGGCGAGGAACGCGAGGGAGGCTGCGGGATCGAGCATCGGGTGCTGCGGCGGCGCGGGCGACGGCGGCACCTGCGGATCCGGCAGCACGACGTGCTCGCCGGTCCAGAGCGACTCGAAGCCCGCCGCCTCCGCAGCGCGCGCGACGCGCGCCGCGCTCTCCGGGCGTGCGCAGACGCCCGTGTTGATGCCGAACAGGCCGAACTTCATGGCGGCTCCCTCTCGCGCGAGCGCTGAACCATAGTGCGGATCGAGCGAGGGGGAGCGTGGCCCACGACGACGAAGTGCTCTCGGTGGAGCGCGCCGCCTGCGAGGCGTGGCATCCAGAGGAGGTGCGCGCGCTCGGGCCGTGGCGGCTGCGCGCGATGCACGGCGTGACGCACCGCGCGAACTCGGTGTGGGCGGGGCCCGGAGAGCCGGCCGGGGGCCTGGCGCGCGCGATCGAGGAGGCCGAGGCGTTCTACGCGGAGCGGGCGCTCCCGGCGACGTTTCAGATCACCCCGGTCGCGGACGCGCGGCTCGACGGCCTGCTGGCCGCGCGCGGCTACGCGCGCGCCGACGAGACCAGCGTGCAGTTGGCGAGCGCGGCCCAGATCGCGCGCTGCGGCCTGCGGGCCGGCGTCGTCGCGCGCTGCGAGGCGAGGCTGAGCGACGCGTGGTTCGAGATCTCCGGACGGAAGGGGCGCTTTCGCGGCGAGGCGGTCGCCGTCTACCGCGCGTTCCTCGAACGCATCGCCCCGCGTGCGGGCTTCGCAAGCGCCGGGCTCGCGGGCGCGGAGATCGGCGCGGTCGGCCTCACGATCGTGGCGCCGCCGCTGGCCGGCGTCTTCTCGATGCTCACGCTGCCGGAGCAGCGGCGGCGCGGCCTCGCGGAAGGCGTGCTCGGCGCGATCGCGCGCTTCGCCGCGGAGCGCGGCGCGCTTCGCCTCTACCTGCAGGTGGAGGTCGCGAACGAGAGCGCGCGGGCGCTCTACGCGCGCGCCGGCTTCGCCGAGCTCTACCGCTACCACTACCGCGAGCGCAGAGCGCGCTGACGCGGCCGATCACTTCTTCCCGGCCGCGCGCTTCGGCTTGGGCTTGGCTCTCGCGCTGCTCGCCTTCACCGCGCGCCGCTTCGCCGCGCGCTTGCGCGCGGCCGGAGCCGCGGGAGCCGGCATGCTGGCGAGCGCCGCCTGCATCTCCTCGGGCGACACCTCGCGGACGTTCGTGTGGAAGAACCACATCTGGCCCTCGAGATCGGTCGCGTTGTAGACGCGGTCGCCGTAGAACATGTCCGCCGGCTCCTGCACGATCTTCGCGCCGGCTTCGCGCGCGCGTGCGCAGTGGGCGTCCACGTCGTCCACGTACACGAGCACTGCGGCATTGCGGTCCTTCAGCGCGCGCTTCGGGTCGTAGCCCTCGGGCGTGCCCAGGTAGACGACGGAGTCGCCGAGTCCGAGCTCTGCGTGCATCACGGCCTCACCCTCCCCGGCCATGACGGCGCGCACCTCGAAGCCGAACGCCTTGGCGAGGAAGTCGATCGCGCCCTTGGCGTTCTTGTACGAGAGGTACGGGATGATCGCTTGCGTGTTCGCGGGTCGGTTCGCCATGGAGCCTCCAGTCGAGTCGCCGAGGGCGCTCACCTCCGACGAAGCGACGCCAATCACCCTACACCCGCGCCGTCCAGCCCAACGCGACGATTTGCGCACCGCCCGCCGGAGACGCGAAGCGCGAAGCGAGAGGGCCTCGAAGGCCCTCTCGCTTCGCCACCCCTCACCCCCGACGACACGTCCGCCAGGTTCCAACGGACCCACGCCGGCGCAGGGGCGGGCGGATTGCAGCGGAGGGCCCGACCTCGCCGACCCCGCCGCACGCCGAGCCGCGCCGCCGTCTGGGCGTGAGCGCGAGAACGCGCCCGAACGCCGCGCGCCGCTCCCACCCAACGGCGCACGCCGCCGCGTGAGGCCCCGGAGTCGCGGCCGCCCGCCCTGCCCGCTCGCGCGCCGCCTCGGGCCTCTGGGTCTTCTCCTCGCGCGGCGAGTCTTCGAGGCCGCGCGATCCTCGCCTCCTATTCGTCGAGCTCCCGCTTCGAAAACCCGTAAGCCTCCGCCATCTCCCCGTCCCTCCGCCCGATCAGCTTCGCCAGCCCCACCATCACTTTGCACTGCTTCACCGTCGCATCGTCCTGCATCTTCCCTTCGAGCATCACCGTCCCCGAGCCGTCGCCCATCGCCTCGATCACGCGCTTCGCCCAGTGCACCTCCTCGGGCGGCGGGCTGAACACGCGGCGCGCGATCTCGATCTGGCTCGGGTGCAGCGACCAAGCGCCCACGCAGCCCATCAGGAACGCGTTGCGGAACTGATCCTCGCAGGCGACCGAGTCCGCGATGTCTCCGAACGGGCCGTAGTACGGCAGGATTCCAGTCGCGACGCAGGCGTCGACCATGCGGCCCATCGTGTAATGCCAGAGATCCTGCTGGGCCTTCGCGCGCGGCGCGTTCGGATCGTTCGGGTTCGGGTCCTCGCGCACGAGATAGCCCGGGTGGCCGCCGCCGACGCGCGTCGTCTTCATGCGCCGCGAGGCGGCGAGATCCGCGGGCCCGAGACTGAGGCCCTGCATGCGCGGCGAGGCGGCCGCGATCTCCTCGACGTTCGCGACGCCGAGCGCGGTCTCGAGGATCGCGTGGATCAGGATCGGACGCTTTAGACGGTGCTTCGCCTCGAGCTGCGCGAGCAGCTGGTCTACGAAGTGGATGTCCCAGGGACCCTCGACCTTCGGGATCATGATCACGTCGAGCTTGTGCCCGGCCTCGCCGACGATCGTCAGCATGTCGTCCAGGAACCACGGGGAGTCGAGGCTGTTCACGCGCGACCAGAACTGCGTGTCCCCGAACTCGGTGGACTGGGCGATCTTCACCAGGCCCTCGCGCGCCGCGAGCTTGTTCTTGGTTTCGATCGCGTCCTCGAGATTCGCGAGCAGGACGTCCACCTTCTTCGCGATCTCCGGCACCTTCGACGCCATGCGCGGATTGCTCGGGTCGAAGAAGTGGATCATGCGCGAGGGCCGCACCGGGATCTCGAGCAACGGCTTGGGCGCGCCGATCGCGAGAGGCTTCGTGATGTTGCGGGGGTTGCGCATGGGGTCTCCTGCTCGCTCGGACCGCGGCGCGGGCTCCGCCTCGCGGCGCGGGAACGGCGCAGCTTAGGGAAGGCGGCGCGCGAGTTCAGGCCGTGGCGGCGTCGCGGCGCGGCGGCGCCGTCCGCTCGGGCGCCGGCCGCGGCTTGCGATCCCACAGCTTCGCCCGGACCCACGCGCCGAGGTCGTCGAGGCCCAAATAGAAGACCGGCACGACGACGAGCGTGAGCAGCGTGGACGAGATCATCCCCGCCACCGCGGCGACGGCCATCGGCGCGCGCGTCTCGGCGCCCGGCCCGATGCCGAGCGCGGAGGGCAACGCGCCGAAGATCATCGCGATCGCCGTCATCAGCACCGGGCGCATGCGCACGGGTGCGGCCGTACGGATCGCCTCGAGCTTGTCCATGCCGCGCTCGCGCAGCTGATTGGCGTAGTCCACCAGCAAGATGGAGTTCTTCGTGACGAGGCCCATCAAGAGGATGATGCCGATCAGGCTGAACAGGTTGAGCGTCATGCCCGGCTTGTGCATCACGCCCAGCTCGTGGAGCGTGTCGAAGAACTCGAGCCCGCCGAGCGCGCCGACCATCGCGAGGGGCAGCGCGAGCATCACGGTGAGTGGGTGAATCAGGCTCTCGAACTGCGCCGCGAGCACCATGTAGATCACCAGGATGCCGAGGCCGAGCGCAAAGAAGAGCTGCTGCCCGCTCTTCACCATCTCCTCGGTGCCGCCCGCCGGGACCATCTTCACGCCCTCGGGCAGGATCTCCGCCGCGAGCGCGTTCGCGTCCGCGAGCGCCTGCTGCAGGTCCTTGCCGTCGAGGTTCGCGGAGATGGTGACGGCGCGTTGCTGGTTCACGCGCGTGATCGCCGACGGCGCCGCGCCGCGCTCCACGCGCACGAGGTTGCGCAGCTCGACCGTGTCGCCCTGCCGCGTGCGAACGTAAAGCCCGAGGATCGCCTCGGGGTCCATGCGGTGCTGTTGGTCGAGGCGGATGCGCACGTCGTAGCGGTTGCCGCCCTCGTTGTAGGTGGCGATGTCCATGCCGCCGATCATCGAGTTCACGGTGGTCGCGAGCTGATCCGCGTCGATGCCGAGCGCCGACGCCTTCTCGCGGTCGGGGATCACGCGCACTTCGGGGCGGCCGAGCTTCAGGCTCTGGTCGAGATCGACGAAGCCGCCCTTGGCGCGCAGGCCCTCCACGAAGCGGTCGCCGAGTGCGGCGAGCGCGTGGATGTCGAGGTTCCCCTGCAGCTCCACCTCGAACTGGCCGCGGTCCGACGACATCATCATTCCGGACATGTCGCTGATGCGGATCGTCTCGCCCGGGATCTGACCCAGCTTCGCGCGCGCCTCGGCGATGATGTCGTGCACGCCGCGCTCGCGCTCCTTCAGGTTCTTCAGCATCACGAACATGATCCCGCGCGTGGGATCGGCACCGCCGTCCGGGCCCGAAAAGCCGACGCCCGAGAACACGCCCGCGACCTCGGGCAGCGCGAGGATGATCTTCTCGTTCTGCTTCATCAGCTCGAGCGACGCCGTCGGCGTGGTACCCGGCGGAGTCTCCATCGCGACGAACATGCGGCCGACGTCGGCCGGCGGGAACATCTCGCCGCCGAGGTTCCTCGCCATGAAGAAGGAGAGCGGCAAGCTGAGCAGCGCGATCGCGACCGTCTTGAAACGGTGCTGGAGCGTCCAGTCCAGCACGGCGCGGTAGCGCTGCTCGAGCGCGGTGAACCAGCGCTCGAAGACGTTGTAGATGCTGCCGTGCTCGCGCTCCTTCGGTGGAGGGATGCGCGCGGCGAGCATCGGCGTGAGCGTGAGCGCGACGACCAGCGAGAGCAGCACGGCGATCGCCACCGTCGCGCCGAACTCACCGAGGAAGTTGCCGATCATGCCCTCGACGAACACCACGGGCACGAACACCGCCGCCACCGAGATCGTCGCGGCGGTCGCGGCGAAGGCGATCTCGCGCGCGCCTCTCGAGGCGGCCTCGCGGGGCGCCTCGCCGCTCTCGCGGTGCCGCTCGATGTTCTCGAGCACGACGATCGCGTCGTCGATCACCACGCCCACCGCCAGCGTGAGGCCGAGCAGCGTCATCGTGTTGAGCGTGTAATCGAACGCCCACATGAAGCCGAAGGTGGTGATCAGCGAGATCGGGATCGCGAGGCCGACCACCAGCGTCGGCCGGAAGCGGCGCAGGAACACGAACACGGTGAGCGTCGCGAGCAGCGCGCCGAACCAGAGCGAGAAGATCGCCTCTTCGACCGACTCGCGGATCGAGCGCGAGAAGTCCGCGACGCCGTCGCCGAACTTAAACTTCATGTCCGGCGGCATCAGCGGCTCCATGTCGTGCATGCGCCGCAGGATCTCGTCGACGATCGCGACGGTGTTGCCATCGGACTGCTTGATCACGCCGATGCCGACCGCCGGCTTGCCGTCGTAGCGCGCAAAGGAGCGTCGATCCTCCGAGCCGTCCTCGACGCGCGCGACGTCGCCGAGGCGCACGGGGGCGCCGTCGGCGTAGGCGATCACCATCTGCGAGAGCTCGGCGACCGAGCCGTACTCGGCGTCGGTCTTCACCGTGAACTCGATGTTGTCGCCTTCGACGATTCCGCCCGGCCGCTCGAGGTGCTCGCGGCGCACCGCGCCGATCACGTCGACAGCGGCGAGACCGCGCGCGCGCAGCGCCTCGCCGTCCACCCAGATGCGGATCTGGCGCTCCTCGCGCCCGAAGATCTCGATACCCGCGACGCCGCTCACCGTCTCGACGCGCGGCTTGACGAAGTCGTTGACGTATTCGCTCGCCTCGACCGCAGGGCGCTCGGTCATGATCGGCGCCCACATCACCGGGAAGCCCGACACGTCGAGCTTCTGGACGACCGGCGGCTCGACCTCCTTCGGCAGATCCCAGCGCGCGCGGTCGACGCGATCGCGCACGTCTTGCGCGGCGCGGTCTAGGTCCTCGCCGATCTCGAACTCGATCGAGATCGACGACATGCCCTGCTTCGACTTGGACGTGAGCTTCTTCACGCCCTCGATCGTGTTGAGCTGCTCCTCGAGCAGCTCGGTCACGTCCTCCTCCATCACCTCGGGGCTCGCGCCCTCCATGATGGCGGTGACGTTGATGCGGGGGATCTCCATTTTCGGGTACTGGTCGACGCCGAGGCGCACGAAGCCCAGCACGCCGAACACGACGAGCGACAGCGTGAGCATCCAGGTGAGCACCGGACGCCGGATGAAGATGTCGATCCAGCCCATCAGCGCGCGCTCCCTGCGGTCGCGCCGGTCCCGGCGAGGCTCGCTCCCGGCGCGGGCGGCGCGCTCGGCTGTGCGCTCTTGCGCTCGACGGCGGCCCCTTCGACGAGGCCCGCCTGTCCGGCGATCACCACCTGCGCGTCGGGCGCGAGCCCCTCGACGATCTCGACCCGCCCGTCGCGCTGCACGCCGGTCTTCACCACCACG
>CAYWRY010000111.1:0-13677 GCA_964460485.1 uncultured Spirochaetales bacterium
TTCCCCGCCTCCTCAGGCGGGGGTCAATTTCTCGTGTCGCCGGGGGGGCAGTTTTCCGTGTCGCCCGACAGCGCCGAACATCCGGGCTCCGCTCGGCCTCGGCGGCGGCCCTTGCCGGCAGCTGAGCGCCGGTCCGTTGGGCGGCGTGCGGGGCGTGACACATTTCCGCCTGAGGCGCCACTTCTAGTGGCGAGGAAGCCTCAGTTCTCGCGTCTCGACTCCACTCGCTGAGCTCCGAGAGGAGAGGATATCTGTGGACGCCCGGATTCGTCGCATTTGCGTCGGCGCGCTGCTCGCCCTGCCGTTCGGGTCTCCCGCTGCTGCCCTCACGTTCAACAACCTCGTGGTCTTCGGCGATAGCCTGATGGACGCAGGGAACATCAGCGTCACCACCGGTGGTACTACGCCAAACCCGGCGTCCGGCTACTACAACGGGCGCTTCACCAACGGTCCGGCTGCGTCCGACGTCCTCAATCAGGCGATCGAGGGCTCACTCAGCAATCCCTCGCTGCTCGGCGGAGACAACTACGCCTTCGGCGGTGCTCGGGGGGCCACGAACGGCGATTCGATTCCGGACCTCACTGCGCAGGTGGGCGCTTACCTTGCCCGTACCGGCGGCACCGCGGATCCAAACACGCTCTACCTGATCAACGTCGGAAGGAACGACGTCAGGGACATCCTGCTCGGGGCCAACGAGGCGACCACCATCGCCGCGGTCGTCAGCGCGATCACGACCCAGATCAGCGTGCTCTCCAGTCTCGGCGCTCAGCACTTCTTGGTCGCCGGCGTTCGCGACGCAGGGGCGATTCCGGAGACAATCGCGATGGGGCCGGCCTTCCAGGTCGCCGGGCGCAATGCGAGTGTTGCGATGTCGAACGCGATCTTCGCGGCGCTACCTGCGGGTGTTGCGACAGTCGACGTGATCGCTCTCTTCGACGCGGTGACCGCGGATCCAGCCGCGTACGGGCTGCCCGCCGGGATCAACCTCACGCAGGCCTGCCTTGGCTCGGGCACGCTTGATCCGGACGGCCCGCCGACGTGCAACAACTACGAGTTCTTTGACACCATTCACCCAACCACGCAGGTGGCCGCGCTGCTTGGCGGCGCTTTCGTCGCGGCGGTTCCGGAGCCCGGTACTGACATGCTTGTTGCGATCGGGCTGTTCGGTCTCGCGCTACGGCGCCGGCTGCCTGCGTCTCGCTCAGGTCGATAGGTGCGCGAACGCTCTTTCGGTTCGACCTTGGTGCGGAGCTCGCGACCAAGCCCGTGGATCGAACGGGCGAGCAATGGTTGCTCTACGAGCCCAACGGGGATCGCGCCTGCGCTTGTGGAACGCGTGGTGTCGAGCCTGATCGGCTGACCCAGCAGCGAGGATGCCGCCTCGCTCACGGGGATGCCCTCAGCTCCCGCAGCAACGCGCCCTGCAGCAGCGCGAGCTCGGCTTCGCGCGCGCTCGAGCGCTCGCTCTCGAGCATGCGCAGCGAGGCGAGGCCGGCGAGCGACGCCACGGTGAACTGCTGCAGCGCCACCGCGCGCTTGCGCGGCAGCTTCTCGCCCGCGAACACCTCGCCCCAGATGCGCGCCCAGGCCGTCTCCATGCGCTCGCGCCAGGTGGAGTCGCGCGGCAGCACGTCGCTGGCGTGGATCAGGATCTCGAACGTCGACCGGTAGTGGGGGCTCGCGAAGTGCTCCCAAGCGCGCGCCACGAACTGCGCGACGCGCTCTTCGAGCGTCGCGTCGTCGGGCACCTCGGCGAGCTTCGCGGCGAAGCGCGCGAAGGAGTCCTCGAGCACGGCGATCCAGATGCCGTCCTTGCCGCCGAAGTGGTGCTGGGCCGCGCCCCAGGTGACGCCGGCGCGCTTCGCGATCTCCGCGGCCGTCGCGCGCGCGAAGCCGAGCTCGGAGATGCAGTCGTGCACGGCCTCGACGATGCGCGCGCGCGTCTCGGCGGTGCGCTCCGCCTGTGTACGCGCGGGGCGGCCGCGACCCGGCCCACGCGCGACCGGCGCGCCCTGCTTCGCGCGCCGCGCGCGGCTGCGGCGCGCGCTGCGCCGCGAGGAGGAAGCGCGCGTCTTGCCGCCGCTCGGTCGATCAGTCGGGCTGGTCGAAGCCATCTCGCATCATCTCCGCCCCGCATCCTCGACGGCGTAGACGCGCGCCATGATCTGCGACGCGAGCGCCGCGCCGGGCAGGGCCACGCCGCACTCCTTGGCGAGCTTCAGCGCCCAGGCGAGGTCCTTCTCCGCGGTGTGCATCTGGGTCCGCAGGTAGTGCTGCATGCCCTCGCTCTTGCGCGCCGCCTCGGGAGCCTTGTGCAGCGCCATGAACTGGAGCATGAGCTCCGTGAGCTGTCCGTTGCCGCGCCCGGCGTCCTCGAGCACTTGCTGCGAAAGCCCGGCCGCCTTGGCGAGCGTCATCGCCTCGAACGACGCGATCCACTGCAGGTACGTGATCAGGTTGATGCACAGCTTGAGCTTCGCGCCGTTGCCGATCGCGCCCGCGTGCACGATGCGCTCGGCGCAGGCGGCGAGGTACGGCCGGATGCGCTCGACGTGCTCGGCCTCGCCTCCGAGCAGGTAGACGAGCTTCCCCTGCAGCGCGCGCGCGGCGCCGCCGGTGACGCACGCGTCGAGCAGGCCGAGGCCCACGGCGGCCGCCTCGCGCGCTAGCTCTTCGGCGGTGCCCGGAAGGATCGTGCTGTGCACCGCGATCACGGCGCCGCGCCGTGCGCCGGCGAGCACGCCGTTCGCGCCGCGCAGCACGCCGCGCACGTGGTCGTCCTCGGGCACGCAGACGCCGATCGCGTCGCAGCCCGCCGCGGCGGCCGCCGGCGAGGCCGCGGGCTTCGCGCCCTTCGCGACGCAGGCCTCGACCGCCGCGGGCGCGAGGTCGTAGACGGTCGTCTCGATGCCCTGGGCGACGAGGCGCTCCACCATCGGCGCGCCCATGTTCCCGAGTCCGATGTAGGCCGCTCGCATCGCGTCTCCTCCGCTGCGCGCGCACCCTACCACGTTCGCAAAGAAACATTGCGGGCGAAATGTTTTTCGTGATAGCGTGCTCCGTCCGCCGCGCTTCCCGCGCGCGAGGAGCCTCCCCATGACGCGAGCGATCCCCGAGCTCTCTGGCGGCGGCCGACGCTTCGGCCACCTGCAGGCGCTGCGCCACGATCCGATTCGCCTGTTCCGCCGCCTGCGCGACGAATGCGGCGAGCTCGGCCGCTTCCGTTTGCTCGATCGCGACGTCGTGTTCTTCAGCGGGGCCGAGGCGCAGGAGGCATTCTTCCGCCAGCCGGACGAGGTGTTCGATCCGCAGCCGACCTCCAACGAGCTGATGCGCCCGATCTTCGGCGAGGGCGTGGTCTACGACGCGCCGCCGGAGAAGCGCCGCGAGATGATCCGCTCGCCAGCGCTGCGCGACGCGAACCTGCGCGCCTCCGCGGAGATCATCGCGGCAGAGGCGGAGCGCGCGTGCGACGCGCTCGGCGACTCCGGCGAGATCGACCTGCTCGACTGGGCGGCCGAGCTCACCATCTACACCTCGAGCTCGTGCCTGATCGGCAAGCCCTTCCGCGAGGAGCTCACTCCGGAGTTCGGGCGCACCTACTTCGAGCTCGAGCTTGGCACGGACGGCATCGGCTACCTGAACTCGAGAGTCGACATCGAGAACTTCCGCACCCGGGACCGCGCCAAGAAGCGCCTCGACGAGATGATCGCCGCGATCATCGAGCGCCGGCTCGCGCTGCCCGAGATGCCCAAGGATCTGCTCGGCGTTCTGCTCTCGCTGAAGCGCGAGGACGGCGCGCTCAAGTATCCGCCGAAGATCATCAGCGGCATCCTCATCTCGACGCTGTTCGCCGGCCATCACACCAGCGCGGGCACGCTCGCCTGGTCGCTGGTCGAGATGTTGCGGACGCCCGGCACTCTGCCGCGCGTGGTCGAGGAGCTCGACAGGATCTACGCCGACGGCCGCGACGTCTCCTATCAGGCGCTGCGCGAGATCCCGCGGCTCGAGAACGCGGTGAAGGAGGCGCTGCGCCTGCACCCCCCGCTGATCTGGATCCCGCGCACGGCGCTGCAGGAGTTCGCGTACAAGGACTGGGTGGTGCCGAAGGGCGCGATCGTGGCGATGTCGATCGCGCTCTCCAACACCGACCCGAGCTGCTTCGCCGATCCGCTGCGCTTCGACCCGGATCGCTTTGCCCCCCCGCGCGAGGAGGATGCGAGGCATCCGTGGGCCTACGTGCCGTTCGGCGGCGGGCGCCACCGCTGCCTCGGCGCGAACTTCGCGCTGATGCAGCAGAAGGCGATCTTCTCGGTTCTGCTGCGGCGCTTCGAGTTCGCGCTGGCCGCCGAGCCGGCGAGCTACGTCGACAACTACGCGGCGATGGTGGTGCGGCCGCAGCAGCCGTTCCGAGTGCGCTACCGCAGGCGCGCGGCGCGCATGGCCGCTGCCTGAGGCGCGCAGCGCGGGCGCGAGAGAAGGAGCGAGGCGTGGAGCTTCCCGGCATTCGAGGCAAGGTCGCGGTCGTCACCGGTGCCGGCGGCGGCATCGGCGAGGCGTATGCGAAGGGGCTCGCCGCGGCCGGCGCGAGCGTCGTGGTCGCCGAGATCGCCAAGGACGCCGGGGCGCGCGTGGCGCGCGAGATCGCGGCGGGCGGCGGCAGCGCGCTGGCGGTGGAGGTGGACGTCGCCTCTCCGGAGAGCACGCGCGCCATGGCGGAGCGTGCGGCCGGCGAGCTCGGCGGCATCGACTTCCTGGTGAACAACGCCGCGATCTTCGGCGGCATGAAGCTCGCGCCCTACATCGACGTGGACTGGGACTACTACACGCGTTTCATGAACGTGAACGTGAACGGCGCGCTGCTGTGTGCGCGCGCGTGCGTGCCGCACATGAGGAAGCGCGGTGGCGGCGCGATCGTGAACCAGTCGTCGACCGCCGCGTGGATGGCGACCGGCTTCTACAGCCTGGCGAAGCTCTCGCTCAACGGGCTCACGCAGGGCCTCGCGCGCGAGCTCGGGCCGCAGAAGATCCGCGTGAACGCGATCGCGCCCGGACCCACCGACACCGGCGCACTGCACTCGGTGGTGCCCGACGCGTTCATCAAGCCGATGGTGGCCCAGCTCCCGCTGGCGCGGATGGGCACGCCCGCCGACCACGTCCCCACGCTGCTGTTCCTGCTCTCGGACGCCGCCGCCTGGCTCACCGGCCAGGTCGTCAACGTGGACGGCGGCCAGGTCATGCGTCCCTAACACTCGGAGAACGCTCGCGATGGCGCTCGCACCGCTCGCCCCCGGCACGCTCAACCTGATCGACGGGAAGCTCGTCCCCGCCAGCAACGGCGCGACCTTCGAGAACGTGAACCCGGCGACAGAAGAGGTGATCGGCGTCGCCGCGGACGGCACGAAGGAGGACATGGAGCGCGCCATCGGCGCCGCGCGGCGCGCGTTCGACCAGACGCGCTGGTCGCTGGACGCCGACTTCCGCGCCAAGTGCGTGCGGCAGCTCTACGACGCGCTGAAGGCCGACAAGGAGCAGCTGCGCGCGATCGTGGTCGCCGAGGCGGGCGCGTGCGTCTCGCTCACGGGCTTCATGCACGTGGACGAGCCGATCGAGATGATGAAGTACTGGGCCGACAAGGCGACGAGCTACGCCTACGAGCGGCCGATGAGCGAGATCTCGTTCCTCGGCCAGCCGCAGCGACGCCTGCTGCGCCGCGAGCCGGCGGGCGTGGTGGGCGCGATCACGCCTTGGAACGTCCCGCTCTACCTGAACATCGCGAAGGTCGGGCCGGCGCTCGCGGCGGGCTGCACGATCGTGCTGAAGCCTGCGCCCGACACGCCTTGGTCGGCGACGCACCTCGCGAAGCTCGCGGCGGAGCGCACGGAGCTTCCGCCCGGAGTGCTCAACGTGGTGGCGTCGTCGGATCACTTGCTCGGCGAGATGCTGTCGACGGATCCGCGCGTCGACGTCGTGACCTTCACCGGCTCGACGGCGACCGGCCGGCGCGTGATGGAGCGCGCCTCCGCGACGGTCAAGAAGGTGTTCCTCGAGCTCGGCGGCAAGTCCGCGAACATCGCGCTCGAAGATGCGAACTTCGCGGCGGTGCTGCCCGCGGCGGCGATGACCTGCGTGCACGGCGGGCAGGGCTGCGCGATCACCACGCGCCTCCTGCTTCCGCGCTCGCGCTACGCGGAGGGCGTCGCACAGGTGAAGGCCGCCTTCGAGAGCTGGAGGTACGGCGACCCGGCGAACCCGATGCATCTCCAGGGCCCGCAGATCAGCCGCAAGCAGCAGGAACGCGTGCTCACCTACATCGAGCGCGGCAAGCGCGAGGGTGCCAAGTGCGTGGTGGGCGGCGGCGTCCCGAAACAGCTCGCGAGAGGCTTCTTCGTGGAGCCGACGCTGTTCGTGGACGTCGACCCGAAGATGGCGATCGCGCAGGAGGAGATCTTCGGGCCGGTGCTGTGCGTGATTCCCTTCGACGACGACGCCGACGCGATCCGCATCGCCAATGACTCGATCTACGGGCTCTCGGGGGCGGTGCACAGCGCGAGCGAGGAGCGCGCGCTCGCCGTCGCGCGCGCGATCCGCACCGGCACGATCAGCGTGAACGGCGGCGGCTGGTTCCACCCGGACACGCCCTTCGGCGGCTACCGGCAGAGCGGCGTCGGCCGCGAGAACGGCGAGCTCGGCTTCGAGGAGTACCTCGAGACGAAGGTGATCGCGCTGCCGGGGAAGAAGGCCTGATGCGCGTCGTCGTCGACTGGGACCTGTGTCAGGGACACGGCGCGTGCAAGACCGAGGCGCCCGAGGTGTTCGACGTGAACGACGAGAAGGGCGTCGTGATCGTGCTGCAGGAGTGCCCGGCGGAGGCGCTGCGCGCCGAGGTGGAAGCCGCCGTGAAGTACTGCCCGACGCGCGCGCTGCGCCTCGAAAGTTGACCCCAACAACCTGGAGCCGAGCATGCCCGCATTCCCCCGCACCGAGCTGGAAGAAATGGTGCGCCGCTTCGTCGCAGCCAACGACGAGGCCGGCCGCACCGGCGACTGGGCGCCGCTCGCCCAGTTCTACGCGCCGGATGCGATCTACTCGTGGAACAACGGATCGAGCTGGGAGTTCGTGGCGCGCGGCCGCCAGCAGATCCTCGACTGGGTGTTCGGCACCGAGATGGAAGGCCTCGAGAAGTGGACGTACCCGTACGTCCGCACCCTCGTCGACGACCAGAAGGGCGAGGTGATCGGCATCTGGCGACAGCTCGCACCGGTGAAGGGCGACGACGGGCAGCCCTACGAAATCGGCGGCACCGGCGGCTCGTGGTTCCGCTACGGCGGCAACTACCAGTGGATCTGGCAGCGCGACTTCTTCGACCACACGAACGCGGGCAAGGTGTTCGCGCAGATGGCGAAGAATCAGCAGCTCACGCCCAAGATGATCGAGCGCCTGCAGAAGCGCTCGAACATGCCGGGCTGGGTGCGGCGCAGCGAGTTCGACTGGTACGCGACGATCGCGGACCGGGAGGCGTGAGGAGAGGAGCCTTGCAGCTCGTCATCTCCTACGACATGCGCGCGCCGAGCTTCGGGGCGCCGGCGCTCGAGCTGTATGCGGCGGCGCTCGACCAGGCCGCGTGGGCCGACGCGCTGGGCTTCGACGTCGTCGGCCTCGGTGAGCATCACGCGTCGCCCGACGGCTACAACCCGTCGCCGCTCGTGCTCGCCGCGGCGATGGGGGCGCGCACGAAGCGCATCCTGCTGCGCACCTCCGTCGCGCTCGCGCCGCTCTACGACCCGGTGAAGCTGATCGAGGACGCGGCGGTCACGCAGCTCGCGACGGGCGGGCGCTTGTTGTTGGGCATCGGCGGCGGTTACCGGCCCGCCGAGTTCGAGATGTTCGGCAAGCGCCTCAAGGATCGCTGGCGCGCGATCGGCGAGTTCTTCGAGCTCGCGCGCCTCGCGTGGCGCGGCGAGCCCTTCCTCTGGCAGGGCCGGCGCATGCACATCACGCCCGTGCCCGATCCGCCGCCGCCGCTCCTGCTGGGCGGCGGCTCCGCGGCCGCCGCGCGCCGCGCCGCGCACATCGCGGACGGGTGGTTCCCGCCGCTCGACCCGCGCCTCTGGAAGCCCTATCGCGACGAGTGCACGAAGCTCGGCAAGCCCGACCCCGGGCCGTATCCGAAGCAGGGCCCCATTTTCGTGTGGGTGTCGAAGGAGCCCGAGAAGGACTGGGAGCGCCTGCTCCCCCACGCCCTCCACCAGCTGCGCAGCTACAGCGAGTGGACAATCGAGGCTCACGGCCGTCCCACGGGCCCGTACGCCGGCGGCATCACCGCCGACGGCGTGAAGCAGAGCGGCGCTTATCAGGTGCTGACGCCGGAGCAGACGCTCGCGCTGGCGGAGTCCCTCGGTCCCGACGGCGTCTTCTACCTGAATCCACTGCTGGCGGGGATCCCGCCGCGCTTCGCTTCGCAGATGCTCGCGCTCTACGAGCGCGAGGTGCACCCGCACTTGCGGCGCGCCTAGAGAGAGCCATGTCTGACGCCGTGCACTTCGACCCGTTCGCCTACGAGTTCCACGAGGACCCATATCCGACCTACCGCGCGCTGCGCGAGCGCGCGCCCGTCTACCGGAACGACGAGATCGGCTTCTGGGCGCTCTCCCGGCACGCCGATGTCGTCGCGGGCTTCAAGGACCCCGAGCGGCTCTGCAACAGCGGCGGCATCTCCCTCGAGATGGGCGACCTCGGCAGCGACTCCTCGGCCGTGCTCTCGTTCCTCGGCATGGATCCGCCGCGGCACACGCGCATGCGCGGCCTCGTCTCGCGCGGTTTCACGCCGCGCCGCGTGGCGGAGCTGGAGCCGCGCATCCGCCAGATGGCGACCGCGTACATCGACCGCTTCGTGGCGCGGGGCCGCTGCGACTTCGTCGCCGAGTTCGCGGGTCGCCTGCCGATGGACGTGGTGAGCGAGATGCTCGGGGTCCCCGAGAGCGACCGAGATCAGCTCCGCGCGTGGGCCGACATCGTGCTGCACCGCGAGGAGGGCGTGCGCGGTGTTCCGCCCGAGGGCGTCGCCGCCTCGATGCGACTGCTCCAGTACTTCGTGCAGCTGCTCGCCGAGCGCCGCAAGCGGCCCGGCGCCGATCTCGCGAGCGCGCTGCTGCAGGTCGAAGTGGACGGCGACCGCCTCGGCGACAAGGACATCATCGCGTTCTGTTACCTGATGATCATCGCCGGCAACGAGACGACGACGAAGCTGCTCGCGAACGCGCTCTACTGGCTCGAGCGAAACCCCGCCGCGCGCGCCGAGGTGACCGCCAACCGCGCGCTCGTGCCGAGCTGGGTCGAGGAGACGCTGCGCTACGACAACTCGACGCAGCTGATGGCGCGCACGGCCACGTGCGACTTCGAGCTGCACGGCGAGAAGCTGCGGCGCGGCGACAAGGTGCTGCTCCTGATCGGCTCCGCGAACCGCGACGAGCGCGTGTTCCCGAACCCCGACGTCTACGACCTCCACCGCGACACGAGCGAAAGCCTCGCCTTCGGCAAGGGCATCCACTTCTGCCTCGGCGCCGCGCTCGCGCGCCTCGAAGGGCGCGTGTCGCTCGAGGAGGTGCTGCGCCGGCTGCCGGACTTCCGCGTCGACGCGAGCGGCGTGAAGCGGGTGCACTCGACCAACGTGCGCGGCTTCTCCGCGCTCCCGATCTCGTTCACACCGCGATGACAAAGGGGACGTTCATACGAGATCGTGACTTCGGGGACACCCCTGCAGTCCCGCGAGGAATGTCCCTGAAGTCACAACCTCGTATGAGCGTCCCCAAGCGTTATCCGTTTCCTGCGGTGCCCGACGGGTGGTATGCGCTCGCGCGGGGCGAGGAGATCGCGAAAGGCGATGCGCGGCTGGTGCGGGCGCTCGCGCGCGAGCTGCGCGTCGCGCGCGCTGGAGACGGCGCCGTCTCGGTCGCGTACTCGGACGGCGCACCGAGCGAGTTGCCGAGCTGCGAGGCGAACGCGTTCGTCTACGCGTGGCACCACGCGCGGGGCGCGCCGCCCGCGTACGCAGTCGCGAGGCTGCGCAGCGAAGGCGACTGGACGCCGTGGCGCACGAGCGCCCGCGTCGTGCGGGTCCACGTGCAGGACATGACCGAAAACATCCTCGACCGCGCGCACTTCACGAGCGTCCACGACATGGCCTTGCCCGCCCGCGAGCACTTCGACGTGCGCTTCCTGGGGCCGAGCCTGGTCGTCGACCAGATCTTGAACGTGACGGCGGTGAACGCCGCGGGCGTCGAGGTGCGCTCGCGCACCGTGACCAACGGCCCGGGCCTCGTCGCGGTCGAGGTGAAGCAAGGCCCGCTCGACATGCTGACCTACATCACGCAGACGCCCCTCGACGACGAGCGCTGCGACGTGCGCCTGCACTTCTCGATGAGGCGCCTCGCCGACGCGACCGCGACCGAGCGCATCGCCGAGCTGAACGAGCGCATCACGTGGGCGCAGTTCGAGCAAGACGTGCCCATCTGGGAGCACAAGACCTATCGCGCGAAGCCGATGCTCGCCGACGGCGACGGCCCGGTCGCCGAGTACCGCCGCTGGTTCGCGCAGCAGTTCTATTCGACGTGGGGCGACGACGCGGACGCCGCGCCGGAGGGCGGATGATGTTCACGCTGCGTTTCGACATGCGCCTGCGCGACGGCGTCGCGTCCGCGCCGGCGCTGTATCGCGCCGCGATCGAGATGGCCGCCTGGGGCGAGCAGCACGGCGCCGCGCTGGCGATGGTCTCGGAGCACCACGCTGCGAGCGACGGCTACCTGCCCGCTCCGTTCGTGCTGGCGAGCGCGATGGCGGCGCGCACCACGAAGCTGCCCATCCAGATCGCGGCGCTGCTCGTGCCGCTGCACGACCCGATCGAGCTCGCCGAGCAGATGGCCGTGCTCGACATCGTCTCCGGCGGCCGCGTCTCCTACGTCTGCGCGCTCGGCTACCGGCCCGAGGAGTACGCGATGTTCGGCCGCGACATCCGGCAGCGCGGCAAGCGCATGGAGGCGTGCCTCGCCGCGATGAAACAAGCGTGGCGCGGCGAGCCCTTTGACTACGAGGGGCGCCGCGTGCACGTGACGCCCGCGCCGCTCACGCCCGGAGGCCCGACGCTCTTCATGGGCGGCAACGCGCCCGAGGCGGTGCGGCGCGCGGCGCGCCTCGGCATGGGCATGCTGACGATGGGCGGGAGGCCCGAGCTGAAGGCGATCTACGAGCAGGCCTGCGACGAGTACGGGACGAAGCCGCAGCTCTTCGTGAATCCGGTCGGCGACGCGCCGAGCACTTGCTTCGTCGCGCGCGACGTCGACCGCGCCTGGAAGGAAATCGGCCCCTACATGCTCCACGACGCGGAGATGTACGCGCGCTGGTTCGAGGAGATGGGCTCGATCACGAAGTCGACCGCGCTGAGCGTGGACGCGTTGCGCGCGGAGAACGGCAACTATCGCATCTTCACGCCCGACGAGGCGGCCGAGCGCGTCCGCCAGCACGGCGCGCTGATGCTCCAGCCGCTGTGCGGTGGGCTTCCGCCCGAGCTGGCGTGGCCGAGCCTCGAGCTGCTCGCGAGCGACGTGCTGCCTCGGGTGCGGCGATGAGCGCCGTCGACTTCGAATACGATCCATTCTCTTACGAGCAGGACGAGGATCCGTATCCGATCTACGCGCGCATGCGCGAGGAAGCGCCGGCCTACTACAACCCACGCCTCGACTTCTGGGCGCTGACGCGCTTCGACGACGTGCTCGCCGCGCTCGTGGACAGCGAGACCTACAGCTCGGTGAACGGCACCAGCCTCGAGTTCATGGACACGCCGAAGCCGGACTCGGGCCTGATCATCTTCATGGATCCGCCGCGGCACACGCGCTACCGCAACCTCGTCAGCAAGGCGTTCACGCCGCGCTCCATGGCGCAGATCGAGCCCGAGGTGGTGCGCATCGCACGCGCGCACCTGAACGCTCTCGCGGGCCGCAGCGAGTTCGACCTGGTGGAGGACTTCACCTCGCGCCTGCCGATGGACGTGATCAGCGCGCTGCTCGGCATCCCTGAAAGCGATCGCCGCGAGGTGCAGCGCAAGTCGAACCTCATGCTGCATCGCGAGCCCGGCGACCCGCTGCCGACCCGGGAGGCGATCGCCGCGTCGGGTGAGCTGCTCGCCTACATCACGCGCCTGATGGCAGAGCGCCGTGCGCGGCCGGGCGACGACCTGCTGACGCGGCTGCTGGAGGTGGAGGTCGAGGACGATCGCGGGGAGCGAGCGCGCCTCAGCGACGACGACGTGCGCATGTTCTTCGTGCTGCTCGCGACGGCGGGCAACGAGACGGTGATGAAGCTGCTCGCCACCGCGCTGCACGAACTGTGGAAGCGACCCGAGCAGAGGCGCACGCTGGTGCGCGAACCGCGTTGGCTGGCGAACGCCGTCGAGGAGACGCTGCGCTTCGACCCGCCGTCGCAGTACCAGGGTCGCGTCACGACGCGCGGCGTGAACATCCATGGTGCGACCATTCCGAAGGGCGCGAAGGTGGCGCTGTTGAACGGCGCGAGCGGCCGCGACCCGCGCAAGTTCGCGCGCGCCGACGAGTACGACGTGCGCCGCCAGATCGACCTGCACCTCGGCTTCGGATACGGGCGGCACGTTTGCCTGGGCGCGCACCTCGCGCGCATGGAGTCGCGCATCGGCCTCGCGGAGTTCCTCGCGCGCTTTCCCGACTACGAGGTGACGCACACCGAGCGCATGCACTCGAGCAACGTGCGCGGCTTCAAGCGCGTGGGCGTGCGGATCTGAGGCGCGCGCGGCGCGACTACTCGCCCGCCTGCTCCGCCAGGTAGCGCTCCTTGCCGATCTCGCGGATCACGTGGAGCTGGCTCTCGAGCCAGTCGACGCTCTTCTCCTCGGTCACGAGGTGGCGCTCCAGCAGCTCGCGCGTGCCGTTGTCCGCCTTCGCCACCGCGAGCCCGATGGCGCGGTTGTAGCGCTCGACCGCGGCGTGCTCGAGCGCGAGATCCAGCTCGTGCTGCTCCACCGCGTTCTCGCCCACGCGCACCGGAAAGAGGCGCTGCATGTTGGGCGTACCGCCGAGATAGAGGATGCGCTCGATCAGCCGATCGGCGTCGCGCATCTCCTCGATCGACTCCTCGCGCTTCTTCTTCGCGAGCCGCAGGTAGCCCCAGTTCGCGCACATCTTCGCGTGGATGAAGTACTGGTTGATCGCCGTGAGCTCGGCGCTCAGAATCTCGTTCAGTGAAGCGATGAGCTCGTCGTCGCCGTGCGGCGTGGGCGCCTCCTTCAGGCGCCCATCGTAGTGCGGGCGGATTCGAGCGCATCGCTCGCCGCGCCCAGGATTGCATCGCACAGCGCATGCGCGGCGAGCAGCTCTTCGATCATGGGCACGCAGCCGCCGCAGGCTCCGCCCGCGCCGCACGCGCGCGCCACGTCGCGCGCACTGCGAGCGCCACTCTGGATCGCAGTGCGCACGTCGCGAGCACGGATCACGAAGCAGTGGCAGACGAGCATCGGGCTCCCACGAGCGGCCGCGGCCGTGGCTTACTTGGTCAGGATCAGCCGGTCGTTGCGAGTGAGGCGCAACGTGTAGATCGAGCCGGCGCTGGGCGCGCCCACCTCGAGCGTTGGCCCACGGATGACTGACCTCCGTC
>CAYWRY010000112.1:0-13611 GCA_964460485.1 uncultured Spirochaetales bacterium
GCGGCGCTGCGCCGAGGGCTGCGCTGCGAAAGAGGAACTCGCGGCGGTCGTACATCGCGGGCGCCTCCCAACCCGTCGCGCACGTTGCCGCCCCACAGCGTGCCCCGCCACCCGACCCCGGCCCGGGGGCGAGCCCGATTTGGGTCTAACCCCTTTGGTTTGGGTCTAACCCCTTTGGAGTTCGATGCGACGGAGGCTTCCGCGTGCGTTCGGCTAGAGGCCGACGTGTCTCGCCAAGGCCTCGCGGTGGTGCGCGGCGTCGCCGAACAGCAGCTCGCTCGCTTTGGCGCGCTTGAAGTAGAGATGGGGCGCGGCCTCCCAAGTGAAGCCCATGCCGCCGTGGATCTGGATGTTGTCCGCGGCCGCCTTGAAGTACGCCTCGGAGCAGTAGGCCTTCGCGAGCGCGGCGGACTCCAGGAAGTCGGGCTCGTTCGCCGCGTAGCCGAACAGCGCGTTGTAGGCTGCGCTCTTCGCCATCTCCACCGAGACGAGCATCTCCGCGCACTTGTGCTTGATGCCCTGATAGCTGCCGATCGGGCGGCCGAACTGGAGGCGCGTCTTCGCGTAGTCCGTGGCCATGTCGAGCACGCGCTGCGCGCCGCCCACCTGCTCGGCGGCGAGCGCCGCGCACACCAGCGCGATCACGCGTTCGAGATTCGCGGTCTGGTCTCCCGAGGAGATGCGCGTCGCGGGCGTGTCGCGGAACGAGACGCGCGCGAGCTTGCGGGTGAGATCGAGCGGCGGGATCGCGCGGCGCGTGAGCCCCGGCGCGCTCGCATCGACGCGCAGCAGCTCGAGGCCGGCGTCGCCGCGCGTCACCACGAGCAGCACGTTCGCCACGTGGCCGTCGAGCACGAGGGTCTTCTCGCCGGTGAGCGTGGCGCCCGGGCCGCTGCCGTTCGCGCGCAGCGTGACGCCCGTGAGATCCCAGCGGCCGTTCGGCTCCGCATACGCCACGGAGGCAATGCAGGCACCGGAGGCAATCGCCGGCAGCAGCTCCTTCTGCGCCACGCCGTTCGCGCACTGGAGCAGCGCGCTGGCCGCGAACACCGAAGTGCCGAGGTAGGGCGCGCACAGCAGCGCGCGGCCCATCTCCTCCATCGCGACCAGCAGCTCGACCGCGCCGAGCCCGGCACCGCCGTGCTCCTCGGGGATGATCAGGCCCACGAGCCCGAGCTCTTCGGCGAGCTGCTTCCACAGCTCGAGGTCGTAGCCGCGCTCGCTCACCATCGTGGCGCGCACGGCCTTCTCGTCGGAGCGCTTTTCGAGGAACGAGCGCACGGTCTTGCGCAGCTCGTGGTGCTCGTCGGTGAACACGAAATCGGCGGGCATGAGTTTTCCTTTTCGGGCTCCGCTCGGCCTCGCCTCGCTGCGCGCGACCTGAGCGGCTACGCCGCTCGGGTCGCTTGCGGCTTCTCGAGCTGCGGTCGGGCGTTACGTGTCGTCTAGATCACTCGAAGGCTCGGCTCGGTCCGCGCGCAGCGTCCTACGAGCGCGGGATGTCCTTCCAGGGCACGTCCTTGTCGACGCGCGGGTCGCCGGGCAGACCCAGCACGCGCTCGCCGAGGATGTTCTTCATGATCTCGGAGGTGCCGCCCTCGATGGAGTTCGCGCGCGAGCGCAGGAACTGGTACTTGGCGGCCGCCTCGAGCGAGCGCAGCTCGAAGCCGCTCTGGCGCAGCTCGTAGCCCGCCTCGAAGGCGAGGCCGTCCTGGCCCAGCACGTCGATCGCGATCTCCCACATGTGCTTGTTGATGTCCGCCTGCGCGAGCTTCATCACCGAGCCCTCGGGCCCCGGGTTGCCCGACTTCTGCGCGGCGCGCGCGCGCTGCGAGGTGATGCGCAGCAGCTCGTTGTCCATCCACGAGCGCGTCACGCGGTCGCGCATCATCACTTCCTGCGCCGGGGAGAAGGCGCCGGCCTTGCGCTGCTGCCACAGCTTCACGAGCTGCGAGATCGCGCCGGTGCCCTTGCGCTTCGCGCCGCCGGCTCCGATCGCTACGCGCTCGTTCATCAGCGTCGTGATCGCGACCCGCCAGCCCTGGCCCTCCTTGCCGAGCATGTTCTCGTGCGGGATGCGCACGTTGTCGAAGAACACCTCGTTGAACTCTGCCTCGCCGGTGATCTGGTAGAGCGGGCGCACGCTCACGCCGGGCGTCTTCATGTCCACGATGAAATACGAGAGCCCGTCGTGCTTGGGGACGTCTGGATTCGTGCGGACGATCAGCATCCCCCAGCTCGCGAGGTGAGCGACCGAGGTCCACACCTTCTGGCCGTTCACCACCCAGTGGTCGCCGTCGCGCACCGCGCGCGAGGCGAGGCCGGCGACGTCGGAGCCCGCGCTCGGCTCGCTGAACATCTGGCACCAGATGTCCTCGCCCGAGAAGATGCGCGGCAGGTGGTATTTCTTCTGCGCCTCGTTCGCGTAGGTGAGCACCGTGGGCGCGCCCATGCCGATGCCGATCGTCGAGGCCGGCGGATCGTGGTGCACCACTCTCGAGTGCTTCTGGATCTCGTCGAGCACGACGAGCTGCTGCTTCGGGCTGATGCCGAGGCCGCCGTAGCCTTCCGGGAAGTGCACCCAGGCGAGCCCGTGCTCGTACTGCTTGCGGCGGAACGGGATGGACTCGGTGCGCTCGGGATGCGCTTCCTCGAGCAGCTTGCGGACCCGCGCCCGCAGCTCGGCCTCGGGCATCTCGCGCAGATCGGCCATGGCGTCTCCTTCGGCGAAGGGGCGAGTCTAGGCCGGATCGCGCGCGCGTTCAGCGATCCGCATCGCGCTCTCTGCAGGCGATCTCCACCTCGCGCGCGAACACCAGCGAGAGCTCGCCCGGCGCGACGAAGGCGGGCTCGTCGGCGCGCATCGCCGCGAGCTCCGGGCTCGCGGCGACGGCGCGCAGCGCGGCCGTGTCGTCGAACCAGCCGAGCGCGACGCCGTCGAAGGCGGGGGCCCGACCGGCGCGGTAGCCGCCGGCGCGCGCCGGGCACTGCACGTAGCGACGCTGGCCGGGCACGCGCGCGGCCAGCGGGCCGTGCAGGTCCGCCCAGCTGCGACGGAATTGCTCGGGCGAGAGGTCCGCGCGCTTGCGCAGGAAGGTGATCGACTTCACCGCGCCCGGCGGCGGCGCGCCGTCCACGATGCAGCGCTCGTCCACCAGCACCACGCCCATGCTGCGCACATCCAGGAAGTTCGCCTCGTCGGCTCGCACCGCGGCGTACTCGGGCGAGGGAGCGAGGCCGCGCATCGCGTCCACGTCGTCGAACCACGCCTCCGCGACGCCATCGGCGAACGGCTCCGCGTGGCGGTAGGCGCCGAGCAGCACGTGGTTCTGCACGTAGCGGCGCAGGCCCGCCTGGCGCACGACGAGCCCCGCGTGGCGCGTGCGCCAGTGGTTCTGGAAGTGGTCCACCGTCGTGCCCGGCAGGCGCTTGAAGAAGGCGATCAGCTTCACCACGCGCGCTCTTCCCTGCGCTCCTGGTTCCGGTCCATCCGTTAGCGGCCCTCCGGCCGATACATGCGGATCGGCCGCGGCTCGGTGATCCACTCCGCCTGCTTGCTCCACGCGCGCCCGGCGTAGGCGCCGCCGTCCACCACCTGCGCGTGCCCGGTCACGAAGCTCGACTCGTCGCTGGCCAGCCACAGCGCGGCGCGCGCGATGTCCTCGGGGTCGCCGATGCGGCCGAGCACCTGGCTCTTGCCCAGCGCGCGCTTCATCTTCGCGAGGCCCTCGTCGCTCACGTCCGGCCGGCCCGCGGCGAGCGGCGTCGCGATCACGCCGGGGCAGATGCAGTTCACGCGGATGCCGTACGCGCCGAGCTCCAGCGCCACCGAGCGCGTCAGGTGGATCACGGCCGCCTTCGCGACGCTGTAGAGATGAGGCGAGTAGCCGGCCTGGAGGCCCGCCACCGAGGCGGTGCTGAGGATCACGCCCGAGCCCTGCGCCTTCATCACCGGCGCCGCGTGCTTGATGCCGAGGAACGGGCCCTTCACGAGCACATCGAACGTGAGGTCGAAGTCGTCCACGCTCGTCTGCTCGATGGGGCCGAGCGCGCCGCCGAAGCCCGCGTTGTTGTAGATGCAGTCGAGGCGCCCCCAGCGCGCGACGACCTCGTCCACGGCACCCTTCACGTCGGCCTCGCGCGTCACGTCGACGGCGCGAAAGATCGCGGCGTCGCCGAGCGCGCGCGCCACCGCCTCGCCGCGCTCGCGCTGCATGTCGGCCACCAGCACGCGCGCACCCTCCGCCACGAACAGGCGCGCGCTCGCTGCGCCGATGCCGCTGGCGCCGCCCGTGATGATCGCGGTCCGCCCCTCGAGTCTCCTCATCGCCTCGCCTCCGCGAGCAGCACGCCCGCCCGTTCGAGCGCCGCAATCTCCTCGGCGCCGGCGCCGAGCCAGTCCGCGAACACGGCGCGGTTGTCTTCGCCGCGATAGCGCGCGTCGCCCGCGACGCCGCTCTCCGCCGCCGAGAAGCGGTAGGGCGACTGCACCACGCGCCGCGCCCCGCCCGAGCGGTCGTCGATCTCCACCGTGCTGCCGCGGGCGCGCGCCGTGGGCGACGCGAACGCCTCCGCCACCGAACGCACGTCGCCCCAGGGAATCGCGACGCGATCGAGCTGCGCGGTCAATTCCGCGCGCGTCGCGAAGCTCGCGTAGAACTTCGCCGCGGCCTCGCGCCGCGCGCGGATCTTCTCGGCGAGGGGTGCGCCCTCCGGCGTCGGGTCGACGACGCCGCAGTGCTTGGTGAGCACGCGCCACAGATTGCGGAACTCGCCGGTGATCATGATCGGGCCGCCCGGTGCGTCCCAGACCTCGCCGCCGCCGCGCGTGATCGGGTGCTCGTCGAGGGCGAAGTGCGCGTAGTCGTCGCTGGCCAGCATCGCGTCGAGCATGGCGAGGTCGACGTGCTGGCCGACCCCGCTGCGCTCGCGCAGGTGGAGCGCGGCGAGCACGGCAACGAGGCCGTGCAGGCCCGCGTTCGTGTCGGCGTTCGAGAGCACGAAGTCGGTCGTGTGCGGCGCGCGATCGAGCTCGGCCTGGCGCGCCACGGCGCCCGACTCGGCGTGGAGCACGGGCGCGTAGGCCGGGCGCCCGGCCTCGGGCGACGCGGCGCCGAAGCCCGAGATCGAGAGCATCACGAGGCGGGGATTCTCTGCGCGCAGCGCGTCCCAGCCGAGGCCGAACTGCGCCATCACGTGCGGGCGGAAGTTCTCGATCAGGACGTCCGCGCGCGCCGCCAGGCGCCGCACCAGCTCCGCGCCGCCGGGCGCGGCGAGGTCGACGCACAGCGCGCGCTTGCCCGCGTTCTGCTGCACGAAGTAGCCGCCCAAGCCGTGGCGGATCTGACCCCAGCCGCGCGTCACGTCGCCTTCCGGCGGCTCGAGCTTCACCACGTCGGCGCCGAGGTCCGCGAGCATGCGTCCGGCGAAGGGGCCGGCGAGCACGCGCGAGAGGTCGAGCACGCGCAGTCCGGCGAGGGGCCTCACGCGCCGCGGATCGTTTCGTCGTGCGGCGTGGGCTCGAGCGTCGGCCGCGCCATGTTGGGGCGCGTGAAGGCCGCGATGTCCACCTCCGCCAGCGAGATCTCGCCGGCCAGCACCGCCCGCTTCCACGCCTGGTGCTCGGGCTCGCGCGCATGGAACTCGGGCATCACCTCGCGCGCGAACAGCTCGAGGCTCGAGCAGATGTCCTCGTGGGTGTTGTTGCCCGCCTGGTTCAGCAGGATCACCTGATCGATGTGCGACTCCTCGAACTTGCGCAGCTTGCGGCGCAGCGTCTCGGGCGAGCCGACCAGCCCGGAGCGGCGCGCCTTCTGCCCCGCCTCCGACTCCTTCCACGCCTGGTACTCGTTCCAGAGACTCACCGTGCCGGGCACGACGGGGCCGTGGGTGCTGTAGAAGCGCAGCGCGAACTGGAAGAAGGTCCAGCCGTCGGCGCGGCGCATCGCCTCCGCATCCGTCTCCGCGCACATGAAGCCGCTCACCAGCGCGATGTTCGGGTTCGTCGCGTAGTCGGCGAGCTTCTCCTGCCGTTTCACGAGCTCGTTGTAGTACGTGGCGACCCAGGCGTGGGCGGCATCGGCCGACACGAACTGAAAGCCGAGCGCGCCCATGCCGCGCTTGCCCGCCATGGCGATCGTGTCGAGCTGCGAGCACGCCACCCACAGCGGCGGATGCGGCTTCTGGTAGGGCTTCGGCAGCACGTTGCGCAGCGGGAAGTCGAAGTACGGGCCGTGATACTCGACGGCTGCGTCGCCGAACATGGGAATCAACGCGCGCACGGCGTCCTCCCAGACCGGGCGCTTGTCGCGGAAACGGCGATCGAAGGGGTGGAGCTCGGTGATGCTCGAGCCCTCGCCGATACCCAGCTCGACGCGCCCGTGCGAGAGCAGGTCGAGCGTGCTCACGCGCTCGGCCACGCGCGCCGGGTGGTTCGTGGTGAGCTGGATGATTCCATGCGCGAGGCGGATCTGCTTCGTGCGCTGGCTCGCTGCGGCCAGGAAAACCTCGGGCGCCGAGGAGTGCGAGTACTCCTCGAGGAAGTGGTGCTCGACCTCCCACGCGTAGTCGTATCCGAGCCGGTCCGCGAGCTCGACCTGCGCGAGCGAGTTGTTGAGCAGCTCGTACTCGGAGCGCTCGTGCCAGGGCCGCGGCAGCTGGTGCTCGTAAAAGATCCCGAACTTCATCCCGGCTCCTTCGCGCGCGGCTGCCCGCGGGTGTTCCATTCGGGTCGGACCCGATGAACGATCAGAAGATCGTGTAGCCCCCGTCCACCGTGAGCGAGTCGCCGGTGTGGAACGTGAGGCTCGGGTCGCACAGGTACGCCCCCACCGCCTCGAACTCGCTCGGCTCCGCCCAGCGCCGCACGGGTGTGCGATTGGTGGTGACGGTGCGGAACTTCTCGTTCTGGTATCCGCCCATCGCCATCTCGGTGATCGTCCAGCCCGGCAGAATCGCGTTGACGCGGATCTTGTGGCGCGCGAGCTCCACGGCGAGCGCGCGCGTGAGGCCGAGCAGGCCGGTCTTCGACGCGGCGTAGGCGTGGTTGCGCTGCGCGCCGTGGATCGCGGAGGTCGACGACACGGCGACCAGCGCCCCGCCCTCGCCGCGCTCGATCATCGCGCGCGCGCACTCGCGGAAGGTGAGGAAGAGCCCGTCGAAGCTGACGCGCGTGACGGCGCGCCAGTCGTCGAGCGTCACGTCGAGCAGGCCCTTCACGTAGCCCGGCGCACCGGCGGAGGCCACGCACGCGTCGATCCGCCCGAGCACCGCCAGCGTGTCCTTCGCGGCGGCGACGATGCTCGCCTCCTCGCCCACGTCACACACCATCCCGACCGCGCGCACGCCGTGCTTCGCGAGCTTCTCGCACGCCTCCGCGTTGCGATCGGCGCGCCGGCTCCAGACGGCGATGTCGGCGCCCGCCTTCGCGCAGCCCTCCGCCATCCCGAAGCCGATGCCGGAGTTGCCGCCCGTCACCACGACCACCCTGCCGCGCAGATCCGTGCCCATGTGCGGCACGATACGCGAGGCCGGCGGCGCTCTGCCCCCCCCGGCGAATGAAGGAGGTGTGCGACATGCGCGACGAGCGTCTCGACGTCGCCGAAGTCGTCTACGCCTACGGGACCGGCATCGACACGCGCGACTGGCCCCTCTACCGCTCGATCTTCACGGACGAGATCGACGTCGACTTCTCGTCCTGGGACGGCAGCCCGGCGCGGCGCATGCGCGCCGACGACTGGGTGGCCGGCGTGAGGCCGCTCTTCGACAACCTCGACGCCACGCAGCACTCGATGAGCAATCCGCGCGTGGCGGTCGACGGCGAGCGCGCGACCTGCGTGATGTACGTGCAGGCCGCGCACTTCCTCGCGAACCGCGAGAGCGACGCCGAGTTCACCCTCGGCGGCTACTACACAGATCAGCTCGTGAAGACGCCCGCCGGCTGGAGGCTGTGCGCGGTGAAGCTGACCGTGCTGTGGAGCCGCGGGAACAAGCACGTCATGGCGATGGCGCGCGGGGCGGAGCCGGCCGGCGCGTGACCGCGACCCGGAAGCGCCCTTTCGGCCGGCCGGAGCCCTAAGCCCTCTGCACCTCCGGCAGCACGCTCTCCCCCATCACGCGGATCGACTCCAGCACCTTCGCCTGGGGCATGTACCAGCCGATCACGGGCACGACGACGAGCTGGTCGAAGCCGACCGCGGCGAAGCGCTTCATCGTCGCGGCGACCTCCTTCGGGCTGCCGACGCAGATGCCGTTTTCGTGCAGGAACTGAGGGTCGATGCTGCCGCGCGCGACCACGGTGCCGGTGGGCGCCTGCGTGCGGCGCAGGCGGATGATCTCGCGCAGCCGCGACTGCGGGATCGGGTGCGCTTCGCCGCGCAGCTTCTCGGCATTCGCAGGGATCGTGTCGAAGTACGTGGCGAAGTGTGGCTCGGCGAAGGTCTCGTACTTCGCGTACAGGGCGCGCGCCTCGTCGCCGTCCTCGAGACAGAACGCGGGCGCGATCGTCGTGATCTTGTCGTGCACGAAGGCGCCGACCGGCTCGGCCTTCGCGACCGCGTCCTTGTATCGCTCCACGAGCGGTCGCGACTGCTCGGGGTCGGCGAAGTTGAACATCGCCGCGCCGATGCCGAGCCGCCCCGCGGTCTCGAGCGTGCCGGGGTTCGATGCCGTCACCCAGAGCGGCGGGTGCGGCTTCTGCACGGGCTTCGGCAGGATGCAGCGCTCGGGCACGCGGAAGTAGCGCCCGTTCCACGAGAACAGATCCTGCGTCCACATCTGCGGGATCGCGCGCAGCGCCTCCTCCCACATCTCGCGCGTGTCGTCGGGCGAAACGCCGAAGGTCTCCACCTCGGTGCTGCCGCTGCCGCGCCCGGTGCCGAGCTCGACGCGGCCGTTCGTGAGCACGTCGATCAGCGCGATCTGCTCGGCCACGCGCACGGGGTGGTTGATCGGGGGACAGAGGTTCATGATCCCCGTAACAACCCGGATGCGGGTCGTCTGCACGCCCACGGCGAGGCAGGAGAGATGCGAGGAGGAGCTGTGGGAGTACTCCTCGAGCGCGTGGTGCTCGGGCGCCCAGAAGGTGTCGAAGCCGGCGCGGTCGGCGGCGATGCCCACCTCGACGTCGCCGCGCAGCCGCGCGGGCTCGCTGGCGTCCCACGGCTTCGGACCGATCGAGGCGCCCTGGAAAACGCCCACTTCCATCGCCCGCACCTCCGCACGCTGCGGTAGCGCAGTGTCGCTCCGTTTTCCTCAGCCCCGACGCGCCCTTGACGCGCGATTGCGAAGGCAGCGCTCGAGCCCGTTCGCGGTCACGGCAGCACGAGGATCGCGTCGACCTCGAGCGCTGCGCCGCGCGGCAGCTCCTTCACCCCCACGGTCGCGCGGGCGGGGAACGGGGCGCGGAACACTCTCGCCATCTGCTCGTTTACCGCGCCGAAGCTCGCGAGGTCGGTGAGGTAGATCGTCAGCTTCACCGCGTCCGCCAGCGAGCCGCCCGCCGCGGCCGCGATCGCGGCGAGGCTCGCGAACACGCGCTCGGCCTGCGCGGCCACGTCGCCGCTCACGAGCTGGCCGGTGGCGGGATCGAGCGCGATCACGCCCGACACGTAGACGGTGTCGCCAGCGCGGACGGCCTGCGAGTAGGGGCCGATCGGCGCGGGGGCCTGTCGCGTGCTCACGATCTTCGCCGACATCGACTCCTCCTCGGTCGCTCGCGCACCCTACCCGATCGCGATCGCGCGCGACTCGATCCGCACTAAGGTGCGACGCCTCGCAGCGAGGAGCGCCCATGGCCACCGCATCCAACGATCTCTCCGGGCGCGTCGCGCTGGTGACCGGCGCGAGCCGCGGCATCGGCGCGGCGATCGCGGAGCGGCTCGCGTCCGCCGGCGCGCGCGTCGCCTGCGCCGCGCGCAGCCTCGACGCGCCGACGGGCTCCGAGCCCGGCTCGCTGCGCGAGACGGTGGCGCGCATCGCGGCGGCGGGCGGCAGCGCGATCGCGATCCAGGGCGACGTGGCAGATGCGGAATCGCGGGCGGCGCTGGTCGCCGCGTGCCGCGCGCAGCTCGGCCCCGTCGACGTGCTGGTGAACAACGCCGCGGCCGGTCCCTACCGCCCCTTCGAGAAGCTCACCCACAGCCACTTCGCGCTCACTCTCGCTGCGAACGTGGAGGCGGCCCTTCACCTCGCCCAGCTCGTCGCGCCGGAGATGCGCGCGCGCAGGCGCGGCTGGATCGTCAACATCTCCTCGGCGACGGCCGAGCTGCCGGAGCCACCCTACAACGACTTCGAGCAGACCGGCGGCGCGCACCTCTACGCCGCGAGCAAAGCTGCGCTGAATCGCCTCACGCTGGGAATCGCAGCGGAGCTGTCGAGCGCTGGCGTCGCGGTGAACACGCTGGCGCCCGTCGCCGCGGTGATCACGGCCGCGGTGCGGCTCACCGGCGCCGACCAGTGGATCAAGCCCGAGATGATCGAGCCCGTGGAGGCGATGGCGGAGGCCGCGCTCGCGCTCGCGAG
The DNA here is from genome assembly GCA_964460485.1 of uncultured Spirochaetales bacterium. Lineage (GTDB taxonomy): Bacteria > Myxococcota_A > UBA9160 > UBA9160 > UBA6930 > VGRF01. Next base: position 10,522 of record CAYWRY010000112.1, read on the forward strand.
CTGCGAGGCGCAATTCACCGGGCGCGTCACCTACAGCCTCGATTTGCTGCGCGAGCTGGGGCGCGAGATCCGCACCCTCGACGGCCGCGCAGCGCTCACGAGAGACAACGCGCAGATGCGCTGAGCTGGCGCGCCGCGCTGCATGCGCCGGCCGCGTCGACGGAGGGGACGTTCATACCAGGCAGTGACTTGGGGGACAGACCCGGCGCGCGTGGCCGTGGGACGGCTGGCACGGAAGTACCAGGCAAGTATGAACGTCCCCGAAGTCAAAGAAGATGAAGTGGTCGATCTCGCTGGCGCCGCGGCCGCCGTACTCCACCGGCCAGCCGAAGCAGAACCAGCCGTCCTTCGCCATCGGCATGCGGATCTGCTTGGTGCCCGGACCGACCCCGTGCTCGCGCACCAGCATCTCTCGCACCTCGGGCGTGAGCAGCTTCGCGTAGTACGCGCGCAGCTCGCGCCGCAGCGCCTCCTGCTCGGGGCTGAGTCCGATGAACATCGCGGCGTCTCTCCTCGGGAAGCGCGCTGGGCAGCCCGGCGCCGCAGTCGCGTCAGGGCGGGGAGGCCGATCGCCCTCGCCTGAGCACGGCCGCGCTCAACCGCCGGGCGAGCGCTGCGCTGCGAGTTCCTCGGATGCGGCGGCCAGGAGCCGCGGAACCAGCGCCGCCAACCGCGCGGCGTCGACGCCGGGCTGCGCGGCCTTGCGCGCGTTCTTCGCCAGCAGCGCGGTCGCGGCGGCCTGCTTGTAGCGCACGAGCGCGCCGAACCAGGCGAGGTCTGCCACGCGCGCGCCGGCCGCGCGCTCGTACTCGGCGACAAGCGCAGAGGCCGGTGGGACCTCGGGCTGCGCGCGCATGCAGCCGGGATGGCGCGGGCTCGAGTTCCACAGGAACCAGGCGAGATCGAGGCGCGGATCGCCGAGCGACCACAGCTCCCAATCGATCAACGCGCCGACGCGCTCGCCCTCGCACTGCATGTTGCCGAGCCGGTAGTCGCCGTGGAGCACGCGGGCGGGCGCCTCGGCGGGAAGTGCCGCGGCGAGGCGCGCGAGGACCTCCGCTTCGTTCGCGCGCAGCTCCTCGTCGCACGAGGCGAACGCGCGCGCCCAGCGCGCGAGCTCCGCGGAGAGATCTTGCGTGGGCTCGGCCGCCAGGCGCGGGTCGCTCGGCGGCACGGCGTGCAGCGCCGCCAGCATGCGGGCGGCGGCCAGCGCGCGCGCCTCGAGCTGCGGGCGCGTCGCGCGAGGCTCGCCCGCGGCGAGGCATGGCTCGTAGGACTCGCCCGGCACGAACGACATCACGAACAGCGGCGGCACGAGGACGGGCGCGCCGGCGTCCTCGCCGAGCAGCTCGGGAATCGCGAGCCCGGGCGCACCCGCGAGCGCGGCGAGCGCGCGCGCCTGGCGCAGCACGTCGCGATTGCGCACGGGCGGGAGGTCTGGTGGCGCCACCTTGAGGACGACTGGGCGCACCGCGCCCCCGCCTGCGAGGTCGGCGGCGAAGGTGAGGCTCGAGCTGCCGCCCGACAGCGCGCGCACGCCCTCGACGCGCGCGCCCGGCTGGCGAGCCTGCACCGCCGCCGTCGCGCGCTCGGCGAGCGCCTCGGGCGCCAGCTCGCGGCTGCCGGCCGTTTCCGGCATGCGCCTACTTGGGCCCTTGCCCGTCGTCGATCTTGATGACGGTGCCCGTGACCGCCTCCGAGCTCGGCGCCACGAGGTACAAGAGCGTGCTGTCCATCAGCGCGGGGTCGGCGATGCGCCTCCGCGGGAAGCCCTTCGAGATGTCGCCGATGCGCGAGAGCATGCCGTCCATCATCTCCGAGGCGAAGGCGCCGGGCGCGATGCAGTTCACGTTGATGCGGTAACCGGCCCACTCCGCCGAGAGCGCCTCGGTCATGCGCACGAGGCCGGCCTTGGTGATCGAGTAGAGCGCGGCGCCGCCGCCGCCCTGATAACGGAAGGCGCCCATCGACGCGACGTTCACCATGCGGCCCGGCGACTTGGCTGCGATCAGGCGCCGCGCCACCTCGCACGACAAGATGTACGGGCCGCGCAGATTCGTGTCGAAGACCGCGTTGACGAGCGCGAGCGACTGCTTGGTCGCATGCTGCGCGTCGGGGATGCCGGCGTTGTTCACGAGAATCGTGACCAGGCCGAGGGTGCGCTCGGCGGCGTCGACGGCCGCGACGATCTGGGCTGGATCCTGCATGTCGAGGGCGATCGGCTCGCACACGCCGCCGCTCGCGCGGATCTCCTGCGCGAGCGCTTCGAGGCGATCCTTGCGGCGCGCGGTGGCTGCCACCCTCGCGCCCGAAGCGGCCAGCACCTTCGCGAAGCGGTAGCCGAGGCCGGAAGAGCAGCCGGTCACGAGCGCGACCTGGCCGGTGAGATCGAGGGTAGCGTTGGGGAGCGGGTACGGCGTCATGGCGACCTCCGCCGCCGAGGGTGCCACGGCTTTGGGCGCCGCCGCCGCGCGTCGGGCGCTGGCGCGCGGCTCCACTCAGGGATGCGCTCGACCTCCGCGGCAGGCTTTAGGGCAGCTTCGGGCGCACGTCTTCCTCGAGGAAGCGGATCACCGCGCTCGAGAACGCGTCGTTCTGATCGCCAGCCACCATGTGCGCGGCGTCGCTCACGTCCGCCAGCTTCGAGCCCGGGATCTTCGCGAGGAAGTCCTGGACCCCCTCCTCGGTGACGACGTCGGAGAGCTTGCCGCGCACCAGCAGGGTCGGAACGCGAATGCGTCCGAGCGCGAGCGCGAATACGTCCTGGAAGTCCGGCGCCGGCACCTCGACGCCCTTGCGCTGCATGAAGGCCGGGTCCCAGTGCCAGTGCCAGCGACCGCCGCGCTGGCGCAGCACCTTGCGCAGGCCTTCGGGATTCACCGTGCGCTTGCGGTGCGGCGTGTAGGCGGCGATCGCGACCGCGGCCTCTTCCAGCGTCGCGAAGCCGCCGAGCCCCGAGGTCATGAAGTCCTTGATCTTCTGGATGCCGTCCGGGTTGTTGCGGTGGGTGACGTCGACGATCACGAGGCCGCTGGAGACGACGCGGTCGCTGCTGCCTTCCGCGAGGATCGCCGAGACGCCGCCCAGCGA